>CAZHZL010000001.1:0-75292 GCA_964537245.1 uncultured Oscillospiraceae bacterium
CCTCTGGTGAATTATTATGCTTCCTGTTATTGCAGGTATATCCTATGAGCTTATTAAGTTTGCAGGCAGACACGACAACAAGCTTACCCGCATTATTTCAGCTCCGGGAGTATGGCTTCAGCATTTTACAACAAGAGAGCCTGACGAAGCGCAGATAGAGGTTGCAATTGCCGCATTTAAGGCTGTTTTGCCTGAAAATACCGAGGAATCGAAATGGTAAAAATTAAAGACCTTTATAAAACGGGGATTGACATACTTTTAAAAAACAGTATAGAAAGCCCCAAAACAGACGCAAGGGTAATTCTAGAATATGTTTTGAAAATTGACAGCGGAAAGCTTCCTTTATATTACAATGAGGAAGCTTCCTCTGATATAAAGGAGAATTATCTTAGTCTGATTGAAAAAAGAAAAAACCATATGCCGTGCGCATATATAACAGGGAAAAAAGAGTTTATGTCTCTTTCGTTTTTTGTTGAAGAGGGCGTTTTAATTCCAAGATGTGAGACGGAAAACCTGTGTGAATATGCGATAGAGCGTATCGGGGATAAAAAGCTGTCGGTTGCTGATATTTGTACAGGCTCAGGCTGTATCGGGCTTAGCGTTATGAAATATTGCAAAAACATATCGGCAGATTTGTTTGATATTTCGGATATTGCCTTAAAGGCGGCGGAAGAAAACAGAAAAAATCTGGGACTTAAAGACGCTTTTATAAAGAAAAAAGATATATTAAACGAAGAACTTGAAAAAGAATATGATGTTATTCTTTCAAATCCGCCTTATATTCCGGTTGAAGATATTCCGACTCTTATGGAAGAGGTCAGAGATTATGAGCCGAAGCTTGCGCTTACCGATAACAATGACGGTTATCTGTTTTACAAAAGGCTTGCAGAGCTTTCGGAAAAATATTTGAAAAATGGCGGCTTTATGGCGGTTGAGGTTGGTATAAATATGTTTTTGAAGGTTGAAAATATATTTAGAAAATACGGAAAAACAGAAATTATATATGATGATTTTGGGATTGAAAGAATAGTAGTGTTGAATAAAGGGTAGAAAAAAATGGAGCACAGCGAAAAATTTTTAAATGAAAAGGTTATATATGAGGGTAAGGTTATTAATCTTAAATTGGTTGATACCGAGCTTGAGGACGGAAATACAGCGTTAAGAGAAATTGTGGAACATCCGGGCGGTGTTTGCGTCATATCAATAGATGAAAACAGAGATGTTCTTATGGTGCGGCAGTACAGAGTTCCTTTTTCCGAAATGCTTCTTGAGGTTCCCGCAGGTAAGCTTGACAGGGGAGAGGAAATCGAAGCGGCGGCTGGAAGAGAGTTTACTGAAGAAACGGGATATATTGCAAAAAAGCTTACTTATATGGGTGAATTTTATCCGTCGGTTGGATTTTTAGATGAAAAAATCCGTGTTTTCATAGGTGAAAATCTCGAAAAAGCAACGCAAAACCTTGATGAAGATGAATTTCTTGATGTAGAAAAGCATAACATAGATAAGCTGTATGAAATGGTGTTGAAAAACGAAATCAAGGACGCGAAAACTGTTATTGCAATTATGCTTCTTAAAAATTATATAGGATAAGGTGTGCCGTCAGATGAAAAAAGAAAAGAAAGAGAAAAAAGAGAAAAGAAAAATATCAAAAAAAGAGATTGAGGTATTGTCCGAAGAGCTTGCGAAATTGCAACGAATTGCAAAAGCCTTGAAGATTGCAACGGTAGTTGTTGTTGAAGGCTGGGGCGCAAGCGGAAAGGGTGCGCTTATAAATAATCTTATTCTTCCTCTTGACCCGAGAGGCTTTTGCGTTTATACGATAAAGGACGAAAGCGAAGAGGAAATGAGACATCCGTTTTTATGGAGATTTATGACCAAAACTCCGAAAAAAGGTGAGATTGCTGTTTTTGACAGAAGCTGGTACAGAAGAGTTTTAAACGAGCATATAGATAAAAAGGTAGACGCAAAGCGCTTTGACGGCGATATTGAAGAAATAAACAATTTTGAAAAAATGCTTACCGACGACGGCGTTCTTATGGTGAAATATTTTCTTCATATCACAAAAGATGAGCAGAAAAAGAGACTTGAAAAGCTGATGAGCAAAATCGAGACGCGCTGGAGAGTTACCGAGGACGACCTTCTGCATAATAAGCAGTATGAAAAATATTTAGAGGTTTCCGAGAAAATGATATGCAAAACAGATAAAGCCTCTGCGAAATGGAAGATGATAGACGCTAACGATACAGATGTCGCTTCTCTTGAAATGATGCAGTATTTTAAGGACGCTTTATCTGCAAAAATTGAGGAAGTAAAGGCTATGGCTAAGCCCGAAAAGCCTCAGATTTCCGAAGAAACAGCTTCAAAATACCTTGAAAATGTTGATTTGAGCCTTGATATTTCCAAAAAGGATTATAAGGAATCACTTAAATATTATCAGGATAAGCTTTTTGATTTGCAGAATGTTTTTTATCTTAATAAAATTCCTGTTGTAATAGTTTTTGAAGGTTGGGACGCTGCGGGCAAGGGCGGTGCAATAAAAAGACTTACAAGCTGTCTGGACCCGAGAGGATACAGAGTTGTTTCAACTCCTGCGCCTACTCCCGACGAGCTTGCACACCATTATTTGTGGAGATTCTGGAACAATATTCCGAAAACAGGGCATACGGCTATTTTTGACAGAAGCTGGTACGGCAGGGTTATGGTTGAGCCGATTGAAGGCTTTTGCACAGACGAGGAATATAAACGGGCGTTTACAGAAATCAATCATATGGAAAAACACCTTGTAAACAGCGGTATGGTTGTTATAAAGTTTTTTATCCATATTTCAAAGGACGAACAGCTTGTAAGATTTGAGGACAGAAAAAATAACCCGCTAAAAGCGTGGAAGCTTACTGATGAGGACTACCGTAACCGCGAAAAGTGGGATATATATACAAATGCTATCGAAGCTATGTTTGAAAATACAAGCACAAAATACGCACCGTGGTATATAATTTCGGGAAATTCAAAGAAATATGCAAGAATAGAGGTATTAAAAACCGTTACCGAAATAATGGAAAAACGGCTTGAAGCTGATAAAAAGTAAAGAAATGTGAAGGAAAGAGTGGGAAAAATGAGAGAATTTTATATAAAAAAAGAAGATTATATTACCTTGCAGGATTTGCTTAAATTTGAGAGCATTGTTTCTTCGGGCGGAGAAGCGAAGCAGATTATTGCAGACGGACTTGTAAAGGTTAATGACGAGATTGAAACGAGAAGAGGAAAGAAGCTTCACGACGGCGATATTGTTACAATCGGCGATGAGGTTATAAAAGTTATTTTACCGTAAACGGAGGTTTTAAAGATATGAAAAAGCCTGTTAAAGTATTACTTGTAATTGTATGTGTGATTGCTGTTTTATGTGTTAGCGGCGTTATTTTGTATAAACCGATTTATAATATTGTTGCGCCTAAGGTTTTTGACAGCCTGGTTGCGAAAAATCTTGATAAGCTCATAGGCACTTCGGAGGAGCTTTCTGAAAATATTATTTCAGAAAACAAGGAAGGCGAGGAAGAGCTTCAGACAGAAGAAAATTCGGGTAAGAAGGATGAAGAAAACGGTGAAGATGAAAAAACCGAAAAGCCCGAAAATAAAAGCAAGGCTTCTGCCAATTCACCGAAAAACGAAAATAATAAAAACGGCGTTTACAAATCAAAAACTCACATAGGAGAGCTTAACGAATACGACCTTTCGTATCTTATAAGAGTTATTTCTCCGGCAGACAAAACTCAGATTATATCAATTCTGCAAAGCTGTGTGGCTTCTTCGGATTATCCCGAAATGGCGCGCCGCGTTAAAGATGGACTTGACCATGCTGATATGGCATACATAGAAAGCTATCTGAGAAGTCATATGACGCCGCAACAGAAAAAAGCGATTCTTGATATTATTGATAAATATGTATAGGGAGAAAATATGAAAGCACAGAATGTTTCAAAGCTGTCGTTTTTACTCGGCGGTTTATGCGAAAGAATAAAAGAAAATGAAGATATTTTCGTTAATGCTGACGGAAGCTTGAAATCGGGAACGGTAGAATATAAATTTTCTATTGAAAAAAAAGAAGAAAATTATAAGCTTTTTTATAAAAAGGAAGCTTTTGAAGGCGCTTTTTCTGAAATTATTGAAATACTTAAAAACGACTTGAAGCTTTATGATGAGTTTTATATTTCCTTTCGTGACAGAGTATCAACGCTTATTGTGACTGCTGATGACAGAAGAGTGAATATGACAACAAAAAATGAGGATAACACAGCTTTACTTAAAAATATAAAAAGCGAAAAAAATGAAGAACATATTATATCTCCCTCAAAAGCGGCTGAGCTTTTATCTGCGCTTCAGTTTGTGACATCAGACGGTAAGCTTAAAAATTCGCATATAAGAAAATTCAATCAGGCTGAAAATTTTTTGAAATTATTAAAGCCGTATATCGAAAAGCTTCCGAAGGACAGGACGATATATATTTATGACCTTGCCTGCGGTAAGTCGTATCTTTCGTTTTTTATAAACTACTATTTGTGCGATGTTTTAAAGATAAAATGTCATATAACCGGGATTGACATAAGAGAAGATGTTGTTGAAGCGTCAAAAAAAATAAGAGATAAGCTCAAATATTATAATATGGATTTTGTATGCGCGGATATTATAGGCTATGTTCCTGAAAATCCGATGGATGTGGCGGTTTCGCTTCATGCCTGTGATATTGCGACTGATTACGCAATTGCCTGCGCTGTAAATAACAGGGCGAAGGTTGTTTCGTTTGTGCCTTGCTGTCATAAGGAGCTTTTAGACACGATAAAGCCTTCTGATGAGCTTTCTTTTATAACGGAGCATCCTATTTTGAAAAAACGCTTTAACGATGTTTTTACAGACGCATACAGAGTAAAGGTTCTGGAGGAGAACGGTTATGATATGACCTTAACCGAATTTGTTTCTCCGCTTGATACTCCGAAAAATCTCATTATGCTCGGAAGGTATACAGGGAATAAAAAGAAAAATACAACAGATGAAATTGAAAACAGCTTCGGAGTTTCTCCTATAATAAAAAAGCTGATATTCTGAGAGGATATCAGTTTTTTTGTTGCATAAATTAATTTCAATCGGGAATATTATTAAAAGAAAAACAAAAAGGAGACCAACTATGAAAAAACTTGCTTTTTTTGATACAAAGCCGTATGATAAGATATGGTTTGAAAAATTAAAAACAGAGTATGATATAGATTTTAAATATCTTGAAACAAGGCTCAACGAGGACACCGCAGAGCTTGCAAAAGGGTGTGACGGTATTGTCTGCTTCGTTAATGACGATGTTTCAAAAAATGTTATAGAAATACTTTCAAATCTTGGAATTTCGCTTATTGCGCTTCGGTGTGCAGGCTTTAACAATGTTGACTTCAAGGCGGCTAAGGAAAAAAATATGTGCGTTGTGAGAGTGCCTGCATATTCTCCGTATGCAGTCAGCGAGTTTGCTGTGGGTATGCTTCTTACTCTCGTAAGAAAAATTCATAAGGCGCATTTTCGTACAAGAGATTATAATTTCAGCATAAACGGTCTTACGGGCTTTGATTTGTACGGCAAAACCGTCGGTATTATCGGAACGGGAAAAATAGGAAAAATATTCAACAATATTGTAAAGGGCTTTGGTATGAATGTCCTGGCATACGATTTATATCCTGATGAAAATTCAGGTATAAGCTATGTTTCTTTAGATGAGCTTTTTGAAAAAAGCGATATTATTTCGCTTCACTGTCCGCTTACAAAAGAGACTCATTATATAATCGACAAAGACACAATCTCAAAGATGAAGGACGGAGTTATAATTGTCAATACCTCAAGAGGTGCGCTGATTAATGCCGAAGCGTTGCTTGACGGACTCAAAAGTATGAAAATCGGCGGTGCGTGCCTTGATGTATACGAAGAAGAATCAGAGATATTTTTTGAGGACTTTTCGGGAGAGATAATTCAGGATGATATTCTTGCAAGGCTTCTTTCGCTTCCGAATGTTATTATAACCTCTCACCAAGCATTTCTGACAGAGGAAGCGCTTTATAATATTGCAAATGTAACTCTCGGCAACATAAAATCGTTTTTTAATGGAGAAGAGCCTGAAAATAAAATTCATCCTGAAACGGTTTAAGGTGGCACTTTGTGTAAAATATCTGTGGAAAGAAAAAACGGACAAAAAAATAAATTTAAGAGGAAAAGCTGATAATACTGCAGTTTTTCCTCTTATTTTTTTGTAAAAAAGCATATTGGTGTGAAAAGCGGGCAAATGTGGTATATAATACAGACACAGAAAAAAGAAAGGGGAAATTGAAGATGAACGATAACGAAAAAAAATCTGTTCAAAAGGAAAACAAAAAAAGCTTCAAGATGATTTTTGAAAATTTGCTTTCCAAAAAAATTTCAGATGAAATGCGCGAGAGCTTAAGCGGATATATGAAAAGAGAGCAGAGGGACTTAAGCGTGTATGAAGCGATGGCGCTTGTACAGCTTACCAAAGCTTTAAACGGGGACGCAAAGGCGTTTGAGCTTGTGCGCGATACGCTGGGGCAAAAAGTACCGCAACAGAATGACACAGCTTTCGGCGGAGTGGTGAAGGTTATGATATCCGATGAATAAGGATATTGTGTTTCAGATTTCAAAAAAGGTTTTCAACAGCGCTTATCTTACGTCAATAGAGGAAAAAGCGAGATACCTGATATTTTACGGGGGTGCGGGAAGCGGAAAATCTTATTTTATAGCACAAAGATATGTATTAAAGCTTCTTTCGGAGAAAATGTGCAATCTGCTTGTGGTAAGGGCAGTTGCAAATACAAACAGAGTCAGTACCTTCGCACTTTTTAAGCAGGTCATAACAAAATGGAATTTGGGGAAATATTTTAAATTTTTTGAAGGCGAGCTTAAAATAAAATGTCTTATAAGCGGAAACGAGGTTATTTTCAAAGGACTTGACGATTCTGAAAAATTGAAGTCTATAACCTTCCAGAAGGGTGAGCTTACTGATATATGGCTTGAAGAAGCAAGCGAGGTTGCCGATGAACAGGATTTCAATCAGCTTGATGTCAGGCTCAGAGGAAGAGGAACCAAAAAACAGATTGTTGTTTCCTTTAATCCGATTGATGTAAATCATTGGCTGAAGAAAAAATTCTTTGATGTGAAAAGTGACGAAATAAAAATCTTTCATACCACCTATAAGGATAATAAGTTTCTTGATGACGATTATGTAAAGCTTCTTGAAAGCTATAAGGAGACAGACCCTTATTATTACAGCGTATATTGTCTGGGAGTGTGGGGAGTTTTTGGGAATACGGTTTTTTGCGCTTCAAAAATTCAGTCAAGGTTATCCGCTCTTAAAAAGCCTCTTAAAACAGGGAGCTTTACATATAAGGAAAAGGACGGACGGCTTTGTGATATTGAGTTTACGGAAGATGAAAACGGCTTTATAAAAATTTATAAAATGCCCGAAGAGAGACACCCTTATGTTATAGGCGGAGATACCTCGGGAGACGGAAGCGACAGCTTTACGGGGCAGGTGCTTGATAATTCGACAGGTGAGCAATGCGCAGTTTTAAAGCATATGTTTGACGAGGACATATACGCCCGTCAGATGTATTGTCTGGGGAAATTTTACAACGAGGCGCTTATCGGGATTGAATGTAACTTTTCTACATATCCGATAAAGGAGCTTGAAAGGCTTAAATACAAAAAGCAGTATATCCGCGAAAGAGAGGACAGCTTTTCAAACACCGTGACAAACAGCCTCGGCTTTCGGACAACTTCTCTTACAAGACCTGTTATAATAGCAAATCTTGTGAAGATTTCAAGAGAGAATATAGATCTGATAAACGATGAAGAAACGCTTCTTGAAATGCTTACATTTGTAAGAAATGAACGCGGAAGGTGCGAAGCAAAATCGGGAGCGCATGACGATCTTGTTATGGCGCTTGCAATAGCGTATTACATACGCAATCAGCAGAGCTTTACGGTAAGCAAAAAAGAAGAAAAGGTTTTTGATATTTCAAGCATATTCGGAAGCGAAAAGAAAAAGAACTCCGGATTTAGTCCGGTAGGGGAGGAAGTGAGGATAATATGATTATTGAAAGCGTAATTCTTTTTACGGATATTTTAATTCTGGCAATTCTTGTTTGTCATTCGCTTTATGAAAGAAAAAATGATAAGACAAATAATAAAATAGTTGCGACTAAAAGTATTACCAAGAAGGAAAGAGAGCTTACCGATGAAGAAAAAAGGGATTTGGAAATTCTTGATATGATTGAAAAATACGACGGAAAAAGTATCAGAAAGGAGGAATAAAAAATGGAGAAAAATAATAAGACGCAATTGCATGATATCTGGCGGAAATATGAGCAGATAAAGGAACAGCATATTTTGGAGAACATTGACGAAAATGTGAAGATGTGCTTCCGTTTTTATGAGGGCGACCAATGGTACGGCGTTGAAAAAAGCGGAGAAAGACTTCCGAAATATAATTTTATCAAGCCGACCGTTGATTATAAGGTGGCTATGGTTGCAAAAAACAATCTTGATATTGTTTATTCGCCTATGGACGACAACGACAGAATAAAAAACGAAATTTATTCGGGCGTATGTGAAAATTTTAACCAATTTGCAAAAAGCAAGTGGGAAAAAACGAAAATGGACAGCAAGCTGTGGGAGGTTGCCAAAAACAGCTGTATATCAGGCGACAGCTATCTGTTTTTCTACAATTCAAATATGGATTCGCAGGTTATCAATAAGGAAAATATGTATTTTGCTGATGAAAGCTTAGGCGATATCCAAAAGCAACCGTATATAATTATTTTTGAAAGAAGAAGTGTAGAGGCTGTAAGAGAGGAAGCACTGAAAAATGGTGTAGAAAAAGAAAAAGTAAATCTTATAGTTTCTGATGATGATGAAAACGAGGATATTTATGACAGACTGAAAAACGATAACTCAATCTGCACATCGCTTCTTTATATGTATAAGAAAAATGGCGTTGTGCATTATCTCAAGGCGGTGAGAAATCTTATATATTCGCCTGAATGTGCAATTGAGGGAATGAAGCTTTATCCGATTGCCTCTTATATATGGTTGAAAAAGTATAATTCTTCAAGAGGCGTTGGCGAGGTTTATGAGATGATACCAAACCAGATAAGCGCAAACGCACTTCTTGTAAGAAGAGAAATAAACAACAAAATGACAGGGTATGCAAAGCCTGTTTACAATTCCGATTACATAGAAAACCCTGAAAGTATATCAAAGATAGGAACATCAATAAAGGTCAGCGGTCCTGCTGCTGCTAATATAGCCGATGTGTTCGGATATATTTCACCGGCGCCGATGAACAGCGAGGCAAAACAGCTTCAGGACGAAATACTGAATGTTTCTCAGCAGCTTGGCGGTGCAGGAAGCCTTATCACAAATAGTCTTGACCCTGAGAAAACAAGCGGCTCAGCAATTGTGGCTGCACAGGAGCAGGCTTCCATTCCGCTTGGTGAGAACAGCGCATTTTTCAGACAGTTTGTTGAAGATGTGGCGAAAATATGGCTTAATATGTGGATAGTTTATAATCCTGAAGGAATGAAGCTTGAATACGAAAAGGACGGCAAAAAAATGTCGTATGTTATTCCGCAGCATATTCTTCTTAAAATGCAGTTTAATGTAAGAATTGATATTTCGCCAGTAAATCCGTTTTCAAAGTATGCCCGTGAGCAGTCTTTGGAAAAAGCACTTGACAAAAATCATATTACTTTTGAGGAATTTGTCGAAATGCTTGACGACAACAGCACAGTACCAAAAGGAAAGTTTTCAGATGTAATAAAAAAACGCACTATGTCGGGAGCTTCGGCAGAGGACGATTTTGAAAGAAGGCTTAAGGAGGTGAAGCTGTGATGAAGGAAGGTATAATAGAAAAGTTTGTTGAGCAGGCGAAAAAAAACAGCGAGCTTGAAAAAAATCTCGAAAAAATTAAGTGTGATTTCAAAGCGCTTGAAGAGCAGCTTTTAAAAATTGAAAATTCCGATAGAGCAGCGCTTATTATAGACTTATATAAAGCAGTGTGCGAAAAGCTTGACAGGTTTTATATAAAAGACGGTTGTTTGTTCTTGGGTGAAAACAATGTCGGAGCGGTTTGTGGAAAAAACGGAGAAAACGGCAAAGACGGCAGAGACGGACTTGACGGAAAAAATGGAAAAGACGGCGTAAGCCCTGAAATTACAGTTGACGAAAAGAATATTTATGTTAATGGAAAAATTCTTATTCCGCTCGAAAAATTAAAAGGTAAGGACGGTAAAGACGGAAAAAACGGTAAAACCGAAAAAGGAGGCAGAAGCCTGAGAAGTCTTTTTGACCTTATGACAGATTATGGTTTTTCGGCAGATGAGGAAAAATTGAGCCGTGTTGTTGAAAATCTGAGCAGTAAGGATATTGATACCGCGCCTGTAAAGGACAGCGAAAACTTAATAACAAGCGGAGGGGTGTATGACAGGCTTAACTGGAAGCTTATAGGAGAAACAACAGTAACGCAGGAGCAGGTGAATGAAGCAGAAGAAGGCGTAACGGGAGTTATTCTTGATTTGGGAGAACAGATTGAAGACTGGTACGGCGAAACGATGATAAAAATATATGTTCCGGTTTCTTCGGATATTAATACCAATACCGGAACCTTAAGAGTTTCATTTGGTGTTACAGAAGCAAATTCTTTATCGTCAGCTTCAAGTAATGAAGCTATTTGCAGTGTGGTATGTAGTCAGAGTGAAAACTTTTGTTTCATAAAGAAAGAGTGGAAAAACAGCATAATTTTATTATCGCAATGGCTTGATAAAAAAACGCTTTCAGGAACGCAGGTTATGGTAAACGGATTTTCTGCGTATTCTTATCCATATACTGCCTATGCTACATCTAATCATATAGAAAGAACAATAGAGCAAAAACGCTTTCTGGGAATGACAAGCGGAAATACCTTTTATTTTCCTGCCGGTACTGAGATAAAAATATACGGAAGATTCTGATTGTGAGGCTTGGAGGAAAACAGTGAATATGGGAAGACTTTATGAGGAATATCAAAGAGAAAATAATGATGAAGGACTCAGCGGATATATAAAAGAAAAGCAAAATGAAATAATTTCAAAATGGCAGAATGAAAGCAAAGAAAAAGAGGTTATGGAAGATGAAGAAATGTGATAAATGCAAGCTTGAGTTAAGCTTATACCATGTTACAAAGGAGGTGGTTGACGGTGTAGAGATTAAAAAGAAGGTATATGTATGCCGTAACAAAAGTTGTTCACAAAAAGAAATTTATGAATTGGAAAAGGGAGTGTAAAAGAAAATGGATAAAATAAACACCAACAATAAAACTGTTCCGCAGGTTCTTCCCGATAAGAGAATTTCAGCTTCTCCGGTAAATCCTGCAAACGAAAGCGCTGTTGATGTAAAAAAGCTTTACAATGACTATCTTGTTTTGAAAAATCAGCTTGATACATTAAGAGCGGAAAACGAAAGACTTTTAAAGCTTGTTTCGGAAAACTTTTCCGGAAAGGAGCATCAATTTGAAAACACAGATGAAAAGGACGCTTTTATAAAAAATATCATAAGAGAGCGCGACAGATATAAAGCTATTGCTGTTGCAAAGGTAAAGGAAAATATTTTAAACGAAATAAAAAAGGAATTTTCTGATGTTACTGTTGCGTCGGTAGACGAGCTTCCGAAAGGCTTTCATAAGCTTATTGCTGCTAAAATTGAGCCTGCACTTGCGTACAGAGTGATTATGGAAACAGAGAAATTAAAGAAGGATAAAGCACCATCTTCTATGGGAGAATTAAACACTCATTCAGAAAAGGAAAAGGAATTTTATTCTTCAGCAGAGGTAGACAAGCTTACAAAGAAACAGCTTTCAAATCCTAAAATTATGAACGCTGTAATGAAATCAATGCTTAAATGGTAAGAAAAAAATAAATTTATAAAGAAAAAAGGAGAGATAATTTATGTCAATAACAAATTTTAAAGCAACGGTATGGTCAAAGTATATTCAGGATCAGCTTCCTAAATTTACAGTATTTAAAAACGACTGTGATTTTAAGTATGAAGGGGAAGCAGGAAAAGGTAAAAAGGTGAAAATTCTCGGCGTTACAAGACCGACAATCAAAAAATATACTCCGGGAACAGATATGGACGGCGTAGAGGTGCCGGGCGATACAGGAGTATATCTTGAAATCGATCAGTTTGATTACTTCAATTACGGCGTGGACGATATTGATAAAGCGCAGAGTGTTGACGGTCTTATGAAAGCGCTTTCAGTTGAAGCCACAAGAGCGCTTGCTGAAAACGAGGATACATATATCGCAGAGCAAATTGCTCTTAATGCAGGTTATATTTCCGATTCAACATCTGTAACAACTGCTGCTGCTGCAAAGAAAGCAATCGACGGTCTTTTTGTTCAGCTCTGGAACAATGGTGTTTCGGCTAAGGACGATTTGTGCTTGTATCTTACACCTTGGTTCTACGATTTGTTTGAACAGAGACTTGTTGAACTCAAAACATCAAACGACACTCAGATTGAAAACGGTATTCTCGGTATGTACAGAAGTGCAAAGGTTAAAATGTCAAACAATATTTACAACGACGGCACAGACGACTATATAATTTTAAAAACATCAAAAGCTTTTGCATATTGCAACGGTATTGACGAATTAAGAGCATACTGCCCTGAAAAGAGATTTATGGACGCAATAAAGGGTCTTAATACCTACGGCGGAAAAATGGTAAGAGAAAAAGAAGCCGCAGTTTTGAGAGCGCATAATAACTAATTTTAAAAAACAGGGGACTGTTTAAAAATTATTTTTAAACAGCCCCCTAATTGAACCGGGAGGTGATAACATGACATACGGAGAGTTGAAGCTGGCAAGCCTGCAAAAAATGTTTCACGATATAAAAACACTTGAAGAAAACGAAGTTACAAAGCCTTATCTTGATAAAATGCCTTATGTAACCAATTGTGCAATAACAAGAGCTTGTACTGTGGGAGAGGCAATAAAAAAGAGTGTAACGGTAAAACGCCTGTATCATCCGAATATGATAGAGAATTATAAAAAATATCACAAAAATACTGCATTAATCAGAGAGAGTGTTGTTTTAAAAGCGTCGTCGGGAAAATCTCTTTGTGTTACAGTTTGCGGAAAAGGGACATTGACCGTGCTTGATGAGAATGAATTGAATTTTTATACATGTACTTTTGATAACAGCGAGCCGATTGAGTATAAAACGAAAATCACAAATCCGAATAACGGCAAAGTTACCGTAGTTATAAGAGGTCAGGAAAACTTCTTTTTTTCATATCCGGCGGTTTATGACGCGGAATTTTCAAATTCAAACGACATACCGTCTTATGGGAAAAATATTTATTATGATATAACAAAGCTGGCAGATGATTTTTACAGATTTGACAGCAGCAGAAGTATCATTCAGGATTGTGAAAAAGAAGGTGTTTTTTATGAATTTACAGATGAAAAGACAGTTTCGATTGACGGAGAGGCATACGGAGTGTGGAAAATTCCTTATCTTGCGTATCCTTCGGTTATAACTGAAGATACTTCTGATGATACAGAGATAAACCTGCCATATGAGCTTTGTGTTATTCTGCCTTTTTATATAGCAAGTGAGCTCTATTTAGAGGATGACAGCGGTCTTAGCATAGGGTGGCGGAACAAATTTGAAAGTTCGCTTTCGGAATATGCAGTTTTAAAAAGAATGTCGGCAAAACGAAAATACGAAGTAGTCGAAAGTGCGGGTGGATATTATGGCAGAATTTAAAAATATTTCCTCTAATTCAAAGAAAACTCTTACAGTCAGCGATTTTGGAGGTGTTGACCTTACAAATGCTTCGGGAAAAATATCACATTCAAGGTCTCCTGACGCTGTGAATATGATAAGAGATTCTCGCGGCAAGGTGAAAAAAAGATTTGGTTATCGTGAGGTTTATAATTTTGGTGAATGTGTATACGGAATTTTTTATTATACAAGCGGAACTGAAAAAAAGAAGGTTGTTCACGCAGGCTCCAAGCTGTATATAGAAGCTGATGAGGGCTACAACCTCATTTATACGGGAATAAATGAAAAAATATCGCAGGGTATTCAGTTTTCAAATAAGCTTATAATAGCAGACGGAAAGAAGCTTTTGTACTATGACGGTGAGACTGTGGGGGCAGTTGAAGATATTGCACATATTCCTACTATCGTTACAGGACGCAGAAACTCCGGAGGCGGCACTTTTTACGAAGGTGTTAATATGCTTAGTACAAAAAGAATTGAAAAATTTTGCGGAGACGGTATGAACTTAGGATTTCAGCTTACGGTGGAAAAATTTGATTCGATTGTATACATAAAGTGTAACCGTACAGGAACTGTATGGGAAGAGCTTAACGAATTTTATGATTATAGAGCAGATAAGAATACCGGTCAGATTGTGCTTACGGTTGCTCCGCCTGAATCTGATGTGGATAACCTGGAAATATGCTATATAGTTAAGAACGATGAATATTTTGATATTATAAATACTTCTACTATAATGACGCTTTACGGTGCATATGGTGCGACAGACAGAATTTTCTTGGGAGGAAACAGCGTATATCCGAACAGAGATTATTATTCCGATATAAACGACCCTACATATTTTCCCGATACAAACTACGGTATTATAGGAAGAGATGAAAGTGCGATTGTCGGTTACAGTCTTGTTTCAGATAACCTTTGTGCACATAAGGATAACGAGCTTAACGGTGCAAATATGATTTTAAGATATGGTACTGTCGATGAGGAAGGCTCTGCAAGCTTTAAAATAAGCGGAACCTGTATCGGAAGCGGTGCAGTGAGTCAGAACGGATTCGGGAATATTGATAATGAGCCTGCTTATATTTCAAAAGACGGTGTATGCGCTATAACACCGAGCGATATAATCGGAGAGAGATATTCTCAGCTCAGGTCATACTATTTAAACGGTCGTCTTCTTTCGGAAACTGATTTTTCAAAGGCATATGTTGTAACGCACAATCAGTTTTTTATGGTGCTTTTGAATGATAAAATATATATTTTAGATTCCTTGAAGGCGTCAAGTGAGGGCAATAACTCTTATTCGCACAGGCAGTATGAAGGCTATGTGTGGGAAACGATACCGGCAAATATTCTTTTTTCAGACGGGAATGTGCTGATGTTTGGCGGAAAAGAAGGGGCACTATGTGAGTTTTATAATAATGAGGAAAGTGACGAATGTTATCTTGATAATAAAAAAACATATGAAGCATATTGGCAGTTTTCGAAATTTCTCGGTGATGATTTTTCAAAAAAGAAAACAATTATGCATATATCTGTGCTTTTTGATGATTATTCTCAAAATACAAAATTACAGTATAAAGACGGGGAATGGAAGGATGTGCTGAAAAAGAACGCCAACAGTATGTTCTTTTCAAAAAGACTGCACTTAAAAAACACAAAGGACGCGGAGATAAGAATTATAAACAGCGAAAATGAAGCGATGAAGCTTAACACAGTTAAATTAACATATATAAATAACGGTAGAATAAAGTAAGTTACTTATTCACTATTACTTTAAACAGGAGGGATTCATTATGGCAAAAAGTGTCAAGGTGAAATATTTTGATCCTTCCGGAACTCCGAGAGACGGTTATATAATTGATAATAAAACATACAAGGATCCGGAAGGGAATGTCAGAGTAGAGCTTGGCTCCGTTGTTGAAACGGCAGACGGAAGCTACACTCTGACAAAAGACGGCGGAGTAAAAACCGATGTGCTTAAAAAAAATTATGCAAAGGCGGCTGATCAGCTTAAGCTTGCCAGGAACGAAGCAGAGCTTGCTATAAGAAATAATTACGAATCGCGCTTGCGGGATATAGAAAAATATAAAAATGACGCGAAAGAATATTACGGTAACGCTGTTTTAAAAAACAATCAGAAAAAAGCACTGAGTGAAAAAAATCTTGCGCAGAAGATGAAGGCTCAGGGAATAAGCGGAGGACCGAGCGAAAGCACGATTCTTGCCAACAATATTTTTTATGAGGAGCAGAATAACGAGCTTAATCGTGAGCTTAATCAAACGCTTTCGGACTATGATCATCTTCTTTTGAATTTAGAGAGCGATATGGAATATGAAATTATGAAAAGTAATTCGGAATATGATTCTGTATACGCGGAGCTTCTTACAGATTTTGCTTCGGCTGAAAGCAGTGAGCAGATGGCGGAAAGAGCGCTTAATGCGAGCAACTATCAGTTCAGAACAAACTATGACAGAGAAGTTTATGAAGATGAAAGAGATTATGAAAGAGGCGTTTTTGAAAGCGACAGACAGTATGATTTTGAATACGCAACCGATTTGAGAGACTATATGCGTGATGTTTTTGAGAGTGACAGGCAGTATAACTTTGAATATACAACTGACTTGAGAGATTATCAGCGCGGGGTTTTTGAAAGCGACAGGGAATATAACAGAGATGTTTTGGAGAGTGACAGAAACTACAAGCTTTCTGCTTCAAAAGCAACTCAAAGCTCAAAAAGCTCCGGTAATGATGACTATCAGAAAAGACTGGCGAATGCAAAAGCACTTGCTGATTTTGGCGATTTCAGCGGCTATGCCGAGCTTTTCGGATGGACTAAAGAACAGAAAGAAAGAGCGGAAAGAGAATATTATATAAAATAATTCATAAAAAATAGACTGTGGTCAAAACAAATAGCCACAGTCTAAGCTTTTTATATGAGTCTATCAATATATTTCCAGCCGCCAAAAGCAGGGTCGAAATGACCTTTTTCCATAAGCTCTGCCCAAGCATCATCGCGGGGAGAATTTTTTGTGTCGAGAAGTCCTTTATATGGCGGTGCAAGCTCACACGGTGATTCTGTGTACATAAGAAGCATATCTCCGCTGTGGAATATTATTCCGTATTTATCGCCGTCACACGGAAATTCTTCCTGATACTGAAAATGGTAATATATGTAGCTTGAGATTTTTCCATGACGCACAAAATTAATTCTCAGCTCAGGGGTTTTTGGCTGTTTTCTTTCCCAGCTTTCATCGTCCTGAGGCATAGAGTAGTGGAAAATTTCAGACATATTTTCCCATGAGCTTCCGTCAGGATAAAGCTTCATATCAGCAGAAACCACATCGCTGGGGTCTACTGTTTCGTTTTTTGATTCAACATACATAAAAGCCATGTTTTCATAAGTAAATATACTTACATTATCTGCGATGCCGTTTTCTTTTAATTTGATATTTTTGTTTTCGGGATAACCCTTGAATAAAAATCTGTATACCATTTTTTAAAATTTCCTTTCATTTAGTAAAAAAAGACTATTCCGAAGAACAGTCTTTTTCTGGTGGGAACAATAGGGCTCGAACCTATGACCCTCTGCTTGTAAGGCAGATGCTCTCCCAGCTGAGCTATGCTCCCATATGAGCTACCTTTTTCCAAAGGACTTGTATATATTAACATACTTTTTTTAATTTGTCAATACTTTTTTTGAATTTTTTTGTTTTTTTTGAATTTTTTTAAAATTCATAATTGACTTTCGGATAAGTTGTGTTATAATAGATAAAGAAAATTGATTTAACCAAGGAGAAACTATGGAAACCTTACTTTTTGAAAATTTGGATATATCTTCGGAAATAAAAAAAGCGCTCTCGGATATGGATATTACAGAAGCGACTGAAATACAGCAGGAAAGTATTGAGCCAATGCTTTTATATAAGGACATACTTGCGCAGGCACCCACGGGAACAGGAAAAACCTTTGCTTTTGGAATTCCGATTGTCGAAAGAATAATCGAAGACGACGAAACTGTACAGGCGCTTATTTTATGCCCTACAAGAGAGCTTGCAATTCAGATTACAAACGAGCTAAACAAGCTTACAAAATATAAGAAAAAAGTTAAATCTCTCGCTGTTTACGGCGGACAGAATATTGAAAGGCAAATAAGCGCATTAAGAGATAAGCCTCAGATTATCGTGGCAACTCCTGGCAGACTTATGGACCATATGAAAAGGAAAAAAATTTTTCTTTCAAATCTGTCAACCGTTGTGCTTGATGAGGCCGATGAAATGCTTAATATGGGCTTTCGTGAGGATATTGAAACTATTTTGAAAAATGTCCCTGAAGGTGTTCAGACGGTTATGTTTTCTGCAACATTAAGCGGTGAAATACTTGAGATTGCAAAAAGCTTTCAGAAAAAAGACGCAAAAAAAATAAAGATAACTAAAAAAGAGGTCACGGTTTCAACTGTGAAGCAGTATTATTTAGAGGTGAAAAATGCTCAGAAGGCTGACTTGTTGAAGGCAATGCTTGAAATTAACAAATATGAGCTTAGTCTTGTATTCTGCAACACAAAAAAGAGAGTTGACGAGCTTTGTGAGGAGCTTGCGGAAGGCGGTTACAAGGTTGAAGCGTTGCATGGTGATATGAAGCAGATTCAGCGTGACAGAGTAATGAGCAAATTCAGAGGAAGGTATGTCAACATACTTGTTGCAACAGATGTTGCGGCGAGGGGAATAGATGTCGACGATATTGACGCTGTTTTTAATTACGATATACCGATGGATGACGAATATTATGTCCACAGAATAGGGCGAACAGGTCGTGCAAAAAAAGAAGGTGTATCGTACACATTTCTTTCAAACAAAGAAATGTGGAGACTTAAGGAAATAATGAAATATACAAAAACCACAATTATTCCGATGAAAAGACCTTCTCTTGATGAGATAGAAAGAAAAAAAGCTGATGAGCTTATTGAAAAGGCAAAGATGGTTTCGGAAAACGAAGATATTTCGTACTTTGCTTCTCTGCTTGAAAGAAAAAAAGAAGAAAACGAAGCTTTCAGTGTTCAGGATATTGCAGCAGCGCTTTTGTATATGAAATTAAAGCCGCAAAAGGTTAAAAATACAGTCACAGATTCCGATGAAAAAAAGAATAAAAAGGAGAAAAAAGAAAAAAACACTAAAAAAGATAAAAAAGCTGATACGGCAAGGCTGTTTTTCAATGTGGGAAGTCTTGATAAGGTCCGCAGACGAAATATTGAAGATTTATTTAACGACCATCCTACGCTTCGCGGTATTACTGTTGAAAATATTGATGTGTATGACAAATATTCTTTTGTCGATGTGCCTTATGGTGATGCAAAAGAGGTATGCGATAATTTATGCGGAATGAATTTTAAGGGGAGAATCCTCAGCGTTGATATTGCTCTTACAGAGAAAAAGCCGAAGGAATTTGCTGCTAAAAAAGACAACAAACAAAAAAACGGAAAAAATAACAAAAAAAGGGGTCGGTTTTAGACCTCTTTTTTGCTTAAAACTATTGATTTTTTTTATTATATGTGCTATAATTAAATGAATATGTTTTTATAAAATATCAAGGTGTGAAATACATTGACCTATGAACAGAATTATTTTTTTGAAAGTATACATATAAAAGCTTTCGGCAGATTAAAAGATATAAAGCTTGATAAAGCGGGAAAAATAAATCTTATCCGTTGTGATGGGAATTTTGGTAAAACCTCTTTTTTGGAGGCTGTTGGAATTATGGCGCGACCGTTGGAGGTGTGTCGTTGTTATAATCATTTTTTTGAAAAGCATGGAGACAACGCACCAAAATATTTAAAAAGACTTTTTATTCCTTCTGACAGAGTGGAGCTTTGCTGGACTGCAAAGGAACTTGAATTTTTTGACAGATTGCTCGGTATAGTGGAAGAAAACGGAGATTTTGAAGGCTACGGATATTATCAACTAAAAAATGACAAGCTTGGCATAAAAAGATTTGAGGGGAACGGGATAACGATAGAAAACGGCTGTTCTCCGTTTCCGGTTATTGCAGATTTTACAGGAGCAAGGTGCGGATTTTATGACTGTCTTTCATGGGATAAGCTGACAGAATTTAAAGAATCTGAAAATATGCTGTTAAAGGATTATGTTATTGATTTGATATGTTGTTATAACGAAGATATAACGGATATATTTTTAAAAGATAATGAGCTTTATGTAAACAGCGATGTGTACGGAGAAATTCCGGCAAGACTTCTGGGAAGCTTTTTGTACAGCTGTATAGTATTTTACAAGATTCTGGAAATGAATACTGATGAAGTTTTTCTTATTGATAATTTTGACTGTATGCTTTGTGATTCAAACACAGCGGTGTATGTTGAAATGTTTTTAGGTCTTATACACATGCTGGAAAGCTTTCAAAATACGGACAGACAGTTTTTTATTACCGTAAAAAATGAGAAAACGGTTAATGCTTTTTCAGAGATTATGAACAGAAATAAACAACAGGACAAGCTTACTGTAACTGTCCTTGATAAAATTCCTTAGAATATGTGAGGGAGAAATGAAGATTTTGCAGATAAATGCTGCTTTGGAGTATGGGAGTACGGGGAGAAATGCCATTGAGCTTTCCGATTATCTCAGAAAAAAGGGGCATGAGAGTATAATTGCATATAGTAACTGTATCAAGCCGATAGAAAATTCTTACAGAATAAATTCCGGCTTTGATGTGAAGCTTCATGGGCTTTTATCAAGAGTAACAGGACTTCAGGGATATTTTTCATATTTTTCGACAAAAAGACTTATAAGCTTTATGAAAAAAGAAAAGTTTGATATTGTTGTTCTGGGGAATCTTCATGGCAATTTTATAAATCTTCCGCTTCTTTTTAAATACCTGTCAGAAAGTAAAATTGCAACCGTTATTGTTCTTCACGACTGTTTTTTATATACAGGCAGGTGTACTCATTACACGAAAGATAACTGCTTTTTGTGGAAAACAGGTTGCCATAACTGTCCGAGGCTGAAGACGGATAACAAAAGCTGGTTTTTTGACAGAAGCAAAAAAATGTACAAGCTGAGAAAAAATTTCTACGAAAATGCATACAAGCTTGGAATAATCGGTGTTTCAAAGTGGATAACGAATGAAGCAAAAAAGTCGGTTATGAAAAATGCCGATATAATAAAAATGATTTACAATTGGGTTGACCTTGATATTTTCAAGCCTAAAGAAACAAATCTGAAAAAGAAATACGCAATAGAGGATAAGTTTGTTATTCTTGGAGTTGCAAGCGGGTGGACGCAAGGTAAGGGACTTAAATATTTTTATGAGCTTGCAAAAAATATTGCAGGTGACTGTCATATTGTTCTTGTCGGTAAAAATACAAACCGTATTAATTCGGATAAGATAACATACATAGATGAAACTCATGATGTTATTGAGCTTTCGGAGATATATAATATGGCTGATATGTTTTTAAGCTTTTCTTATGAAGAGAGCTTTGGGAAGGTAACAGCGGAAGCACTGTCCTGCGGAGTTCCCGTCGTTGTTCCCGATACTACCGCAAACCCTGAGCTTGTGGGTGAGAATTGCGGCTATGTATTCAAGAGCTTTGATACAAATGAGGTTCTATATTATATTGAAAAGATAAAACAGGATAAAAAAGAAAAATACAGCGCTTCTGCAAGAAAATTTGCAGAAGACAGCTTTGATAAAGATGAAAATCTGGAAGAATATTCGGATTTATTTGAACAAATTGTGAAAGGATAAATTAAAATGTTTTACATAAATACGATGTTTACTTTGCTTGTAATGCGGTATTTTATGGTAGGTGCAGGTAAAAACAATCCGGAGCGGGCAGATAAAGTTTACCTTTTTATTGCTTCCGGGATTCTGGCAGCTATTACGGGTTTAAGAGGAAAATATGTTGGTACGGATACACTTGGTTATATGAATAATTTTCTCAGGATGGATAGTTACAGCTGGAAATATGCTTTGAGTGACCGTTCGGGCAGATTTGAATGGGGATATAAGCTGCTTACTAAGCTAATCGGTGTTATAACGGATAACGAGAATGTTTTTTTGTTTATTGTAGCTGCAATATTTGCGATATGCTTAGGAATTTATATAAATAAAAATTCTAAAAACAGATTTTTAAGTATTCTTCTTTATTATACCGTAAGTGGATTTTCCTTTCAGCTTTCGGGTGTACGCCAGTCTCTTGCAATGGGGATTTGTCTTTTATCCTTTGAATATATAAAGCAAAGAAAGCTGTTTAAATTTTTGGTGCTTGCGTTTATTGCGTCACTTTTTCATAAATCTGCATTAGCGCTTATACCGATGTATTTTGTTGCTTATTTGAAAATAAATCTTATAAACTTTGTTTTGCTTTCTATTGCGGGTATTTTTGCTTGTATATACAGTACACCTTTGACTCATCTTGTAAATACTATTTTGGGATATGAAAAGCAAATGATAGGTTTTGAAAGCGGAGCAATCTTTGTTGTTATAATGTATGTAATTACAATTATGGCTTCATATATATATACGAACTGGCTTGAAAAACAGGATAAGCACAATACATTTTTCTTTAATATGACTTTTGTGTCTCTTATTATATATATATTAAGATATTTCATTCAGATAGCGGAAAGAATAAGCTATTACTATCAGTTTTCTTTTATTATTTTGCTTCCGAACCTGGTTGAATCAATTGAAGATGATAAAACAAGACATTTTATAAAAACTGCAGTTGTAATTCTTGCGTGTGCTTTATATGGATACAGATGTATTAGGGGATCAAATTCAACACATCATTATTATTTTTTCTGGCAATAAATGAAAGGTTGGTTTTTTATGAAAGTTGTTCAGATAAATTCGTGTTACGGTGTTGGTAGTACCGGAAGAATTGTTGAAGGAATAAGCAAAGTTCTTGATGAAAATAATATTGAAAATTATGTTTTTTATGCTATTGGAAACCAAGATAATAAAAATGCTTTTAAAATGGAGAGTAAGTTGTATTTAAAATTTAATGTTTTAAAAACCCGTTTTTTCGGAAAGCATGGATTTTACTCTCACTTTGCAACTTATAGGTTGTTGAAGAAAATTGATAGAATAAAGCCTGATATTATACATCTTCATAATATACATGGACACTATATTAATGTTAGAATGCTTTTTAATTAC
Source organism: uncultured Oscillospiraceae bacterium (assembly GCA_964537245.1). Lineage (GTDB taxonomy): Bacteria > Bacillota > Clostridia > UMGS1840 > UMGS1840 > UMGS1840. Next base: position 23,035 of record CAZHZL010000001.1, read on the forward strand.
ATAAAAAAGAAAAACACAAAAGTAATATGGACTTTGCATGATTGTTGGGCTTTTACAGGTCACTGTGCACATTTTGATTATATTGGTTGTGAAAAATGGAAGAACGGCTGTAATAACTGCCGACAACTGAAAAGTTATCCTAAAAGTTTGATTTTTGACAGGAGCAAAATATCTTTTCATGATAAAAAAACGTTTTTTATGGGAGTTAAGGATTTGACAATCATCACGCCGAGCGAGTGGTTATCAAAGCTTGTAAAACAATCATTTTTGAAAGATTATCCTGTCGAAGTTATAAATAATGGGATAGATTTAAACAGCTTTAAAACAGCAGAAAGTAACTTCAGAGAAAAATATGGTATAGAAAATAATTTTGTTGTTATGGGAATAGCTTTTGATTTGTACAGTAAGAAAGGCGGAAAATATCTTATTGAGCTTGCAAAAAAATTAGGAGATGAATATACAGTAGTTATTGTAGGATTACCTACGAGTAAAGAATATCCAAAAAATGTAATTACAGTTCCGAGAACAAATTCAAAAGAAGAACTTGCAAAAATTTACTCAATGGCAGATGTTTTTGTAAATCCAACATTAGAGGACACATTTCCTACAGTAAATCTCGAAGCATTAGCTTGTGGAACACCTGTGATTACCTTTAATACCGGTGGAAGTCCTGAATCTGTTGATGAGTCTACCGGCTATATTGTGGAAAAATGTGATGTGGATGAATTAGCTGAAAAAGTTCTGAAAATAAAAAAAGGAAATTACACTGGTGCTTGTATTGCAAAAGCAAAAAAAATGTATGATGAAAATGTAAAATTTAAAGAATACTTGAATTTATACAAGGGGCGGGATTGATGAAAATAAAACTATTATTTTTTATTAACACTCTTTCTGGCGGCGGTGCGGAAAAAGTGCTTGTTGATATAGTTAATAATCTGGATAAAGAAAAGTTTGACATTACTCTTTTGACTTTAGTTGATGATGGTATACATAAGAAAAATCTTTCGTCAGATGTACATTATAAATCAATAGTAAAAGTAAAGAATGGTATCTTGAAAAAAATATGGCAATATTTTTTAAATTTCGTTTTACCTCCAAAAATTATTTATAATATCTTTATAAAATCTGATTATGATTATGAAGTGGCTTTTTTAGAGGGAATACCAACAAAAATATTATCGTATTCGACAAATAAAAACTCAAAGAAATTTGCTTGGGTGCATACGAACTTGTTCACTAATTTTGCCGGGCATAATAAAATTTTTAAAAACTTTGATGATTATGTAGCTTGTTATAAGAGGTATGATAAAATTTTTTGTGTATCTGAGGGCGTAAAAGATGGATTCTTTAAAAGGTTTGGAATAAAAAACAACACAGAAGTTATTTTTAATCCATATGATGATGAAAAAATAGTTGAACTTTCAGATGAGGGGCAGTGTGAAATTTCAGTAGACGATATATTTAAAATAGTAACAGTTGGCAGATTGTGTGAGCAAAAAGGTTATGAAAGACTGATTGAAATATATAATCGCTTGATTAAAGAAAAGTATCACTGTCATTTATATATTTTGGGGGAAGGTGCTAAAAGACTTGTTTTAGAAAAATACATAAATGAAAACAACTTGCAGGATAGTGTGACTCTTTTAGGTTTTAAAAAAAATCCTTATAAGTATATTAAAGCGTGTGATTTGTTTGTTTGTTCGTCTTTTGCTGAAGGCTTTAGCACAGCTGTTGCTGAAAGTATAATTTTAGGCGTTCCTGTTATAAGTACCAATGTTTCAGGTGCAAAAGAAATTTTGGGTAATTCGGAATTTGGACTTGTTACTGAAAATAATGCAGAGGCATTGTATACAGGATTGAAAGAACTGCTTTCCAAAAAGGAAAAATATGACTTCTATAAGATAAAAGCCGCAGAAAGAGCAAGCTATTTTAAATTGGAAAATTCAATAAAAAATATAGAAAACATATTTTTTGGGGGGAAATAAAATGGAATATGAGATTAGTGTTATAATTCCGGTATATAATGTTGAAAAAACTTTAAGAAGGTGCGTTGACAGTGTTCTTGCACAAACTTTTAAAAATTATGAAATAATTTTAGTTGATGACGGTTCTCCTGATAATAGTGGAGAAATATGTGATGAATATGCGGAAAAATATGATTTTATACGAGTTATACATAAGGAGAACGAAGGGCTTGGTCCAACAAGGAATTGTGGAGTTAAAGAAGCTAAAGGCAAATATATTTATCATTGTGATTCTGATGATTGGATAAAGGAAAATACACTTGAAGATGCATATAATTCAGCAGTAGAAAATGATGCAGATGTAGTTTTATTTGGATATACATTATATACTGAAAAAGACGGTTTAGTCGAAAAATATACAGCGGTGAATGTTCCCGAAGCTGTTTACAAAAATAATGATGATGTTAAATCTTTTTTTATTAAAAATATAGATAACTATTTTGTTGTTCAGTCAGCATGTAATCGTTTGATAAAAAAACAATTTTTGATTGAAAACAACATATGGTTCAGACCGTTTCGCAGGTGTCAGGATATAGTTTTTTCATATGATTTGTTTGAAAAAATCAATTGTCTGTCTACATTGAGCAGTGCTTATTATGAATACATTATTGAACCAAATGTATATAAAGGAAGAAGCTTTGATGAAATGATAGATATTTATCTTTCAGTTTATGATATAGTTAAGGAGAAGCTAATCGGGTGGGGGGAATTTTACGGCGATAATAAAAATAAAATTGTTTCGATTTACTGTGCTCATATAGCTAATTATTTATCTTTTTATGTTTTTCGTAAGTCAGATGAAAAGAGATTGACAATTATAAAAGATTTTTTAAAAAACGAAAAAGTATATTTTCTTTTTTTGGATTTGGATTTGAATAAGGAAAAATCAAGATTTTTGAGGATGGTTGGCAATGCAATACAAAAGAAAAGTTCCTTGTTTTTGTATGCAGTGCTGATGTTGCATAATCTGAAAATAAAGAAATAATATTTTTTGTGATATATGGAGGAAAAAAGTGTGAAAACCAAGCGAGCTTTTATAAATACTGCGTTTATTATAAGCTATCAGATGCTTAATCTTTTTATTGGACTTATACTTCCGAAATTATATACTGAGACCTTTGGGTCAGTATATAACGGACTTAATCAGACAATTACTCAGATTATGCATTGGCTGGGACTGTTGCAATCCGGGCTTGCTGCAGCTTCAATACAAGCGTTATTCAAGCCGATAGCTGAAAAAAAGAAGGATGATGTTTGGTCTGTAATTAAATATACGCAAAAGCAATACACCAAAATGGGAATTATTTTTGTTATTTTATTGTCTTCAATTGCTATCGTATGGGGGTGTGTTGGTAGCAAGGAAATATCCGGAACAATAATATGCTATTTTATGATCATGCATGGTGTATCTTCTGCAATAGATTATTTTTTCTTGGCAAAATATACAATTTATCTTTCTGCAAGTAATCAAAATTTTATTTTGTATATTGTAAACATAATAATACTCCTCGTTTCTTCAATTATAAAAATTTTGGTTTTGCTATTCACTAAAAATATATATTTGTATCAGTCTGTTTTACTCATAGGTGTTATATTAAGGTGTATAATGTTATATTTTATATGTAAAAAAGATTTCTTGGATTTGAAGAAACATACTGTTGATTTAAAACCGGTGAAAATGGCACAACGAAGGGATGTATTGATCAGTGAGATAGCCGGTTTTGTTATAAGTAGTACTGATGTTATTGTTATTTCTACTTTTTTGGGATTTGCACAATCAAGCATTTACTCTGTTTATAATTTTGTTATTAGTGGTATAGCAAATGTATTGGGAAGCATAAGGGAAGGTGTTTATTCTGGGATTGGACAGTTATTAGCGGTTGATAAGGAAAAATTCAAAAAAGTTTTTTCGAGTTTTGAATCTGTTTATTTAGCGATTACTTTTATGCTTTTTACAATTACAATAATTGCATACCGTTCTTTTGTTACAGTTTATACCGCTAAGATGGATCAGAATTATGTATTTTTCAGTTATCCGATTTTATTTGTTGTTACACAATTGTTGGTGAATTTAAGAATACCGTCAATAATGGCTACCAATTCAGCAGGACATTTCAAACAAGTAAAGAAATATGCTGTGATAGAAGCGATAATTAATCTGATTATTTCTGTTTCGTTAGTGAAATGGTTGGGAATACCGGGTGTTCTTATAGGAACTATTTGCGGAGGATTGTATCGCACGCCTGTGTATGTTAATTATTGTAATAAGAATATTCTTGAACGAAAAAATACTGTATTTTTTAAAAAAATTTTAATATTTATTTTTCCGTTTTTTGTAGGAATAATACTTGGATTTCTTGACTGGAAAATAAAAAGTCTTGGCGCATGGGTTGTTTTTACATCTTTAGTTGGGATAGTAACAGTTATAGTATACATGGTTATCTTATGTTTTTTAGAAAAAGAATATATAAAGAATTTTTTGGAAAAATTTAAAAAGTAGTGAGGGATATATTAATATGAGGATAAAAGATATTTTAAGAAAAATGTGGTTTATGAAATTTTACTATGCCTTAAGAAAAAATATTGTGCAGATGTATTATAGATTTTTACCTGAAAAAAAACATCTTGACATAATGTTTTATAAAATCTTTGGAAGACATATTGATTGGGAAAATCCAAAAAGCTTTAACGAAAAGCTCCAATGGCTAAAGATAAATGACAGAAACCCGGAACATATAAAATTAGTTGATAAGTATGCTGTAAGAGAATATATAAAAGAGGCTATCGGAGAAGAATACCTTATTCCGCTTATTGGTGTTTGGGATAAGGTTGATGATATTGATTTTGATTCGCTTCCTGACAGTTTTGTTCTTAAATGCACTCACGGAAGCGGTTGCAATATCGTTTGTTCTGATAAAAGTAAACTTAATATAAAAGAAGCAAAGAAAAAACTGAAGAAATGGATGAAAATTAATTACTATTATTTATCAAGAGAATGGCCGTATAAAGCAGTTAAACCAAGAATTATCTGCGAAAAATTCATGAGAGACTGCTCAAGTGACGATTTGCGTGATTATAAATTCTTTTGTTTTAATGGTAAGATGAAGTGTGGATTTGTAGCCTCAGAAAGACAAACTGATGATGTTAAATTTAATTTTTTTGATAGAGAATGGAACGAGTTGCCCTTTGAAAATTATCATTTAAAGCTTAAAGAGGCGATTGATAAACCAATTAATTTTAGTAAAATGATAGAATTGTCTGAAATATTATCTTCTGATGAAATTTTTTTGCGTGTAGATTTTTATGAAATTAATGATAAAATATTTTTTGGAGAGTTGACTTTTTATCATGGTGCAGGTTTCTTACCATTTAATCCTGAAAAATATGATTATATTTTAGGTGATTGGTTGAAATTGACAAAATGATATCAAATAAGGAAAGCATACTTTTATGAAAAAATTTTTTATATTATCAGCAATCATAACGAATATATTGATATTTCCTAATATTTGCAATGCTTCAACTCAAAAACCTGCTTTATGGCCTGCGATTGAAAGTATAGAGAAAACCGATGGCGGATATTTGTTTAACATAAATGTAATGGTATATTGTCCTGAAGGCGTTTCGGGAACGCTCATAGCTGCTGCGTATGATGAAAAAGATAAGCTTCTTGATGTAGATATTTCGGGAGAAATTGATGTTTCTCCTTATGAGATTCCGGGCAATTGCAGTAATAAAAATGAGCTTGGAAAAACCTTTGATTCCTGTGTAAATTTAAACGATAATGAATATATAAAAATAAAGAGCTTTGTTTTTGAGGATGATTACATAACTCCGTTGATTGAAAACGGAAGCATTGAGTATTTTTATAATAGCGGTGAAAGCTATGTTGATGTGGATTATGTGCTTGAATCGGAGCATTATAATCATACAAACGGAGATTATTATTACTACTATTATTATGACGGAAAGTATAGTAGTGTTGAGGTAAGCTTTGATGTGAGCTTTTATGTTGGCTCGCAAAATTCATTTCCTTTTTATTATTACGGGCAGTTTGATTTGACGAGTGGTATATATAAAAATAATGAGCTTAAAAATACAACGCTTTCACACAGCGGTTTTTCCGGTGTTAAATTCAGAACACCGATAACTACAACTCAAGCTATACATCTTGGAAGATACGGCTTTAAAACAGAAGCTATAAAAATAATATTATAATAGAGGACGCAAAATGAACACCAACTTTTTAACATTTCTTAATTTAATAAAGGATGAATTAAGCGGTAGTCTCAGTATGGACAGCGTTTTGTTTTCTGATGTTTATAAAATTGCAGATTTGCAGGGAATGAGTACGCTTCTTTTTCCTGTGTTTAAAAAATACTTTGAGAGCAGACGGCTTACAGCAGATATGCAAGATGTTAAAAAGTATGAGCTTTCTGTTACAGGCAATGTTTTTAATTATACAAAAAAACAGTATGAAGTAAACAAGGTTATAAAAGCATTGGAAAAAGAGGGGATTGAATGTATCATTTTAAAGGGCGATACACTTTCCTCAATTTATCCGCACAGCGATATGAGAATGTCGGGCGATACCGATATTCTTATAAATCCGAAGTGTGAAAAGAAATGTCTTAAGTTGTTTGAAAAAATGGGCTGTTATGTTAAAAAAAGAACAAAAACAAACAATCAGTCGGTTATAGTTCATCCGACAGCAGGAAAATTTGAAATACATATTTCAATGGATACAAAGCAGGTTTCTGAAATATGGTACGACAGTGTGGAGCTTGTAAAAGAGCCTTACAGAGAGGTTTTTGTTTCAGGAATTTATAAATATAAAACACTTTCGTATACGGATACGGCGTTAAATCTTGTTTTACATGTTGTTAAGCATTTTGTAAGCGGTATTGCGCATATGAGAATGATAACCGATACTGTTCTTTTTATGGACAGAAACTTTGATAAAATAGATTTTGAAAGAATTTCGGCAACATTAAAGCATCTTAATTATGAAACGCTTTTTGAAAGTCTGAAGTATGTTGGAAATAAATACCTGGGACTTACAAATTTAGCCATAAACGAAAAATATTCCGATAATGCTTTGAAATTGCTTGAAGATATATATAAATGCGGTGATTACGGCTTTGATAAGCTTGAAGCGCAGTCGTATACATATGATATATATTCAAAAAACAGATTTGAAAAATTCGGAAAAGGTACATATAAGAATTATAAGATTAAAATTCTTCTGAACGATACCTTTGATTTGATATTTAAAAATAAATATGAAATGATGAAGCTTTATCCTGTGTTGGAAAAAAAGCCTAAGCTTTTAGTGTTTATGTATGTTCACAGATTTTTTTCCTGTGTTTCCCATACATTATTCGGAAAAAAGAAAAAATCAGATACAAATGAGCAGTCAAGCGAGGATAAAGAGTTTTTGCAAAAAAGGTTAGAGCTTCTTGATAAGATGGATATGATGTAATGGCAAGACAAAAAAGGCTTGAAAACCCATATGGTTTTTATGAGATAAAAATTCCCAAAAATTCCGAAATACAGTTTTTTTGCGACGACGGGGATTTTGATAAAATAAGAGAGCTTATAAAAAAAGAGAAAGAAAAATATAAATTTGAAATTTTGTCGTACATTTTTCTTGAAAACAAGATAAGCTTTATTGTAAAAGAAGGAAATCATAAAAATATTTCTTTATATATCGGAAATATTTTAAGAATTTACTCGGCTTACTATAAAAGAAAATATCAGTATCATGACAAGGTTTTTAAAAAAAGATATCTGTGCTTTCATATAAAAAATGAAGAGCTTTTAAACAGAATTATCTGTATGCATAATATTATTTTAAAAAGCGGATATGATGAAAATGAAAAAAGGTATTCTTCAATTTCCGACTATATTTATTATGAGGATTTATGTGATATAAAAACAGTTTATTCTATGCTTTCAAAAAAAGCTTTTGTTACTATGCATTATTCCTTATGTGAAGAAAAAAGCACACAAGAGCTTGTAAAAGAATATATATGCGATATTTTAAAAACTGTTGACTATGAGGATATAAAAAAAGTAGGAAGAAAAGAGCGTAACAAAGCTGTATGTGAGCTTTATTATGAAAAAAACATAAGCGCTTCTGTTATCGGAAGTGTAATCGGGCTTTCAAGACAAAGAATTTACGCAATTTTAAAAGAGCAAAAAGAAGAAAAAAATAGCGAAAATACTTGAAATAAGCTAAAAAGTGTGATATATTAATATATTATTGTTGTTCAGGCTTTTTATGAGAAAAAATTTTTTTCAAAGTAAAAAGCAGAATATATGGAGGGTATAAAGATGAGTAAAACAATGATTCCAAAAGGGTATAAATCCAATCTTAGCTTGTATGAAACGCAGACTGCAATCGGATTTACAAAAAGATATTTTGAAGATAAGCTCAGTGCGGCGCTTAACTTAAAAAGAGTGTCAGCACCTCTTTTTGTTGAGCCGCAGACAGGTCTTAACGACAACTTAAACGGCAGCGAAAGAGCAGTGAGCTTTGATATTTTGGAAACAAAAACTGTTGCTGAGGTTGTTCATTCTCTGGCGAAATGGAAGAGAATGGCGCTTTATAAATATGACTTCAAGGCAGGAAAAGGTCTTTATACCGATATGAATGCGATAAGAAGAGATGAAGAAATGGATAATCTTCATTCAATCTATGTTGACCAGTGGGACTGGGAAAAGGTTATAAAAAAAGAGGACAGAACTATTGAATATTTAAAAACAACTGTCTGCAAAATTGTTGACGCAATCTGTGATACGGCGGAAAAGGTAAGAGAAAAATATCCTGCAATCACAACAAGACTTTCGCGCGATGTACACTTTGTGACAACTCAGGAGCTTGAAGATATGTATCCTAACCTTACCTCCAAGGAAAGAGAAAACGCATATACAAAAAAATATAAAACTGTTTTTATAATGCAGATTGGCGATTATCTGAAATCGGGCAAGAAGCACGACGGCAGAGCGCCTGACTATGACGATTGGAAATTAAACGGGGATATTTTATTCTATAACGAGGTTTTAGACCAGGCTATCGAGCTTTCTTCAATGGGTATCCGTGTTGACAGCAAAGCAATGGACGAACAGCTTACAAAAGCAAAGTGTGAGGACAGAAGACATCTTACATTCCACAAAATGCTGCTTAACGACGAGCTTCCGCTTACAATGGGCGGGGGGATAGGTCAGTCAAGACTTTGTATGCTTATACTCGGAAAAGCTCATGTAGGTGAAGTGCAGGTTTCTGTATGGGATAAGGAAACTGTAAGAATTTGTAAAGAAGCAAATGTTGATTTGCTGTAAAATCCTGCAATTATTTTTAAGACACGAAAGGAAATACCGTTATGAATAATGTACCTGCAGTATTCGGAAGCCTTGTTTTTAACGATAATGTTATGAGAGACAGACTCCCAAAGGATATTTATAAGGACCTGAAAAAGACAATAGAAGAAGGGAAAACCCTTGATATAAGTGTAGCAAATGTTGTTGCAAACGCTATGAAGGACTGGGCGTGCGAGCATGGTGTTACACATTATACACATTGGTTTCAACCGCTTACAGGTATAACTGCCGAGAAGCACGACAGCTTTATTTCTCCAATCGGAGAAGGCAGAGTTATTATGGATTTTTCAGGTAAAGAGCTTATAAAAGGCGAGCCTGACGCGTCAAGCTTTCCTTCGGGCGGGCTTCGAGCAACCTTTGAAGCAAGAGGCTATACTGCATGGGACCCTACCTCATATGCATTTATAAAGGATTCTACACTTTGTATTCCGACAGCTTTTTGCTCGTACAGCGGTGAGGTTTTAGACAAAAAAACACCGCTTCTTCGTTCGATGGAGCTTATCAACACTCAGGCTATGAGAATACTTAAGCTTTTCGGAAACGGAGATGTGAAGAGAGTAAATACAACTGTTGGAGCAGAACAGGAGTATTTTCTTATAGATAAAAGCGTATACGAAAAAAGACCCGACCTGATATATACGGGAAGAACCTTGTTTGGTGCAAAGCCACCGAAGGGACAGGAGCTTGAGGACCATTATTTCGGTACTATAAAGCCGAGAGTTGCAGAGTTTATGGCAGAGCTTGACGAAGAGCTTTGGAAGCTGGGAGTTTTGGCAAAAACAAAGCATAACGAAGCGGCACCTGCACAGCATGAGCTTGCTCCGATTTTTGAAACCTCAAATCTTGCAACCGACCAGAATCAGCTTACAATGGAAACAATGAAAAAAATTGCTTCCAAGCACGATATGGTTTGTCTGCTTCACGAAAAGCCTTTTGCGGGCGTAAACGGAAGCGGCAAGCATAACAACTGGTCTCTTTGTACAAACACAGGCGTAAACCTGCTTGAGCCGGGAAAATCTCCCGGAGAAAACGCACAGTTTCTTCTGTTTTTATGCGCAGTAATAGAAGCTGTACATGATAATCAGGATTTACTCAGAATGTCTGTTGCAAGCGCAGGAAACGACCACAGACTCGGCGGAAACGAAGCGCCTCCTGCAATTGTGTCAATGTTTTTGGGGGATGAGCTTACTTCAATTCTTCATTCAATAGAAACAGACAGCTCCATTGATAAAGTTAAAAAGGAAAATCTTGAAATCGGTGTTGATGTTCTTCCGAATTTCCCGAAGGATACGACAGACAGAAACAGAACCTCTCCCCTTCCCTTTACAGGAAATAAATTTGAGTTCCGTATGGTTGGTGCGTCTTTCTCGATTTCAGACCCTAATATTGTACTTAACACAATAGTCGGTGATGTTCTTGACAAGTATGCTACAAGACTTGAAAACGCTTCCGACTTCAAAAAAGAACTTAAAATACTTATAAAAGATACAATAAAAAATCATAAGGCTATTATCTTTAACGGTAATAATTACAGCGAGGAATGGGTGCGGGAAGCAAAGAAAAGGGGACTTCTCAATCTGAAATCTTCTCCTGAAGCTATAAAAACTTTTGTCTCGGATAAGAATATTGCGCTTTTTACGAAGCATAAAATATTCAGTGAGGCAGAGGTTAAATCAAGATGTGAAATTCAGCTTGAAAATTATTGTAAGGTGCTTAAAATTGAAGCGCTTACCTTTATTGAAATGCTCAGACGCGATATCATTCCTGCTGTCGTGAGCTACGAAAAGGACCTTGTTGAAATGGCTTCTATGAAGAAAAATCTTATGGGCGAAGAGTTTATCAAGAGCGATATGAGGATGATTGACAGATTTTCCCGTGATATTGATAATCTTTACGGTATTACAAGCGCCCTTACTCAGAGAGTTGAAGAAACAAAGAATTTCTCCGATGTAAATGAGCTTAGTGATTTCTACCGTGACGAAATCGTTACAACAATGGAGGACGCAAGACTTATTGTTGACGGTCTTGAGACAAATGTCGGAAGAAAATACTGGCCGTTCCCGTCTTACGGTGAAATGCTTTTCAGTATCCAGTAATTTTAATATTTTGGTGATTACATAATGAGTTTATTTGAGCTTTTTCTGACAGCGGTAGCGCTGTCTATGGACGCCTTTGCGGTTTCAATCTGCAAAGGGCTTAGCGTAAGAACATTAAAACCCACACATTCTCTTTGTGTGGGTACATATTTCGGCGGATTTCAGGCGCTTATGCCTTTAATCGGATATTTTTTAGGCTCACAGTTTGAAAGATTTATAACGAGCGTCGACCATTGGATTGCGTTTATTCTTCTTGGAATAATCGGTATAAATATGATAAAGGAAGCAAAAGAGTGTGAAGAGATGGATGATTCCTTTTCTTTTAAAACAATGCTTACTCTTGCTGTTGCCACAAGTATAGACGCACTTGCAGTTGGTGTTATGTTTGCAATTATGAAGGTAAATATCGTGCCTGCTGTTATATTCATCGGTGTAACAACCTTTTCTTTAAGCGTTGTAGGTATCCGAGTAGGGAATGTTTTTGGTGCAAGATTCAAATCAAAGGCGGAAATTGCAGGCGGCGTTATACTTATTTGTATGGGAATAAAGATACTGATTGAACATTTGTTTTAAAACTTTGTCACATTAAATTGAAAGGAGCTTTGCGGTATGGCTAAATTTTTTACTGATTGTTTTCAGGACGGTACAGATGAATGTGTATCCTCTAAAACCTATGCTGTTTTTTATTCGGATGCAGAAGAACAGGTTAAGGAAATGCATATACACGATTGCTGCGAGGTCTTTTTGTGTATGTCCGACAACCATAAATTCCTAATCGGAGACAGCGTTTTCACAGCTAATAAATATGATTTGTTTGCTGTTAATCAGTTTGAAATACATAAGCTTATGGAAAGCGCCGATAACTTTTGCGAGCGCTATGTTTTTAAGGTGCACCCGCAGTTTTGCTTGCTTAATTCAACCAGTAAAACAGATTTGTCCGCTTGCTTTTACGACAGAAAAAATATCAACAGAAAAGCAACGCTGACAAAGGAACAGGCGGACGAGCTTATAAGCCTTTATGAAAGTATGCGTACATATGGTCAGTACGGCGATGATATCCTTGCAAATGTTGCGGCTATTAAGGTGCTTGTTTATGTGAACAGATATCTTGTGATGTCATCTTCGGGAACACACGGCGTTCCATACAGCGAAAACAATCTTGTTCACAGCGTTGTTGAATACATAAACGAGCATATGCTTGAAGATATCAGCTTAGATGAAATTTCTTCAATTCATTATGTTTCCAAAAATCATCTGTGCAGAATTTTTAAAAAACAAACAGGTACAACTGTTATAAATTATATTATAGTAAGACGAATTGCCGAAGCAAAGAAGTTCTTGAGCGAGGGCTATGATGTTAAGGAAACCTGCGAAAAATGCGGCTTTAACGATTATTCGCATTTTATAAGGACCTTCCGCCATATTGTCGGTGTACCGCCGAAGCAGTATATAATGAGAAAAGAGAGATAAAAAATGCCATACGAGGATATATTTAAGGATAAGCTTATTATAAAGCTTATGATTCTCTATGCGGTGAGAGAATATAAAAAACCGCTTTCAAACTCGCTTCTTACAAAGCTTGTGACAGAAAACAACGAAATAGATTTTTTCGATTTGCAATACGGTATTTCGGAGCTTGTTAAAATAGGCGATTTATACGGCTTTGAGGAAGATGGTTTCCACTTTTACAGACTTAACAGCGACGGAAAGGACAGTATAGATTTTTTTGAAAACAAAATTCCGCTTGTTTTGAGAAACAGAATAAGAAAAAGCGTCAATGCGCAGCATGAAAAAGAAAAACCAATAACCGATGTTGTTACAACTACTGTGCCTGAAGGCGACGGCTTTCTGGTAAGTGTGAAAATTCTTGAGGATGGTATAGAACAGTTTGGTGTAAATATCAATGTTGCTTCTCGTGAAACTGCAAAAGCGACTTGTGAATATTTCAAGCATAATGTCGGCGATATATATCAGTATGTGAGTAAGAATATCGGAGAAATAGTATAATATTTTTTCATTTACATAAAAAGGAGTGGCTTAAAGTGAAAAATGGGAAAATAAGAAAAATGACCTTGTGCGCAATGTTTACAGCACTTACATGCCTTGCTACAATGATAGCAATTCCTGTTGCAGGAATCGGATATGTCAATGCAGGCGACTGCCTTGTTATTTTGTCTGCGTGGTTTTTGGGATCGTGGTACAGTGCGTTTTCTGCGGCTGTCGGGTCATCGCTTTCAGATTTGTTTTTAGGATATGGAATATATGCTCCCGCAACCTTTATAATAAAAGGAGTTATGGCAGTTGTATTTTGTATGCTGTATAAAAATATTCAGAAAATATCGGAAAAACCCCTTTTGAACTTTGCTTTTTGTGCAGTTGTAACCGAAATTGTTATGGTAGCGGGTTACTTTCTTCACGCTTGCATTATATTAGGCGAAGGCTGGGGTGCTTCAGCAACAATCTTTGCAAATTCAATGCAGGGAATTTTCGGAGTAATAAGCTCGGCTGTACTTTCAGGATTTTTAAAGAAGCTAAAATGATAAAAAATGCTGTGGCATATGTCGTGTACTCTTAAGGATGGTTAACGGGTATGTCTCTCATACAAGCGAGACATACCCGTTTTTTTCGTTATTTTATAATTTTTTTATATGCATTGATATCATCTTTATCCGGTGACGGATAACTGGTAAATAGCATATTTAAAGCTTCGTATTTATGTTCACTCATCCGGTGATATGGCAAAAGCTCCACACTTTTGTACTTGATATCGCAAAGAAAATCGGCAATGTTTTTTATTTCTTCGGTATCTGCATTAAACTCAGGTATAATTGGTATTCTGATAATTATTTCTCCGCCATAGTCGGAAGAAAGCCGCTTTAAGTTTTCAAGTATAACTTTGTTCGAAAAACCTGTTCCCTCAATATGCAAATTTTCGCTGACCGCCTTTATATCATAAAGAAACAGGTCAGTATAAGGAATGATTTTTTCAAAAAACTCCCACGGAAGATTGCCGGCTGTATCGACTGCTGTATGTATACCAACTTCCTTGCATTTTTTTAAAATTTCTTCAAGAAAGTCAGTTTGTAACATACATTCACCTCCTGAGAATGTAACACCGCCACAAGAGGTGTTATAGAAGACTTTATCTTTTATGATTTCTGACAATAATTCGTTGACAGTATACTCTTTTCCGCTTATTTCCTTTGCCCCATTATAACAGGTAAAGTTTATATCCTCTGCAGTTAAATTTTTGCACCTTCCGCAACCGGTACATTTATTTTTATAAAAAAGTATTTCTTTTTCAGGTTTTTGACTTTCGGGATTATGGCACCATTTGCACTTTAAATTACAGCCCTTAAAGAACACCGTTGTTCTTATGCCCGGACCGTCTACAAGTGAATTTCTTTGAATGGAAAAAATTGTAGCGTTCATATAGCTCCTCTCCGATAATCATTTGTACCTTCCTATAATCATATCCTGCCATTCTTTGTTCATGGTTACAAATCGGGCGTTCCATCCCGAAACACGGACAGAAAGGTTCTGATAGTCTTCCGGATGCTCTTGTGCTTTCTTTAACAACTCTGCATCTGCAATATCAAGTTGCATGAAATGACCGCCAAGCAAGACAAAGCCTTTTATTAAAGAAATAATTGCAGTTATACCAATTTCGCTGTTTGCAAAAGAAGGCAATAACTTAATATCAAGTGCCGCCCCGGAAACTGTTCTTTTAAGATTTGATTTGCAATAGGAACGTATAATAGCAGTTGAACCCTCTTTATCTGTTCCGGGGGTTGGGGAATAATTTCCGGACAAAATATCGTGTGCTTTTTTTCCGTTAGGTGTTGCCAGTCGGTGGTTTGACCACTCGAGTTGTCTGCCGAATGTGCTGATTCCTGCCGGAGTCATAAATCCTGAATTATGTGTTGTATCATCACAAATATCTGCAAAATCATTTACAATGCGTGCACCGATTTCGTCAACTTCGTCGTTATCATTCCCAAAGTAAGAGTATCCATTTAAGGCAATACATCTTAAATCCTCATGTCCTTCCCAATTATTTTTCAAGACTTCCATAAGTTCTTTAAAGCTTGATTTTTTATCATCGAATACAAGCTTTTTGATGGCATACAAGCTGTTTATGGTGTCGGGCAATCCTCCGATATGAGGTGAAATAACATTATAAACAGGTCCGCCCTCTAAATAAGACAAGCCTTTTTCAATACAGCCGCCTTCAAAAATTGAAACAACAGTACATGGTGTTGTCGGTTTCCAATTCCAATCCTTGGTAGGAACACCGGAGTTTAAAAACTGGTTATGTGTATTAAGCTTTAATCTGTTTACATTATTTCTTAAATCTTTGATATATTTGTCATACAAATCATCAAATGATTCAAATATAACGTCATTATATCCATTCAACGTATCTTGCTGTAATATCTTCAAAGAATCAAATGGCTGATAGATAAAATACGTTTTCCCGGGAATCTGAATTTCCCAACACCCGTCATTTGCAAATTTTCTGGCTTCGGTCAGAGAATATCCGTAATCTGTTAATGATTCAATAATCAAATCTTCGTTATATACAGCGATGATTCCGCCTCCGAAGCGTATAACCTCGGCTATGCGTTTTAGAAGTTTCGATTCGGAGTTTTTATTTATGCGTACTGTTGTAGGAAAATCACTGATACCAAATTCTTCCAATATATCCAGGACAAGATATGTAACATCGTTTGTTACATCATCACCGTTTTCGTCAATACCTGAAAGAATAATATTTTGATAATGCTGTGCATCACCGCTTCCGTAATCTCCACCGCTTACCCATTCGCACCCCTTTATGAAAAAGTGTGCAAGAATTTCTCTTGCTTCATCTAAAGTTATTCTTTTCGTTTTAAGATCGTTTTCGAGATAATCGCCCAAAAGCCAGTCAATTCTTCCAATACCCGGCCAGTTTCCGCAAAGACGAACAAAGGCAAATGTAAACCAGATGCTTTGTACCGCTTCATAAAAGTTGGTTGCAGGCTCAAATGGGACAAGTGTTAAATTCTGATAATTCTCTTCATACCCGTCTTTGTTTTTTAGCTCTTCCAGATATCTTAAACGGTATATTTCCATGCAGTTGATGCAATGAGCACAGCTTTTAAGAAATGGCTCTTTTTCGGTTCCTGCATATTTTATTAACGATTCTTCAACCTTATCACGGATAAAGTTTACACCTTTTTTTACAACAGTTTCAAAATCAATAGTTAAATGGCTTATAGAACTCCAGATGTCGCTATTGTTATACTGTGCAGGAACTATGTGCGAGATTGCCTTTCCTAATGTAGCAGAACCACTGAGTTTTTCATTTTCACAAATTCTGACGGGTGCTTTAGTAACAATTTCATGGATTGCTGCGTTATATTTTTCAATTTCTGACATGCTTTCAAAATTTTCTATGTGATTTAATGAAACACTTGGTGTTTTGCGGGTATCAATCCCATATTTGTGATTTAGCGATTCATATGCAAATTGTCTTGTTTTTTCACTTAATCGCACCGGTCTTTTTAGATTAGAAGATGTATAAAACTCCATACCAATAACCTCCAAACGAAATATTTGTTTAAATTATACTGTATAAATTCGATTTTGTCTATTGACATAATTATTGAAAATATGTATAATACTATCGAGGTGTTTTTATGAAAATCGAAAATATTGATATAAAATATTATAGCTATTCGGGATTTACCTCTTTAAAAAATGATGGTGTTACTCATATAAAACAATTACATTATTTATCAATAGTACAATCAAAGATTGGTTCCTACGGAATAAAGCTCGACAAAGGAAATGAATACTTTACCGGTGAAGGTGGATTCTTTGTTGCACCATCGTATGTTACTCAAAAAATAACTCATTTCGCAAATAAAGAAAACAATAAATTTACGGCAAGATATGTCTTTTTAGATGTAGTCATTAATAATACATACCATATTGATGATATTTTTGATTTTCCTGTTATAATAGATAAAGAAATTTCTGCAATTTTTTATAAATATTTCGATGAATATGAAGCAACGGATAATGTTTGTGACCAAATGTGTTGTTTGTATAAAATAATTAAGCATTTATTACAGATATCTACCGAAAAAAAATCATATCGCAATACTGCTATATATCCTGTAATTGAGTTTATAAAGACAAATTATATGAAAGGCATCAATGTACGCGAAATGGCCAATGTTATTAAAATGTCTGAATCTAATTTATATGCTGTTTTCAAAAAATCAACAGGAAGTTCTCCTGTAAAATACCTTAATGAATACAGATTATCCATTGCCTGCGAACTTTTACATCATACTGATAATACTATAAGGTGTATTGCTGAAAAAGTAGGGATTCCTGATCAGTTTTATTTCAGCAAGTTGTTTAAAGCCAAATATTCTATGTCTCCTCAAAAATACAGAAAGCAGAAATTTTATTAATTATATTATGTCCGGCACTGTAACAAGCAGGGAAAGTGTATATCATTTTCCGTATGTTCAGGATAATCCTAAGACCTTATAATCGTGACGATGTGGGCATCGTCACCTGCGATAAAAGGCAGAAACGAATCATTTCGTTCCTGCCTTTTAATATTACTGTCCTTATGAGTACATGACATAAGCCACAGCATTTTTTATTATAAATATTATTCTTCTTCCCAGGAATGATATATATTTTGTACATCGTCGTTTTCTTCAAGTAAGTCGATAAGACGCTGCATATTTGTGATATCCTTTTCGTCGGTAAGCTTTGTATAAGTATTCGGGATTTTTGAAACCTCAGCTTCTAAAATTGTATATCCTTTTTCTTCAACAGCTTCTCTTACGGTGCTGAAATCTTCGGGAGACGTTGTTATTTCGTAACATTCGTCCATAACCTCAAAATCTTCTGCGCCAAGCTCTAAAGCTTCCATTGTCATTTCATCATCGTCCATAGAATCTGTTTTTTCGATTACTATAACACCAAGCTCCTTAAACGACCAGCTAACGCAGCCTGTTGCTCCCATGTTTCCGCCGAATTTGTCAAATGCATGACGAACATCAGCCGCAGTTCTGTTTTTATTGTCTGTTAAAGTTTCAACGATAACGGCAACGCCTGACGGTCCGTAGCCCTCGTAAACGATTTCCTCGTAATTTGATGTATCTTCTCCGCCGGCAGCCTTTTTGATACAACGCTGTACATTATCAGACGGCATATTGTTTGCTCTTGCTTTTGCAATTATATCCTTAAGTCTACCATTGATGGACGGGTCAGGTCCGCCTGATTTTACCGCAACGGCTATCTCTCTGCCGAGCTTTGTGTAAATCTTGGCTTTTTGTGCGTCTGATTTTTCCTTTTTGTGTTTAATGTTTGACCATTTTGAATGTCCTGACATTTTTTATTCTCCTTTTTAATTAATTACTTTTTAAGAAGCTTCTGAACTTCCTCGACAAATGTATTTACATCCTTGAACTGTCTGTACACAGAAGCGAAACGAACATATGCAACCTCGTCGATATCCTTCAGCTTTTCCATAACAAGCTCACCGATTACAGAGCTTTCAATTTCGTTATTGAGCCCGCCTGAAACCGTAGCTTCAATTTCTGCAACTGCTTTATCTATGATTTCAGAGCTTACAGGTCTTTTTTCGCAGGCGCGCACTATTCCCATAGCAACCTTCTGTCTGTCAAAGCGTGCTCGTTCGCCGTTTTTCTTTATTACCATAACAGGCACAGTCTCAATGCGCTCGAATGTTGAAAATCTTTTTTCGCATTTCATACATTCCCGTCGTCTTTTTATCGAATTTGATTCCTCAATAGGTCTGGAATCAACAACCTTACTTTCTTCGTAACCGCAAAACGGACACTTCAAGCTGTTCACATCCTTTCGGGGATATAGTTGAAAAAAGCCTTGTCATACGACAAGGCTTTTTTCATGGCAGGGGTAGAGAGATTCGAACTCCCGGATAACGGAGTCAGAGTCCGTTGCCTTACCGCTTGGCGATACCCCTATATTACCGCTGTTTTTGAAGCTTTTCATCAACAACGCTTGACTATTATACAACAATTTTTTTTGTTTGTCAAGACTTTTTTGTAAAATTTTGAAAAAATTACATAAAATTCTTAAGAAAGCTTAGAAATATATTCATTTTAAGTCTGCTTAAGATACTTATAAAAATCAGACATATAATAAAAACTCCGAAAAAAAGGGAAAGTGTTTTTCCCAAATCAGATACAGAAGCCTGCTTTTTAAAGAGACAGGCATAAATGCTGTTTGATATAGTATAACCGATACGCGATAAAAATATTACAAAAGGAAGAATCATAATAAGATTTAAAAAAAGATAAACAGAAGAGGGAAGAATACCTTTTTGGGAAAACAGCTTAATAAGAAAAACGCAGAAATATCCCGTCAAAAAGCCGTATCTGAAAATAAAAAAAGATATTATCCATTTACCGAATAAAAAAAATGTTCCCAAGAAAATTCCGAGAAGAATAATTTCGTCAGAGTAACCGTAGCTGTATACGGAGGTTCCTTCCTTTAAAGCTGAAATGCTGTCAGACGCTTTTGTAAAATCAAGCTCGGTAATAAGATTTACATATATTCCTCCGAAAATAAAGCCTGCCGTAAAAATAAGAGCAGAAATCAAATGTAAAGCTCTGTTTTCTCTTAAATAATGTTTTAGTTTGTAAAGTTTCAGCATACAGACCACCTTTTTTGTTGTTTCTTTTTCTACTTGTACAACAAATTTTATGAGATATAAATTATAAAAATGACAATTTGACTTAAAAATAATAAAAAACCTTGACAAAGTATGATTTATTTGGTAGAATATAGTGTATAATGGATATACAATAGAAAGAGGTAAATAAACATGATAAAAGAAAGAAAAATTACTGTTGTAGGTGCAGGATTTGTAGGTGCTTCCGTAACTTATACTTTAGCTATGAGAAATCTTGCGCATGAAATCGTGCTTATTGATATCAACAAGGAAAAGGCTGAAGGCGAAGCTGTTGATATTTCGCATTGTGCACCGGTATTCGGAAGCGTTAACTTAAAAAGCGGAGAATACAGCGATGTTAAAGACAGCGATATTATCATTCTTACAGCAGGCGTAGGCAGAAAACCGGGCGAAACAAGAATGGATCTTGCAAATAAAAATATTTCTATAATGAAGAGCATTGTAGACGAAATTATGAAATACTACAACGGCGGTATCTTTATTATAGTTTCAAACCCTGTTGATGTTGTTACAGCTATGGTTACAAAATGGACAGGCTTAGATCCAAGCAAGGTAATCGGAAGCGGTACATCGCTTGACAGTATAAGATTACAGCAGACATTATATCCTATGTATGATGTTGATGTTAAAGCTATTGACGCATATATGATTGGTGAACACGGTGAAACACAGTTCCCGTTCTGGTCAAAAGCAAATATCGGAAATGTTCCGATCACTGAGTATCCTAAAAAAGACGGTACATTCATCACTGAAGAGGAAATGGCTGAAATTGGTCAGGCTGTTAAGGCTTCAGGTTCATATATTATCAAAAACAAAGGTGCAACATATTTTGGTGTAGCAAGTGCTACTTCAGAAATTGCAAACGCAATTTTAAATTCAACAAGACAGATTCTTCCTGTAAGTATGCTTAAAGACGATGTATACGGATATAAAAATGTTGCATTAAGTATGCCGAGAATCGTAAGCGGAGAAGGTATTGTGGGAGAAATTCCGGTACAGCTTTCAGAAAAAGAAGTTGAGCTTATGAAAAAATCAGCAGAAAATGTTTACACTATTACAAAGGAATTCTTTAATTAATGGAGAGACTTCTCGTTTTTTCAGACACTCACGGAAATATTTCCAAAGCAAAAAAAATCGTTGAGCAGCTTCCGGGAGTAACAGGAATAATTCATCTTGGCGATATTTTAAGAGATGTTTATGCTTTGGAAAAAGAATTTTGCGATATTCCGATATATTATGTTGCGGGTAATAATGATTATTTTTCCGATGTTCCGACAGAAAAGCTTCTTCAGATATGCGGATTTAAGATTTTTATAACTCACGGGCATAAATATATAAGCGCTTTTTCGGGTTGTGACCGCCTTATATATAAAGGAATGGAAATGAATGCTGATATAGTGCTTTACGGACATACGCATATGAGTGTGTATAAAAAAGAAGAAGGGATGATAATTGCAAATCCCGGAAGTCTTACCTATCCTCGTGCAAGCGAGGCAAGCTACGGCGTAATTGAAATTGAAGACGGAAATATTGCTTATGTCAATATAGCTGTTGAAGGTTTTATATAAAATTGAAAATAATTAGAAAAATCGGAGGAAAAAAAGATGGTTACAGCAGGTGATTTCAGAAACGGTATAACATTTGAGGAAGAAGGAAACGTATATCAGATCGTTGAATTTCAGCATGTTAAACCGGGTAAAGGTGCAGCTTTTGTAAGAACAAAAATTAAAAATATCAAAACAGGCGGTGTTGTTGAAAAAACATACAGACCTACTGATAAGTTCCCTAAGGCTATGATTGAAAGAAAGGATATGCAGTATTCATATTCAGACGGTGATCTCTATTACTTTATGGATCAGGAAACTTTTGATATGCTTCCAATCAATGCAAGCCAGATTGGTGACGCTTTGAAATTTGTTAAAGAAAATGATTGCTGCAAAATCTTGTCACACAAGGGTCAGGTATTCGGAATTGAGCCTCCAACATTTGTTGAGCTTGAAGTTACAGAAACTGAGCCGGGTCTGGCAGGTAACACAGCAACAGGTGCTACAAAACCGGCTACACTCGAAACAGGTGCTACAATCCAGGTTCCGCTTTTTGTTAATATCGGTGATGTTTTAAGAATCGATACAAGAACAGGAACATATATGGAAAGAGCATAAAAATTTTGAAAGGATAATTTAAAATGGAAAATTATATTGATATCAGCGAAAAAATCGCTTATCTTAAAGGTCTCGCTGAAGGTCTTAAGGTTGACGAAAGCACAAACGAAGGCAGAATTATAAAAGGAATTCTCGATGTTTTGGCAGATATGAACGAATATATTTGCGATATGGACGATGAACTCGAAGCTGCTTTGGAATGTGTTGATGAAATCTCTGAAGATTTGTCAGATGTTGAAGACGAAGTATATGGCGAATGCGATTGTGACTGCGGTTGTGATTGCGATGATTATGAAGAATGTGACGATGATATTTATGAAATAGAATGTCCTGAATGCGGTGAATTAGTATACGCAGACGGCGAAACTATCGAAAATGAGGATATCTATTGTCCGAAATGTAAGAAAATAATTGAAGTTGAAATTCCTGACGAAGACGAGGAAGAAGACGAAGATTAATTTTTTGTTTAAAACAACCGCATTTAAAATTAAAATGCGGTTTTTTTTAATATTATAAATGATGTTATTTAACATAAATTTAACATATTTTTTACATTAATTTAAAAATCTATTGACAAACCTCTTTTAATTTTGTATAATATATTATTATAAGAGTTATACGAAAGGAGGTCTGTTACAGTGTCGGAAATTATAAAGTTTTTACAGAGTGATAATGTTATATATCTTGTGCGCATTTTGATTGCATGTCTGTGCGGATTTATTGTCGGAGTGGAGAGAAGCAAAAGGCAGAAGGACGCAGGTATAAGAACGCATATTATAGTTGCGCTCGGCTCCGCCCTTATGATGATAATTTCCAAATACGGATTTATTGATGTCGGAGAAGGAGTTCCAGGAATGAGAGCAGTCGACGGCTCAAGAATGGCGGCGCAGATAGTAAGCGGCGTCGGATTTTTGGGAGCGGGAATGATTTTTATAAATCATAAGCAATCAATAAAGGGACTTACAACCGCCGCAGGTATATGGGCAACTGCCGGTATCGGTATGGCGGTTGGCGCAGGTATGTATTTTATAGGTATAGCTACCGCAGTGCTTATGCTTGTGTTACAGCTTTTACTTCATGTATGGTTTCATAGTATTGATAATGCAGAGCTTACAGAGGTAGAAGTTTCGTTTGATAACGATATAAGCTGTATAAACGAGTTTTTAGAGCTTCTTAAGGCGGAAAATATTGATTATTCCAACATAAGAATCACAAAGGAAGAGGAGTCCTCTCTTAAGTTGAATTTCTTTGCCAGAACTCAGAACGGTAACTATAACAAGCTTTTGTCACTTGTGTGGGATAATGAAAAGGTAAAAACATTTTCAGTATAATAATTCGATTGTGAAATGATTTTTGAATTATCGTTTCACAATCGTTTTGTTTTTATAATAAGAAAGGAATAAGGCAAATATGAAAATTATGATTGCATCTGATATTCACGGAAGCGGATATTATTGTGAAAAATTGATTGAAAGATTTAATGAAGAAAAAGCGGAAAAGCTTGTTTTGCTTGGCGATTTGTTGTATCATGGACCAAGAAATGAGCTTCCGAAGATGTATGACACAAAAAAGGTGTATGAGCTTCTGAACAGTATAAAGGATAAGCTTCTTTGCGTCAGAGGAAACTGTGACAGCGAGGTTGACCAGATGGTGCTTGAATTTCCTATGATGGCGGATTATGCATATGTAAATTTTGATGATGTCAATATATTTGTTACACACGGACACCTTTTTGACGAAAACAATCCGCCGCTGTTAAAAAAAGGAGATGTGCTTCTTTACGGTCATTTTCATGTGCCTGTTGTGAATGAATACGATAATTTTATTCATATAAATCCCGGCTCTCTTTCACTGCCGAAGCAGAGCAGTCCAAACAGCTATATGACTTTGGAAAACGGTGAGTTTTTATGGAAAAATGTTGAAAACGGTGAGGTTTTCAAAACATACAGAAAATAAAAGTTTGAAATCGGGGTGGAAAAAATGCCTATAAAAATTCCAAATGCACTTCCTGCCAGAAAAACCCTGGAGGGTGAAAATATATTTGTAATGTCAGAAAAAAGAGCGTGCAAGCAGGACATTCGTCCGCTTAAAATCGCTATTTTAAATCTTATGCCAACAAAAATTGTTACCGAAACTCAGCTTTTGAGGCTTCTCGGTAACTCTCCGTTGCAGGTTGAGGTTACTCTTCTTATGACTGATTCCTACAAATCAAAAAACACATCGCTTGAACATCTTGAAGCCTTTTATAAAACCTTTAAGGAAATAAAAGATGAAAAGTTTGACGGTTTTATCATAACGGGCGCGCCTGTTGAAAAAATGGAATTTGAGGAAGTCGAATACTGGGAAGAATTGAAAGAAATTATGGAATGGTCAAAAACACATGTGTGGTCTACATTTCATATCTGCTGGGGCGCTCAGGCAGGACTTTATTATCATTACGGAGTAAAAAAATACGATGTTCCGAAAAAAGTTTTCGGAGTTTTCAAGCATAAGCTTCTTAAGAAAAACAAAAAGCTTTTTTTTGGATTTGAAGATGAATTTTATGCTCCTCATTCACGCCATACCGAAATGAGAAAAGAAGATATAGATAAAATTCCTGAGCTTACTGTCGTTGCGGAATCTAAGGAAGCGGGTGTTTATGCCGTTACCACAAAGAAATACAGACAGATTTTTGTTATGGGACACAGCGAATATGATAACGATACGCTTGATAAGGAGTACAGAAGAGATGTTGAAAAGGGCTTGGAGATTGAAGTTCCTGCAAATTATTATAAGGATAACAATCCTAAGAAAAAGCCTGTCAACCGTTGGAAATCACATGCAACTCTGCTCTTTTCCAACTGGCTTAACTACTGTGTGTATCAGATTACGCCATACGATGTTATGGATATTGAAGATTAAGAAAAGAGGTATGTGCTATGACTTTTAAAAGAGCTGATATATTGCTTCCTGTGTTTTCAAAGGATAGCGAAAAAATGCAAAAATGGAGTGTTGTTGCTTGTGACCAGTATACCTCCGAGCCTGAATATTGGAATGGAGTCGGTGAGGTTGTAGGTAATGAGCCTTCGACGCTTAAGGTTACTGTTCCTGAAATATATCTTAACGATTCTGATATTGAGAACAGAATAAAAAATACAAATGAAAAAATGAATGAGTATATTGAAAACGGTATATTCTGTGAGCATAAAAATACTTACATTTATGTTGAAAGAACTTTAAGAAACGGCGTTAAAAGACTCGGAATTGTCGGCGTTGTCGATTTGGAGGACTACGACTATAACAAAGGCTCAAAAACAAAAATAAGAGCAACCGAGGGGACTGTCGTTTCAAGAATACCTCCGAGACTTAAGGTGAGAAACGACGCGCTTATTGAGCTTCCCCACATTATGCTTCTTATCGACGATGAAAAGTGTGATATCGTAGAATCAAACAGCAAAATAAAGGATACCTTTGAAAAGGTGTATGATTTTGAGCTTATGAAAAATTCAGGTCATATCACAGGATATAAGATGTCTGAAGAAGCTTGCGATATGTTGGATAAAAAGCTTGGCGAGCTTGATAATATTGATGAGTTTAATAAAAAATACGGTGTAAATGAAAGCTCTCCTCTTATATATGCAATGGGAGACGGAAACCATTCTCTTGCAACTGCAAAGACCTACTACGAAAACAAGAAAAAGGAAATCGGCGAAGAAAATGCGAAAAATTCGCCTGCAAGATACGCTCTTTGCGAGCTTGTAAATCTTCATGACAGTTCTTTGGAATTTGAAGCAATTCATAGAGTTATTTTCAACCTTTCGGGAGAAAATTTCTTAAAAGCTTTTGAAAATGAGTATAATGTAAGCTACGACGGTAAGGCAGAGGGACAGAGCTTTAAATTTGTGTATAACGGAGAAACAAAAAATGTTACCGTTACAAATCCGACAGAATATCTGACAGTCGCAACCGTTCAGAAGTTCCTTGATTCTTATATTGAGAAGAACGGGGGAGAGGTTGACTATATTCACGGTGAAGATGTTGTTTATAAGCTTTGCGAGGACAATAAAAATTTCGGAATTATACTTGAAGCAATGGATAAATCGGATTTATACAAATCGGTAATTTTAGACGGTGCTTTGCCAAGAAAAACATTCTCTATGGGAGAAGCCTGTGACAAGAGATTTTACACCGAAGCAAGAAAAATAAAGTAGAAAGTACGGGAGAAAAATATGCTTGCAAATTTACATACACATACAACCTTCTGTGACGGAAAAAACACACCTGAAGAGGTTGTATTGTCGGCGCTGGAAAAAGGCTTTTCGGTAATCGGTTTTTCGGGACACGGTTATACAGAGTTTGATTTGAGATACTGTATTAAGGATTTAGAAGGCTATAATTCGGAGATAGAACGCCTTAAAGAAAAATATAAAAAAGAAATCCAGATTTATCGCGGTATCGAAGAGGATATGTGGGATTATGTCAAAAGAGAAAACTACGACTATCTGATAGGCTCATCACACTATATCTTTTTAAATAATGAGTATTATTCTGTGGACTCTACTAGAGAGCTTTTGGAAAAATGCTTAAATGCCTTTTCGGGAAATCCGCTTTTGATGGCGGAATGCTATTATAATAATTTTTGCTGTTATATTTCAGAAAGAAAGCCTGATATTATTGGGCATTTTGACCTCTTTACAAAATTTGACGAATGTAATGAGCCGTATTTTCTGGGAAACAAAGAATACCATCGTATTTCGGAAAGATATTTGACTGAAGCAATTAAAAGCGATTGCATATTTGAAATAAACACAGGTGCGATTGCAAGAGGTTACCGCAAAACGCCGTATCCTTATGAAAATCTGCTTTATGTTTTGAAAAAGAACGACGCTAAAATTATGCTTTCATCAGACAGTCACAGTGCAGATACCGTTGATTTTCATTTTGATGAAATGAAAAAAATGCTGGCGGATATAGGCTTTACTCATACATATACACTCTATAATAATAAATTTATGAAGTTTGATTTATAAAAAATTGTGTTAAAATATATAATATAATTTAAGTGAGGAGTAAAGAAAATGAGTCAGAAATTAATATCAGCAGTTGAGAAAAATGAAAAGCTTATTTTAGACGCACATGATTATATATGGAACAATCCCGAAACGGGTTTTAAAGAAAAAAAGACCTCAAAATATATGGAGGACGCTTTTTGTAAGCTTGGCTACGAGCTTGTAAAGGCTGATGACATTACAGGCTTTTATACAGTTATTGATACGGGAAGACCTGGACCGGAGCTTCTTATATTAGGCGAGCTTGATTCTCTTATCTGCCACGAGCACCCTGAAGCAGACAAAGAAACAGGTGCTGTTCATTGTTGTGGTCACAGCGCACAAAGTGCTGCACTTCTGGGAATTGCCGCCGCATTAAAGGAGCCGGGCGTTTTAGATGAATTATCGGGAAAAATCCGTCTTTGTGCAGTACCTGCTGAAGAGCTTATCGAAATAGAATACCGTACTGAGCTTAAAAATAAAGGAATAATAAAATATTTCGGCGGAAAAACGGAATTTTTGCACAGAGGATATTTTGACGGAGTTGATATCGCTTTTATGGTGCATACAAGCACAGGCAAAACATTTTCTGTTCAGAACGGCGCTGTCGGCTGTCTTGCAAAACAGGTTATATATAAAGGTGTATCATCTCACGCAGGCGGAAGTCCGTGGAACGGTTGTAATGCGCTTTATGCCGCAACATTGGGGATTTCTGCGATTAATGCTATTCGCGAAACCTTTATGGAGTCTGACATTATAAGAGTTCATCCGATTATAACAAAGGGCGGGGGAGCAGTAAATGCTATTCCCGATAATGTTGTTATAGAAAGCTTTGTAAGAGGAAGTAATTTTGAAGCTATAAAAAACGCAAACGGCAGAGTGAACAGAGCCTTGTGCGGAGGCGCGCTGTCGTTGGGTGCAAATGTTGAGGTTGTTGATAATCCTGGCTATGCGCCGCTTTTAAACAGCAAGGAAATGATGAAGCTTGCTGAAGACGCGGCGAAAAACGAGCTTAAAGAAGAATTTGTTTTAAATGACTGTATGAGCTCAGGAAGTACAGATATGGGAGATTTGTCTCTATTGATGCCTGTTGTTCATCCTTACTGTCCCGGAGCTTCGGGAACAAGCCACGGAGCTGATTACAAAATAGAAGACCCGTATTTTGCCTGTGTTAATTCAGCAAAATGGCAGGTTGTAATGCTTTATCTTCTTCTTTGTGATAATGCAAAAAGAGCAAATGATATAATTGAAAATTTTGTGCCGCAATTTAAAAATAAAGAAGAATACTTTTCTTATATCGATTCTCTTTCATCTATCGGTGACCGCATAAAATATGAGGATAATACCGCAAGTGTTAAGCTTCATTAGGTTGCCGGTTCAGCTATGGAACTCTTAAAAAAATCTGCAAATATAAAAAGGAAATTAAAAATGAAACACAATGCATATATATTTGATTTTGACGGAGTATTGGTTGATTCAATGCCGGATTGGTCAGGAAAAATGATTAATATTTTAGAAACATACAATGTAGATTATCCTGCGGATATAATAAAAATAATAACACCGCTTGGAGATAAGGGAACGGCTGATTATTTTATCGAAAAATTGAATGTTCCTCTTAGTGTTGAAGAAATGATTACGATGATGGACGAGTATGCTATTCCGAAATATCGTGATGAAATAGAAGCAAAGCCGGGCGTTATTGATTATCTTAACCGTATGAAAAAAGAGGGGATAAGCCTTAATGTGCTTACTGCAAGTCCGCATAAAATGGTTGATGTCTGCTTAAAAAGACTTGGCGTGTTTGATTTGTTTGACAATGTATGGAGCTGTGATGATTTTAACACAACAAAAAAAGACCCTGAAATTTATAAAGCAGCTGTGGAAAAAATCGGAAGCACAATAAAAGGGACTGTCTTTTTTGACGATAATATAAACGCAGTAAAAACGGCAAAGCAGGCAGGTCTTTTTGTGGTGGGTGTATACGATGAATCGGGAGAAGAGTTTAAAGACAGTTTAAAAGAAATTTCCGATTTATATATTGATACTTTTGAGGGCGAAAAAAGAATCTGAAAAAAACATTGTATTTTTTAGAAAAAATTCTAAAAAAGTATTGACAAATAAAATCTTTTATGCTATAATAATTTTCGTTGCTGATAAAGTAACAAAAAGAAAAAATGTGTGCTGGTGTAGCTCAATTGGTAGAGCAGCTGATTTGTAATCAGCAGGTCGCGGGTTCGAGTCCCATCACCAGCTCCATATTTTTTTGGGGAGGTTCCCGAGTGGCCAAAGGGGGCAGACTGTAAATCTGTTGCGCTTCGCTTCGATGGTTCGAATCCGTCTCTCCCCACCAAAAAGATAGAACAATATGGATGCAGTCTGTATTGTTCTTTTTTTATCCAGTGTTTATGCGGGTTTTGAACATTTTAGGAGAAAACAGCAAAAAATGCAATTTAGATTTTTTCAGTGAATACCACCCCTATTTTGAACGGAGCTGAACTACATACAAATTTTTTAAGCGATTTTGAGAGCATTTCAGAGAGAAGAAAAAAGATAACTTTAAGTGAAAAAACGAAAAAAGAACAAAAAGGATTCCAAGCTAAAAAAAGCGGATTTGAACCCTATACAAAATTATATATTGAAAAAACACGAGGCAATTTCTTTAATTAGAGGTTGCCTCTTTTTTTATACCAAAAATAGAAAGGAGGAAGACAATGTGGACACAAAAAAATTCTTACAGCAAGTGCATAAAAAACTTACACAGTTAGGTATTTCAGAAACTAAGATCAGAAATGATTGTATTGAAATTTACGAGGAAGATAATGTAGTCTTTAAAATTGATGGAAAAAGAGGAATGTTTTATTCGGCGGATAAACAATTCAGAGATGTAGTAGATAAGCTGCATGATAAAATACAGCCGATTGTCTGTGATGTAGAAGAATATTTAAAAGTAATGGAAAACAGCATTGAGTTAAAAGCAAGAGATTTTAATATGCCATACAGAAAACTTACAGAGTTTAATGGAGTCGTTTTTGCAGGAACAGAACATAATAACGGTAAATATGAATTTGCTACATGGGATTATTCCAATAATTCGTTATATCATGGACATTATTATACAGATTACAAGAGTGCGAAAGAGGACTTTGCAACTCGTTCAGGCTTAGTTTGTGAGAAGCTTATTTTTAACAAGAATGAATTGGTAGAAATATATCGTTGCATAGAAGATACTCTTGGAAATGGTTATGAATTATCTGACGAACAGACTAAGATGCTTGAAGAAATACAGAATCGTATCAAAACCTCAGTAGATAATTTTGATGAAGCCTTAAGAGAAGCAATGGAAAAGAGCGAAGAAAATAATTTTGAACAATCTATATAGAAAAGGAGTTGAAAAAATGTTTCAGATAAAAACGAAGTATTTGGATAATGAGATAAAAATAGATTTCCCCTGCAATAACAACACCCTATATGCAAAGCTTGCAGAATTACATGTGCCGGATGATGAAAAGAAATCCATACAGCTTTTCATAAATGAAATTGACTATGAGGAATTAAAAGGACTTGAAAATCAGTTTGTTGATCCTGATGTTTTGAATTTCATTGCACAGAAGATGGATAGCTTTGATAAGAACGAATTAAAGAAATTTAATGCGGTAGTGAGAACATATAATATTGCTACACCGAGAGAACTCGTGAACCTTACATACAATATGCATTATTACACACTAATTGAAGATATGAGTGACCTTTTCAAAGTAGGAAAAACTCATATGCTTACAAGAAATATCGCATTGTCATCAGACAACAGCGAGGGACATGACTTTTATAAAATCGGTCAAAATCTTATGGAATCAGGAACCGGAAAGATGACACAGTATGGAATAATATTTGTAAATGATGATTTAGAATATGAAAAAACGTATGTTGGTAAATCACTACCATCATTTGAGTATGACGGTAGCAAGGTCATAACTGTAGAATTGATAAACGGTGATAAAAGTGCGTATGTTTACTTGCCGGATTGTGCGTTTGCTATTGACAGAGCGATAAACAGAATTGAGGCAGAATCTATAGAAGATTGCAAGGTGTATGTGGACGGATATAATTTGGAAGAAGAAGGCTATGAAACGCTCCTCGGAAATGTGCTTGAAAATGAAGGTGTTTATGCATTAAATAACTTGACTTCCGAACTTAAAAAATTAGATCGTTGGAAATTGTATGACTTTAAAGCGATTATAGAATATGCGGATGTGTCGGATAGTGAAAATCTTATAAGACTTGCGCAGAACATAAACTGCTTCATTGTATATGATGATGTCGATGATGCAGAATCACTTGCCCGTGAATGGATTGATGCACATGATGAATATTATATCAATACGGATTTGCAGGATTTCTTTGATTACGAAGAATATGGAGAACACCTTTGTAGAAACTTTGAAGGAAAATACTTGGGTGCGAGTGGTTTTGTGGGAATCCGTGAAGAATACGATTTGGACAATATTATAGTGATAAAAGAACAGGAACAGGGGATGCAAGGAATAACCGGAATGTGAAAGGAGAGGTAAAATGCAGAATTATTTGAGTAAAAGTGAGAGAATTCAAAACTACATTAAAGAAATTCTTGCTGATGAGCAGAGGCACAGTATGAAAGAAATAACAGAGTATGTAGATGAAAAAATTAAAGAAAATGGCGAATTCGTATTTCAAATCAATTCATATGTGAATGCAGCGATGAAATTATTGATGAAAAATGGTGGTTACGCCAAAGTTGCACATGGTGTATATCAAAAAGGGGGTATCCCATATACTCCTGCACCATAAAGAGAGAGCGACTTAGAAAAAACGGACTTTAGAAGCATTATGATATCTATAAAAGCTTATGCAAGAAAAATTGATGAATTGTTCACCGGAAAATCACCATTTGAGGAAATGGAAACAAAAGAAGCTGAATCGTATAATGCTATAAAAAAGCATTCTTTAGATGTGGCAAAAAAACTTAAAATAAATGCTGACAAGCTCCTTAGTATGACAGATTTACGATATGAAAATGGTCGTAACGGGGTTATAAGAAAATATTTTAAGGAATGTCTTGCAGATGGGAAACCACATAAAATGAATGATATAAAAGACTATATTTTTGCAAAAATGAAAGAAAACGGTGAATACAACGGAGAAAGAAGCAGTTCATACATATATACTGCTGTAAGAACACTTGTTGAGAATGAGGGTGAATATAAAAAAGTTGCAAGAGGAGTATATCAGATTAGAAGTGAACAAGAAGTCATATCCGGAGGCTCATTATACTCAATGGATGACGTGGGTAAATTACTTAATAGTGGATTTACTCTTTCTGAAAAAGATATAAGAAATCTGATATCTGTTGAATTAGCAAAGACCGGAATAAAAAACGAAGAAATTATAAGTCAAATTTCTGATAATTTGGAAAGCAGTATTGATAATATATCGTACCTGATCGCATTTGCAGAGGATTATATGGATCGCAGAGAAGAAGCGGAAGAAAATCAAGGTATCGTAACACTACAAAGACCTTTAGAAACTATATGCGATTATTTTATACCCGATACCAATCAGTTCGTCAAAGAATTTACTCAATGCATCAATGAGGTTGCAAGTGAGAAAAGATGCAATTATGGTATGCTCGAAGAATATGAGCAATTGGACGAGAAAGATATTGCTGACAACGAGCCGGGAAATGAACAGGAAATAACACTGTAATGGGAGGTGAATGAATTGACCAGAGAAGAATTTTTTTACGATAAAGTAAAGCGAGAATACGATGAGTACATAGAAACAATTCGTGATTGGGACAGTGATAAACTCATAAACAATGCAAAATACATTGGCGACTTTATGAGAATTTACGAATATCTTATGAGAGATAAGCCTATAAACGAAAATTCATACCTTGATTACTATGAACGACTAAAAAAACCATTGGAAATGATTTGCGATAGATATCAGGAGGACAAACCGCCTATATACGACCTTGTCAATAGTACGATATGGGATTTGGGCAGAGAACAGTTACCGGATGAATCGTATAGTGATATAAAATGCAAGTTTCTGCAAAAGGTAGCTGATAATTACCATGATCCGAGTAACGAAAGTCTTTCAATGAATGCACACAATATACTTATGTTTGTATACGAATATATCAGATGCCACATCGACTTTGCTACAGATGAGGAAGTAAAAGTGCTTATGCAATTCAAAAATCCTCTCAAAGTAATCATGGATACAGTACCAAAATCAGGAAAAGAGTTTGAAAAGCGAATTTCATACACGGCGGAAGTTGTTCAGAATAGGGATATTATGACAATGCCATATGAGCTTGATCAGTATTATCTGATGCCTGAAACAAAATTCAGGCACAACGCTATAAATAACATTAACAACCTTGTTTTATTTCCGGATTTTAATGTAACGATGAATTGGCTCAGGCTTTGCAGGGATATAGTTTCAGATGATGAAATTAATGAAAATCCTTATTCGGAGCTTATAGATGCATTTGATACTGTATTGGGAGAACAAGGGAGCAATACTTTGCAGGAGCTTTATTTGATGGGAAGAGAGCATTGCATCCTTCCCAATGAAGTAATTGAAGCAGGAAAGTACCTTGCTGATGACGGAGATATCAATAAAGTTCCAAAACTTGCAGAATACGGATACTTTGACGGACCATATGAAGAAAATCGCTATTCTGCTGAAGAGTTCCTTGAAATACAAGGCGAAGAGCAGGGCGAAATGACTATGATGTAGGGAGGTGTGAATATGAGCAGAATTGATAACATTAAACAATATGCGTTGGAAAGAGATGAAGCAGAACGAATAAGACAAGAAAAAATCTTCCAAAGAAAGCAAGGATATATTGAACAGATAAAGGCATTCGGACCAAGAATTAAAGAACTGATAGAGGTAGCAAATGCCTGTTTAGAGAATGGTGTCGAAATAAATTGGCAAGGTAAATCAGATAGTCAATATCATGATGAATGGAATCATGCAACATTTTGTACCAATTGTTCAACACATAGGGTAGGTTTTGTATGGCAGTATAAAGACCATAAGTTTATTAACAGAATAGAGGCAATGGGAATTGATGGCGGCGGTGCAAACGGAGAATATTATTTGAGGACAAATGGTGATTACCTTATTTCAAGAGTTGGTCGAAGCTATGATGCTGAATGTAATGAACTTGACGAATACCAGTTGGAAACATTCGTGAGAACCTTTGGTAAATTTGAAAAAGCATTTTATAAGTATGTAGATAATTTGCTGCCTTCAATAAAAAATACTGAAATTCAGAATGAAGAACAAGGTGGGATGAATCTATGCTAAAAAAGCTGAAGAACAAGCGAGGAAGCGGATACATTGATGTTGTAGTCATAGTGTTATCAGCAATCCTTGTAATTGCACTTGCGACAAGTGTGTTCCCTGTATATATAGCAAAATCACAGCTTGACAGTTTCACTCAGGAGCTTTGCCGAGAAGCAGAAATCTGCGGCAGAATAGGAAGTGAAACAACAAGCCGGGAAATAACTCTCACCGAAAGACTTGGAATTGAGCCAGATGTGGAATGGTCCAAGACAGGAAGAATTCAGCTTAATGAAGAATTCACAGTAACGGCAACTTTGGAGTATGACATTGGTTTCGGTGCTTTCGCATCATTTCCTGTTACACTTACATCAAAGGCCATAGGCAAAAGTGAGGTGTATTACAAGTGAGAAAGTTTAATAACAAAGGCAATGCGACTGTTTTATCAGTCGCAATTTGCCTTGCGATAATCCTTGTATGCGGGTAAGGATAATTTGATGAGAGAAATTGAGTTAAGAGAAAGTGTAGTTTCAGATTATAAAGAAGAAAGAACAACATCATCAAAATCGAGAGGAACAGGAACGATTTTTACGCCTGTGATTGAAGTGAATAAACCTGATGAAAAAAATACGGAAGGGGAATATGAGGTAAATGCTATCAAACAACACAAAGCAAGACAAGGTTAAAGATTTATATTTTGCTGATCTGCCACCCAGAGCATATTCTGTATATTATTATTTATTTCATAAATGCTATAATAAGGAATTCTGTTTTCCTGCAATATCCACTATATGCCGTGAAACCAAGCTTTCAAGAAGTACCGTAAAAAGAGCTTTGGATGATTTAAAAAGAGCAGGATTTTTGGATAAAGAAAGATGGTACAGAAAAGACGGAAGCAACAGCAGTAATTTATATAAATTGGGCGAATAAAAAATATATTTGGATAATACGCAACCCGTCTGCCTATTTCGTGAACCGAGGTAGGTTCACTGTGAACCCACAAGAAGACTAAAATTAAATGGGGATACAGAAAAAGAAATATTTTAATAAATTTATTATTTCAAAAAAAGGGGATATCTATGTTATCCATTGTTCAAGCGGTTATCCATTCTGTTTATTCTAACCATTATTTATTCATTTTTATAATACATTTTTCTATATTTAAGAGGTGATAGACCAACATGTTTTTTAAAACATGTCGAAAAATAAAAGCTATCGCTAAACCCACAAGAATATGCTACAGCTTCAATGCTTACAAATGTGTTTTGAACCAAAAAAATCTTTGCTTGATTTATTCTAAGCATTGTCATATATTCAAGTGGCGGTTTACCTATAATTTTTTTAAAGCATCTTCTTAAATAGATAGGATTATATCCGGAATCTTCGATTTCTTTTGTTAAATCAAAGTTAATATTTGAAAGATTATTATAAATTGTATTTTTTAAAACATTTACAAATGGATAATTATGTTCATTTTTTGAAAGTTTATTTATGTATGAACAAATTGTTTCAGTAAGATTATCAGCGATATTTGAATAGTGAAATTCTCTTTCAGTAAGCGTTTGGTGAAGCATATTCATTAGTGCAAGAATATTACCGTCCGTATCATGAGTGAAAACTACATCGAAAAAATCAAGCTTTTTTGCTTGCACATACATATCGGTATAGAAATCATCAGAAAAGCTTGAATGTGTGGTGTTTGGTGGGATTACCATAATATCACCTGGTGCGACTGTGTGCTTTTTATCACCGATAAAAACAGTTGCACAACCGGAAATATGCAGAATAATCTCCCAAGTTGAGTGAGAATGAGGCTGGCAATGGTTAATAGGTATTTTACATTTTGAACATAATTCTGTATTCATCATTACATCTCCAGTTAGTATTAATAGAATATCTATAATGATTTTATCATAAAAAGTTTGTTTTGTCAATATTTGAGTTTGTATTGTCTATTCCAAACTCTATTAAAATACTGTATAATTAAATCAGTGATAATTATCATAAATTTCAAAAGGAGATATTCGTATGAAAAAGTTAGTTTCTGTAGGTCCTAAAAAAAGCAAACTTATTGAAGTAGATATGCCCAAAATCGAAAAAGCAGATCAGGTGCTTGTGAAGCTTAAGTACTGCGGTGTGTGTATGTCGGAGCATTATGATTGGGCAACTGCAAAGGAAGGAATGAGCTTTGGACATGAGGGTATGGGGGTAGTAACTGAAGTTGGAGATAATTGTAAAAGAGTTAAGGTTGGTGACCGAGTAAGTGGCCCGCTTTATGGTGGAGCTGAATATGCAATTATTGATGAATATAATTGTAGCATAATCCCTGAAAATGTAAAGGATGAAGATGCAATTTTAGAGCCGCTGGGATGTCTTTTTAGTGCGGTGAGCAAGGTTAGAATTCCTGTTATTGGAGATAAGGTTTGTGTAGTTGGTTGTGGATATATGGGTTGTGGAGCAATAAGCCTTTTGACAAAAAGAGGTGCACATGTTGTGGCAGTTGATATAAGAAGAGAATGTCTTGAAAATGCCAAAAAATATGGTGCAAAGGAATGTTATACACCTGATGAGGTAAAGGCGAAATATTTGTCATCAACAACATCTGATGTTGCAGGAGTATTTAGTTCTGGAAGTGGGTTCTCTCTTGTAATGGAATGGGGAGAAAATAATGAATCATTGGATTTGGCGATTAACTTAACTGCGGAATGCGGACAATTGGCAGTTGGTGCTTATCATACAGGAGAAAAAAGACTGGTAGATATGCAACAGTTAGGGGTAAAGGCTATTGATTTATTAAATACTCATCCAAGAGAATGGCAATTATTGTTAGACGGATGTAATAATGCACTAAAACTGATTGAAGAAAATGATTGGAACTTCAAAAGTGTTACAACCAAAATATATCCGATTACCATGTTTGACACTGCACAAGAGGAGCTTGAAATTAAATATGGTAAATGGATGAAGGCATTGGTTGACTGGACAAAATTTGACGGTGAACCGTACATAATTTATTAATACTAAGACAGGGGGAGTTTTTTCTTCGCCTGTGGTATAATGGAGGAAAACATGAAAATAGCAATAGGAAATGACCATGTGGCAGTGGAAATGAAAAATCATATAACAAAATATCTGCAAGATAAAGGTTATGAGGTTGTAAACTTCGGCACTGACTCTGTTGACAGGTGCGACTATCCTGTTTACGGCAAAAAAGTAGCTGAAGCAGTTGCAAGTGGTGAATACGAAAGAGGAATTTTAATCTGCGGAACAGGGATAGGTATGTCTCTTGTAGCAAACAAGGTGAAGGGGATAAGAGCAGCAGTTTGCTCGGAGGCATATTCAGCAAGACTTACCCGCCAGCATAACAATTCAAATATAATTGCCTTTGGTGCTAATGTTGTTGGAGAAGCAACTGCAAAAATGATTGTTGATGAATTTTTAAATACAGAGTATGAGGGTGGCAGGCATCAAAATAGAATTGATATGATAACTGCTATTGAAAATGGAGAAATGTGATGTATAAGGTTGGAATAGATATTGGCGGAACCAAAATTAATATGGGACTTTTTGAAAAAGAAAGTAAAAAGCTTATCGCAAATAAAAAAGCTTATATCACAGAGATAGAAGACTTATCATTATATATTAAAGAAACGCTTACAGAACTTTGTATTGAAAATAATATAAATATAAGTCGAATAATATCAATAGGAATAGGAATTCCCGGAACTGTGAGTGCTGATGGAAAGAAAATATTAAAAGTACCGAATATCAGTATACTTTCAGATGATATTACAGTTGATTTTGAAAGCACATTAAAAATTCCTGTAAGATTTGTCCAAGATTCAAGAGCGGCAGCGTGGGGAGAATATCTGTGTGGAGGCGGAAAAGGTTCAAATTCTGTTGTATGCGTAACTCTTGGTACAGGTATAGGCACTGGTGTTGTGATAGATGGCAAAATTTATTCCGGAGCACTTGGCTGTGCAGGAGAACTCGGGCATCTTCCTACTGTAGAAAACGGAAGAAAATGTGGCTGTGGAAAAGTGGGATGTTTAGAAAAATACTGTGCCGGCGGTGGACTTGATATAACTGCAAAAGAAATTTTGGGTGATAATAAAGCTTCATCGGACCTTTTCGAAGCTGCAAGAGGTGGAAATGAAAAAGCAGTGAAGGCAATTGAAAATGCAGTTAAAATGCTTGGAGCAGGACTTGTTTCCGTAATAAATCT
This sequence comes from uncultured Oscillospiraceae bacterium, assembly GCA_964537245.1. GTDB lineage: Bacteria > Bacillota > Clostridia > UMGS1840 > UMGS1840 > UMGS1840. The sequence goes on from CAZHZL010000001.1 coordinate 62,039, forward strand.
TATGTCGCCTGATTGTCTGTTATTCAGTGGTGGCTTGAGTGAACAGGAAGAAATGTATCTTAATCCTATTATCGCTTACATAAAAGAGCATTGCTATGTGACAGATAAACTTCCCACAATAAAAAGAGCTGAGCTTGGAGATCTTTCACCCCTTTACGGTGCAGCATTTATACCAATGCCAGTAAAAAGAAGACCTGTTCTTTCAGCTTCAATAATGTGTGCAGATATTCTTAATATGAAAGTAGCTCTTGACGAAATAAAAGAAGCGGGAATTGAGTATCTTCATTGCGACATTATGGATAATCATTTTGTTCCAAACCTTATGATGCCAATGGAATTTTTGAATAAACTAAGACCTGCAACAGATTTGCCATTCGATTTTCATATTATGGCAGAAAATCCCGAAAGTATAATTGAAAAGCTTGAAATAAGGGAAAATGACATTATTTCTGTTCATTATGAAAGTACCGTTCATCTTCAAAAGGCAATTACATTCATAAAAGAAAAAAAAGGAAAGGCATCAGTTGCAATAAACCCGGCAACCCCCTTATGCGTGCTTGATGAAATTCTTTCACAGCTCGATATGATTCTGATAATGAGTGTAAACCCAGGCTTTGCAGGACAGAAAATATTAGAATCAAGCTTTGGTAAGGTAAGAAAAATGAGAGAAATGCTTAAAGAAAAAAATTTAGAGCATATACTTATTCAGGTAGATGGAAACTGCAGTTTTGAAAATGTACCAAAGATGTATGAAGCAGGTGCGGATATATTTGTGGTTGGGACATCAAGTGTGTTTAAAAAAGGAGAAACCATAAAAAAGGGAACAGAAAAATTATTGAGTTTATTGTAAAGGAGTAAAAATTTATGAAAAAGCTTAAAGTAGGACTTCAGCTTTACTCAGTTCGAGACAAAATGGAAGTAGATATGGAAAAAACTTTAAAAGCGGTAAAAGAAATTGGGTATGATTATGTGGAGTTTGCAGGTTATTTTGGAAAAACTGCTGAGGAAGTAAAAGCACTTTTAGATAAATACGAATTAGAATGTCCATCTGTCCATCAGGGATACGAAGTGTTTATTGAGAATTCCGAAGAAAATATTAGATACTTAAAAACAATAGGAGCAAAATATTGTGCAATTCCATGGATGGGAATGGAAAAGCAAAAAGGAAATCCGGACTTTGAAAAAGCAGTTGAGGAAATAAGGACCGTAGCAAAGCTATTAAAAGATAAAGGTATACAGATGCTTTATCATAACCACGATTTTGAATTTGAAGAGTTTGAAGGTAAATATCTTTTTGACTGGCTTTACGAATCTGTCGGCCTTGACTTACTTAAGCCTGAAGTGGATACATGCTGGGTGAAATATGCAGGTGAAGATCCTTGTGCTTATCTTGAAAAATACAGTGGACATATTGATATAGTACATTTAAAGGATTTTGTATGTAAAGAATTTGCAAATGGTCCGGTGTATGCATTAATAGATAATTCAGGAAAAGAAAACAAAACTGAAAATACAAAAGAAGATAGTAGTTTTAGGTTCAGGTATGTAGGGGGAGGATTCCAGAATTTTGAAGAAATCTTAGAGTCAGCAGAAAAAGCTGGAGCTGAATATGTTATCGTTGAACAGGATCAGTGGTATGATGATGACAGCTTAGTGCTTGCTAAAAAGAGCAGAGATTATTTAAAAAGCCTTGGAATTTAAGGAGAAATTATGAAACAGATAATAATGGAAGGACCTAAGAAAAGTAAGATTATTGAGGTGGAGATGCCAAAGATAAATGACAATCAACTTTTAGTGAAGGTTATATATACCGGAATGTGTCATTCAGAGTGGTATCCGTGGAGTATCGCAAAAGAAGGCGAAATATTTGGACACGAATCTGTTGGGGTTGTTGTTGATATTGGAAAGGATATAACCGATTTTTCAGTGGGCGACAGAGTAACAGGACTTGGTGGGGGTGGATACAAGGAATACATAGTTATGGATCCTAATAAGACTTTCAAGGTGCCGGATAATTTAAAAACAGAGGATGCAATTGGTGAACCGCTCGCCTGCATAATGAGTGTAGCAGAAAGAATTGATACAGGAAAAATAGGTGACCGTATAGCTATAGTAGGTTGCGGATATATGGGACTTGGACTTATTTCTCTATTAAAGGCAAGAGGCTATGCGGATATAATTGCGGTGGATAAAAGAAGAATTGCTTTAGAGAATGCAAAAAAATTTGGAGCAACCGAGACATATTTGCCTGAAGAACTGCCTGAAAATTACAAGTTAAACTGGGAAAACTGGGATAAACCTGATTTGACAAGAGATGGTCACACAACTGATATATTTAATATAGGATTTAAAAATGTTGTTGAATTTACAGGAACAGAAGATGGGCTTAAGCTTGCAGGCGACATGGTAAGTGCACATGGAACATTGGGCGTAGCAGGATACCATAATGATGATTTAAGAACACTTGATTTTAAGCTTCTTAATATGAAAGCAATAAAAATGTTCAACTGTCACGAAAGAAGAATAGAATACGAGGCAACATTGGTGGAACGTGCGTTAAAGCTTTTATCAAGTGGACAGTGGAAGTTTACTGGCGTTACTAATCATATATACTCTGCAGAAGAATTTGACAAGGCAAATTATGATATGGAATGCCATAATAATAATTTTATAAAAGGTGTCGTTGAATTTAAATAGAAATAGCGTTTGAATTTATTATAAACTTTGATGCACAAGGGAAAGCCTTCCGGAATAACATTTTAATTGTGGTTAAGCTTATCAGCAGGCTTTTAAAACGGGAGTGTGAAATCCCTCTTAGCTACCCGACTGAGAGGGCGATTAGTTTCGCCCTGCTCGATTTATTATATATTATTGCCTTCAAGAAAAGAATGTCTTTTTATTTCATAAATCTCATTGTCCAGGCTTGAAGCTTTAGTCTTTTTGAAAGATATTCATCACCAAGAATAAAATCACGACAAGCCAGAAGTATATCGAAAATTGAAAGAGAAACAGGCTCTGTTACAGGGGAAAAATCTTTGCTAAGGCTGTTTTTAAGTAATTTTATATCAGATTTTTTAATTTTTCTTTCGCCTTCCTTCCTGACTTTATTTGCGAGCTCAGAATAACTTGTTATTTTGAAACGTTTATCTTTCTTTATAAGATTTATAAGTTTTTTTATATCGTTATAGTATTTTTCTGTTTGTTCCTTTGCATTCTTTCCATTCACCAAATCTGCAATTATTGCTTTTGTAGTAATTTACAGAATCCAAAAATTCAGTAAATTCAGCCATATTAGGATGTGTGTACAGTACAGCGTGCTTTTTAGTGGCAAGAAAATTTAGCAGTTCGCGGAAATCATCATCACTGTTTTTCTCAAAGAGTTCTTCCATATTATATGTATATTTTAATTGATAAATATTACAGTAAAAAACACCACTACCATCTTCGGTATCACAAAAGGTGTCTGCTTAAAGCGGTATGCCCATATCGGAATAAGCATACATGGCAACATAGGACTTTTGATTTCCGGGAGGGCAGGCAACATATACAGGCTGATTATCCGTAGCATTGTTAATCATACGCATTGATTCTGTTTCCTGCTTTAATAACTTGTCATATGCTTTATCAAAATCTTCAATGTCTGTGTATTCATTGATTGTAGGGGGAAGAGAATGCCCATAAGAATGATTGCTGATTTCATGAAATTCGAGAGCGTCAATCACATCTTTACGCTTCCGGTTTTTTAATTGTTGTGCCAGAAGACCTACTATAAAAAGCCTCCTTTAATGCCTGCTTCTCTTAATATTTCCGCTTCTCTGTAAATGGCATCATTCGCAATATCGGATGTGAAATCTTCTTTATCAAAAGAAAATATAATATCAGTCATTACATTCCTCCAAAGGTTATTTTTGTTTTTTTAAATTCCCAATAATTTTTTTGCATTCGTTGCAAATATTTTTTCTTTCTCAATGTCTGTCAGCAAATTATCAAGTAAAACTCCCCCTATATACATTCCGGGATTACATGTTGGATAATCAGAACCAAAAAGAATTCTATCGACACCAAAAGCATCTATTGCATGTCTTAACATACCGTATCTGAAAATACCGTAGCCGGATAAATCAAGATAATAGTTTTCGCTGTATTTCATACGATCAACATGTCTCATAAACTCTGTGTACTCACCGGGGTGTGCAGCAACAAAAATCACACCGGGATGTTCCTTTACCATTTTATCCATTTCATCGTCACCCATGGAATGTAAACTGACAATCATATTATGTTTTTAAGCACTATCCAGCAAAACAGAAAACTCCTCACAGGAATAGTCATTCCACCCATCCATGTAAGGAACCAATTCACCAATCAGCTTTATGCCTTTTTGGTGCATGCGGTCAATCTCTTTTAAGGATTCTTCAACATAACCAGGATGAATATGGAAACCGGGAACATAAAAATCACAGTATTTTTGCATATTTTTCTATACTTTTTTATATTTTTAAAGGTCATTTGTCGTATGATTTGTCGTACAGATTCTTTAATAATATGTGAAAATATGAATAACAAGTCTGTGTGTGATGTAAATTTAAAGATTCAGATTTAATGATAAACCACATAAGATATTAACTTTAAGCCACGACCCATGATCAAATGCCTTACTAACTATATATCTAATTTATGATGAGTATGATGTAACGTATCGTAGATGATAGAACTAAATTTTTTCAAATTAATTTTATATTTAATGTTGATTTTTAAAGTTAATTAACTAAAAAGCAGTCGCAGAAAAATAATCTGTGGCTGCTTTAGTGCGATTTTACAAAATAATTTCTCCGTTAATAATAGTTTTGCAGATATTTATATCTTTATCAAAAATAACTATATCGGCGTCATAATCGGGAAGTATGTCACCGATATTTTTAAGACCAAGTATTTTTGCGGGCGTGGTCGAAGCCATTTTTACAGCGTCTGCAATTGGAACTTCTGCAAGCTGTACCATATTACGAACCAATCTGTCGCAGAAAGCTACGCTTCCTGCAAAGGCACTTCTGTCGGGCAACTTTGCAACTCCGTCTTCAATTATAACTTCAAGCCCGTCGTTAAGTCCTCCGAGAATACTTTTACCGTCAGGCATTCCCGCACCTCTCATTGAATCGGTTATAAGTGCAATTTTGTCAGCCCCTTTTATTTTATATACGAGCTTTAATAAATCCGCAGGCAAATGTATGCCGTCTGCAATTATTTCTACCGTCATATCGTCATTAAGATATGCTTCTTCAACTATTCCTGCATATCGGAAAGCATTTTTACGGTGAACTGTGCTTGTGCAGGAATATAAATGCGTAACATGAGAAAATCCGTTTTTAAAAGACTTTTTAACAGTATCGCTGTCGGCGTCGCTATGACCTATACATGGAAGAACATTGTGATTTTTCATATATTTCCCAAATTCTTCCGAGCCGTTAAGTTCAGGCGCTCCTGTCCAGCGAATTATTGAGTCTGTCATAGAAATTATTTCTTCATATTCTTTTTTGTCAAAATCACGGATTTGATTTTCGTCCTGCGCACCTTTTTGAGAAGAAGCGAAATACGGTCCTTCTAAATGTATTCCAAGAAATTTTGCACCACTTGTATTGTCTTTTACTTTCTCAAAAACTTCAATGGCTTTTTTCATACTTTCCTTTGTGCTTGAAGTAAGTGTGGGAACGATTGAAGTTGCACCGTGTTTCGCTACTTCTTTTGCTATTTCTCTGTATGCTTCTTCTGTGCAGTCTAAAAAATCATAATTTTTAGCACCGTGAATATGTATATCAATAAAACCGGGAGCAACATATTTTTCCTGTGCATCAATTTCAATATCAAATTGAAGTGCATCATTCGTTACAGCTAAAATTTTTGTATCTTTTATATACACATCAGCTTTCACTTCTTTACCGTTGGTAATTACGATACCATTACTTATTTTTGTAACCATAATAAAATTTTCCTCAAAGAAGCGAACTGCTATCTTTATCGCAGTATAATATTGAATTATCTTTTGTGCGAAGAATTGTTGCAGGACATTCTTCTGAAATTTCACCCTCTACGGTTCTTTTTACTGCATTTGCCTTTGTTGGAGCAGGAACAACGCAAAAATGATAATCAGCCGCCATAAGTGTTGGAATAGTAAGTGTTAAGGCGTATTTCGGTACATCTGAAAGCTTTTCAAAGCAACCGTCATTTACCTGCTGATTACGACAAACCTCGTCAAGCTCAACAGCTTTAACAATCTTTTCGTCATTGAAAAATGCAACGTGTGGGTCATTAAACGCAATATGACCGTTTTCTCCAATGCCCATAACAACTATATCGGCAGGATTTTCAGTAAGAAGTTTTGCGTATCTTTCACATTCCTCATCTGCTGTTGAATCAGGATTTATTAAATTTACACTCTTGAACGGCAACTTATCAAATATTGCATTTTTTAAAAAGTTGCTGAAACATTGAGGTGCAGAAGCGTCAAGACCGATATATTCGTCCATGTGATAAGCATTTATTTTGCTCCAGTCAATTTCCTTATCTTCACATAAATAGTGAAGAACTTCATTCTGTGAAGGTGCCGCCGCAAAAATAATATTGATTTCTTCCTTTTTTGAGAGCAGGGAAGTGATGCAGTCTTTTATATCTTTAGCCGCATTTAACCCCATTTCATCTCTTGTTTCAAATGTTTTAACTTCTAATTTGTCTTTTTTAAAGTTCATTTTTATAGTTACTCTCCTTTATTTATAGTTTTTCATTTATTATAGGCAATTTTACGGTTATTTCAGTTCCTGAGTTGTTGGAATTTATTGATACACCATAATCAACACCGTATATGAGCTTGATTCTTGAATTTATATTTATAAGACCGATATGTCTTCCCTGAGTTTCTTTTTTCTTTGATAGGTTTTCATTAAGAATTTTAAGTTTTTCCTCTGTTATTCCCGGCCCGTTATCTGATATTTTAAAATATAAGTTATCATTTTTAATATATGCTTTTATTTTAATTTTACCTCTTTTTTCATCGGGTAATTCCTTTATACCGTGTGCAATTGCATTTTCAATTATGGGCTGCAAAATCATTTTCAAAGTATAAAATTTTTTTGCATTATATTCAATATCCCATTCAACATCAAACATATATTCATTTTTTATAAGTTCAATTTCAAGATATTTTTCGGCATAGCCAAGCTCCTTTTGTACATTTGTCAGATAAGACCTGTTATCTATAAGCTCTCCGTATAATTCTGAAAGAAGATTAACAATTTTCATACTTCCCGTTACTTTTCCTGTTTCTTCGTATATAAGAGTATTAACGAGATTTAATGTGTTAAAAAGAAAATGTGGATTTATTTGCGATTGAAGTGCAGCTGTCTGAGAGCGTTCCAACGCAGATAAATTGAGTGCAAATTCTTGCTCCAATTTTTTTGTATAGACGATTGTATTTAAAATATTTGTGTTTATATATGAAAGCTCGTCCTTTTGTATTTTGGGTGTAACTGTTGATGAATTTTCAAGTGTTGCCATAATTTCAGCTAAAGATTTATAAAATTTGACAGAAACCATATATGCAACTATAACTGTAAACAAAAGCGTAAAAATTATATATGGAATCGTGTTTTTTACTACAATCCCAAGCGAATGTGAAAATATATCAAGGTCGGTTGCTATTTTAAAGTCAACAGACTGTTTGTCAGTGCTTTTTCTTACCGATATTACATTTTTTTCATTAAGATTCTTACCGTTAAATCTTGTTATAATATCGTTTGTTTCAGCATTTATAAAATAAAAAGCTGTAGTAGCATTTTTTATTCTGTAATTTGAAAATATATTTTCAAGCTTATCTTTATAAAGCTGTATAACAATAACACCGGGATATTTTGTATTGGTTGAAATATTATGGCAAATTGTTATATATTTTTCATTTTTATATTGTGTTTCAAAAACAAAATTTTCATTTTTTCCCTTTAACCTGCTGTATTTTTCATACCAATCCAAATCAGGAAAATTGTGAAGGTAATTGCTGTTAGCGGTAGAATGAACATAATTGCTGTTAGGGCAATATAAATAAATTTTTGCAATTAAGGAATTACCGGTAATGAAGTTGTTGGCAATTTTATGAAATTCGGATGCATTTCTCGTAATAATATAGGCATCTTCTTTTTCCAAATCTGCATATAAAAGAGATTTGCAATATGCATTATTGGAAATCTGCGCACTCATTCTGTTAATTTCTTCAAATGTTGTATTAATACTTGAAATGCAGGAATTGATACTGTAATTAAGTTCATTTGTTATCGCCTTTTTTTCGTTTTGATAGTTATTTATATATATAAAAGTATTAAGTATTATAAAAGGAACTATTGTTGTCAAAACAATAAATTTAAAATACTTAAAAAATATACTGTTAAATTTATATTTTGTGATTATATTCCAGAAAGGAATTTTGAATTTCATGGCATTCACCTCTTAACTGAAATTTTTTCTGTATTCGTTTGGGGATATTCCAACATAGTTTTTAAATACTTTATAGAAATATTTATCGTATTTATATCCGACCATTTCACCTATAAGAGAAATTTTTATATCAGTATCTTTAAGAAGCTGCTTTGCTTTTTTTATTCTAAGATTTGTAATGAAATTTATATAAGTTTCATTTGTATGTTTTTTTAGCATCTGAGATATTTTACATGGGTTCATATAGAGCTTTGATGCTATTTCATCCAATGTTATATCCTCCATGTAATGTTCATTTATATATTTTATTACGGTATCAATAAAGTCATTAGAGTCATTAGAGTCATTATTGTCATATGTATGGAATATGGAGCTTTTTGAGGAATCTATTTCATTTATCGAATTGCATTTCTGAACAATATCATATTCCGCAAGTAATTCAAAGTTTTTATTGAGTGTGTTTATTGAGGAAATGCAGAAATTCTGTATTTCTTTTTGAAAAGCTTCCATATTCATAGAAGTTTTGCTGACAGCAAATATTTCAAGAACATTTTTGTGAAGAGTTAAAAGAGTGTAACAGCATAACGGTGTTTCAGGTGTGAGAATATTTGTAAATACATTATTCAAAAGTATTTTTGAGTATTTCCAGGTATTATTCACTATTTCATCAAAGTTGGTTATGGTGATTTTTATATGTGCACATAAGCTTTTTGTTAAATCTATATATAAGTTTGTTTTTTTGAGCTTTAAAGATAAGTTTTCAAGCTCATCGTGATGTAAAAATGCTTCTGAAAAATAGTCAGAACGTTGTGAGTAAATATTATGTGAATGAAATTGGTTAGGAATCTTCTGATTTGCCAGTATAGTCCTTAAATTTTCAAGTGTAATGTAAAATTCATCGTAATTTATAGGTTTTAAAATATAATCAAACACATGATAATGAACAGCTTTTTTTGCATATTCAAAATCACGGTAAGCACTGAAAATTACTACCTTTGTATCCGGAAACTGTTCATATATGATTTTAGATAATTCAACGCCATTCAGCTTTGGCATTTTTATATCTGTCAAAACCACATCAACCGGATTTTCTTTTAAATATTCGAATGCTTCTTCTCCATCTTTAAACATCGCAACAACTTCAAAATCAAGTTTTTCCCAATTGATTGAACTTTGCAGTTTTTTTCTTGCCAGAACTTCGTCATCACATATAATTACTTTAAACATACAATCACCCATTTGCTTCTTATTTTAACCATTTAAATAATAACATATTTTTTTGTTTTTTTCAAGATAATTACAGATATTTAGTATGAAAAGTATACCAAACGGAATGAAAAGTTGGTTGTCGAAAAAAAGTTTTTATGTTAAAATGAATGTACTAAAATGAAAAGGAGACCAAAAATGAAGAAAACAAATAACAAAAAACGTGATACCAGAGTGTGGGCGTGGCATTCAATGGAAGCTATACCTTTGCTTCTGGTATTTATTTTTTCTTATATTCCTATGGTGGGAATTATAATAGCATTCAAAAACTATCGTTATGCAGACGGAATATTTGGAAGCAAATGGGTTGGATTGGATAACTTTGAAATATTTTTAAGATCAAAGGATATGTGGAATGTCGTAGGGAACACATTATTTTTAAATTCTCTTTTTATTGTAGCTGATATAATTGCTGCGGTTATTCTTGCACTATTGCTTTTTGAACTTAAAAATAAAACGACCTTTAAAATTTTTCAGACAATGTATATAACGCCTCATTTTGTTTCCTGGGTTGTTGCAGGATATGTTGTTTATGCACTTTTAAATCCGTCATACGGCATTATAAACGGAATACTTACTTCAATAGGTTTACCGGGAGTACAATGGTATTCCAAACCGGAACTCTGGCCCGGAATACTTACGATTGCAAGTATTTGGAAAGGCGTGGGAATGAGAGCGATTATGTATTATGCCGCACTTATGGGATTAGATCCGGCTCTTTTTGAAGCGGCAGATATAGATGGTGCAACAAAATTTCAAAAATCCCGTTATATAACTGTACCTTGTCTTGCTTCTATGATAAGTATTTCTCTTATTTTATCAATAGGAGGAATTTTAGGTGGAGATTTCGGACTTTTCTATCAGCTCACAAGAAATGTTGGAGAATTAAGACCTACAACTGATGTTATAACAACATATACATACAGAATGTTCAGAGAGAATAACAAACCTGCTCTTGCTTCGGCAATAGGACTTATGCAGTCTGTAGTAGGGCTTATACTTGTTATTATAACAAACCATGTGAGCAAGAAAATGAATGATGAAACAGGACTGTTTTAGGGGGTGAAGGTAAGATGAAGAAAACGAAAAATAAACAATTAGGTTTGAATTTAATTTTAGGATTGCTTGCTCTTTTAATGATATATCCGTTTCTGCTTTTAGTAGCAGTTTCTTTTACAAGCGAAGATACAATCCGTCAGTTCGGTTATCAGCTTATCCCAAAAGAGTTCAGCCTTGAAGCATACAGATTTTTATTTAAAAATCCGGTATCGCTTCTGAATGCATACAAAACTACTATTATATTTTCAGTACTGGGAACAGTTGGCACAGTTTTTTTCTGTACCTTGTGTGCATATCCTCTTTCAAGGAAAGAATATAAACCAAGAAGATTGATAAATTTTTATTTATATTTTACAATGCTTTTTTCGGGCGGTATGGTTCCCACATATATAATGAATACGCAGGTTTGGCATTTGGGAAATACGATATGGGTATATATTATCCCGACTCTTGTTCAGGCTTATAATATTTTTATACTAAGAACATTTATTGCAGGATTGCCCGAAGAAATGTATGAATCAGCGAGAATTGACGGAGTTGGAGAATATCATTACTTTTTCAAATTTGTTATCCCACTTTCAAAACCGGCTATTGCTACAATAACTTTAACAGTTTTGTTGAATAAATGGCAGGACTGGTACACATCGCTTCTTTACATAACGGATCAGGATTTAAGAAGCTTACAGTACTTGCTTCAGGAAATTTTACAAAACCTTGAAATGTTACGAAGCGACCCAAACAATGTTCAGTTTTTAACTGCTGAAGAAATGCCTTCGGAAACAGTAAGAATGGCAATGGTTGTTCTTGTTTCAGGTCCTGCACTTTTTGTTTTCCCGTTCTTCCAGAAATATCTTGTTAAGGGCTTGACATTGGGAAGCATAAAAGGATAATTAAAGTATAAAAAAATAAAATATATAAAATGGAGGTATCTAAATGAAAGGAAAAAAACTTCTTGCAGGGTTACTTGCTGTCGGAATGACATTGTCATTTACGGGCTGTAACAATGCAAAAAAAACTTCTGATGAGGGTAACGATGTTTTAAAGGTTTATATGATTGGCTCCGAAAAACCTGATACAAAGCTCGTTATTGAGGAAGTAAACAAACAACTGAAAGAAAAAATCGGAGCAACAATTGAATGGAATCTTATAAGTGGCGGTGCATTTCAGGAAAAAATCAATATGATGTATGCTGCGAATGAGACATTTGACATCTGCTTTACAGGATATGCCAATAAGCTGGCGCCTGCAGTTGAAAACGGTTCACTGATGGGGCTTAATGATTTGATTAAGGAAAATGTTCCTGAATTAAAAGATAAGTTACCGGAGTATTTATGGGATGTAGCAACGGTTGACGGAGAAATTTATGCCGTTCCAAATCAGCAGATAAATGCAAGTGTGCAGGCACTTATGGTTTTTGAAAGCGATGCCGAAAAATACGGAATTGATATGGAAAAGGTTAAAATCCCTGCTGATTTAGAACAGTTTTTTGAAAAAATTAAGGCTGTGGAGCCGGATAAATGGGTATACAGAGCAACAGGCTCGGCAATGGTTTTATCAACTCTTGATGTGGATAAATACGAAGAATTGCGTACAGGCTTGAAATTTAATTTCGAGACAAATAAAGTTGAAAATACTTATAAAACTGAAGCTTTTATTGATGGTATGAAAAGAACAAGAGATTGGTACCAGAAAGGATATATTCGTTCGGATATTGCAAGCGTGATGGATGATAACGAAGATTATTATGCTAAAAAATATGTTTTCACTCAAAGTAATTGGAGACCTGCATCAGAGGGTGGAGATGCAAAATTCCGTGTTAATTTCCCTGGTGAAAAACCAATCTATAAAATTATAGCTCAACCTGAAATCACAACTGATTTGTCAGATTCAACTATGCTTTCGATTTCAAGAACGAGTAAAAATCCCGTTAAAGCTATTAAATATATTGATTTAATAAATACTGATATTGAGCTTTACAATCTTCTTTCTCACGGTATAGAAGGCAAGCATTGGGAGTGGACAGATGAAAATAAAACGCATTTAAGACCGATTGCTTCTGATCTTTATCAGCCGAATATAGCATGGGCTTATGGAAATCAGTTTAATTCCTATGTTGTTGAAGGAAATTCTGCTGACATCTGGGAAAAAGAAAAAGAATTCAATGCTTCTGCTAAAGTTTCTCCGCTTTTAGGCTTCAGAGCAAAGACAGACAGTATTATGACAGAAATTGCTCAGGTGGAAGCTGTTATCGCAGAATTTAAAATGCTTGAAAATGGATCAGGTGACTGGAATGAGCATTATCCGAAATTCTTAAGGCGTCTGGAAGAAGCGGGTATTCAGACAATTATAGACGAATATCAGAAACAGGTTGACGAATTTTTAAAAAATAAAAAATAATAATAGGTAATTGCGAAATAGAAAAAAGTTATATGTAAAAAATAAAAAAAGTTAACA
>CAZHZL010000002.1:0-51284 GCA_964537245.1 uncultured Oscillospiraceae bacterium
CTTCAGGGTCAACATGCTGCTGGATAACAACTGCCGCCTGATTTGCTTCGATAAGTGTAAGGTTTTTGCCGCCTGTGATATTAAGAAGAACGCCTTTAGCACCGTCAATCGATGTTTCAAGAAGCGGACTTGAAATAGCCTGCAATGCTGCGTCTTCAGCTCTGTTTTCACCGCTTGCTCTTCCTGTACCCATATGAGCATAACCTGTATTTTGTATAATTGCTTTTACATCAGCAAAGTCACAGTTTATAAGACCCGGCACAACGATAACATCACTGATACCCTGAACACCCTGTCTTAAAACATCATTAGCAATTTTAAACGAATCTATCAAAGATGTTGTTTTCTCTACAATACTAAGAAGCTTATCATTCGGAATAACAATAAGAGCGTCAACATTTTCTTTAAGATTCTCGATACCTCTTTTTGCCGCGTTTGCTCTTCTCATACCTTCAAAAGCGAAAGGTCTTGTAACAACGCCGACTGTGAGGATTCCCATTTCTTTTGCAATACCTGCAACAACAGGAGCCGCACCTGTTCCTGTACCACCGCCCATTCCGGCAGTAACGAACACCATATCTGCACCCTGAAGCTCTTTTGCAATTTCTTCTTTATTTTCTTCGGCTGCTTTTTCACCAACCTCCGGATTTGCTCCGGCACCAAGTCCTTTTGTGAGTTTTTCGCCAATCTGAATTTTTACATCAGCTTTTGAATCAGCCAAAGACATCTGGTCTGTATTAACTGCAATAAACTCAACCAGATTAAGATTATTATCTATCATACTGTTGACAGCGTTGCATCCGCCGCCACCAACACCGACAACCTTAATTGTAGCCGGCTGTATCATTCCCGGTATAGGCATTATTATGTACCTCCTAATATATAATTTCAAATAAATACACATTACTTCGTATTATTATAACACATCTGTTTTTAGATTTCAAGTGTATTTTACAAATTTTTTTACTTTTTTATTTATTTTCTTTATTTTTCTTCAATTTTCTGAGTTTTCGTCTGCAATATTCTCTTCTGCTTCAGGCGTTTCCTTCTTTTTCAATGCATAATTTGAAATAATGTGGTGTCTTATTGACGCAAAGTTATTAAAAAGTCTTGTGCCGAATACAACAACAACAGCCAAGTACAAATCAAGGCCAAGCTTTTCACCGAAAAGTATAATAAGGCATGCCAGAAGCGCATTACAAATAAGACCTGAAACAAATATTGCCATATTGAAGTTTTTTCTGAAGCTTGCATAAATTCCGCCGAAAACAGAATCCAATGCTGCTAAAATACTTACAGCAAGATAAATGGAATATCCCGGAGTAACTACCCAAGGAATAAAAAGTGCAACAGCAACTCCTACCGCTATTCCCAAAACAGTTAATACCATTATTTATTACCTCCCTGTGAAGCTTCCGTTGGAGAAGCATATTTAAAGGAAATGGCTCCCTTATATGCCGGAACGGTAACCGAAGTTGATTTTTTTATATCAAACTCAAAGCCGTAGCTTGCAAGCTCGGAAACAACACCGCCCCTGAACAACAGTGCAGATTCAAGCGTATCGCTGTTGCCTATTGCGTTTATTATAAAAGGTGTTGCTATTCTGACATTATTAACACTCAGAACGCTTCCCACACATCTGATTTCAGAAAGAGCAGTCAGTCTTTCACCGTTTATTGATATAGCCTCTGCACCTGCGTCGCGAAGCTCATTTACAACCAAAAGTATATCACTGTCGTGAAGGATATATATATTGTCCTGATATTCCGACTGCGAAGCAAATTTACTGTCGTTCATCTTAACGATAAGCCCTTCGCCTGTAACCTCTTTCATACCCGAAAGAATTTCAGCATTGTCAAGCTGCTGCTTCAGAAGCTTTGTTGTAGCGTTTGTATCGTTTGCGGCGTCCTTATATTTTTCAAGGTCACTCGTTACTCTTAAGTAATCGCTTAAAAGTGCTTCATTTTTCTCTTTTTCCTTCTGATATAAAGTCTGCAGCTCAGCCGATCTTAATCCGCTGATTGTTCCCTGTCCCTGATTGAGACGAACGCTTTTAAACTGCCATGTTATACAAAATGCAAGTATGCTGCATACTATGGCAATCGAAATTTTTGCTTTAATTTCAGTTTTCATCTTCTGTAAACACCGCCTTATATTCTTCAACAAATTCCAGTATTCCCGTTTTACCTTCAGGAATAGAATCATAAACCTCTTTTACAAATTTCACTCTGTAAGATAAATTTCCGCCGTTTCCAACATTACATCTTATATTACCGTCAAGATGTAAAATCATTTCCTCATTGTCGCACGATATCTTTTCTGTAATATCCGAAATTCCAACATTTTTTATTTCACGGGCAAGAATGAGAAGATTATCAAATACTCTCTTATTTTCCGGACCTACAACCTTTCCCACTTCAAATTCCATAATATTAATATTATCAATTTCAGGAACATCATACTTTTCCTTATTATCTGCCGTATCAAGCACCTTACCGGACTTGTCCACCACAAGATACAATGACTGTCCGCAGGTAATCTGCGCTATGGGCTTACATTCCTTTATATTTATTATAACTCCCGAAGGGAATGTTCTTTTCACCTCAGCCACATCAACAAAGCTTAATTTTTCAACACTGTCCTTTGCTTTTGAGCATTGGAATGTAAAAATATTTTTTGATACCGATATTCCGCTTGCGTCAATTATCCTTTCCTCTGAGAGAATACTGTTACCGTTCACAACGATATTGCTGACATTAAAAATCGGAGTAAGAAGTGCGCACGAAAACAAAAAGACAACTAAAAACACCTTCAGGAAGATATGCTTTTTCTTAAGCTTCGCGGTTGTTCTTTTACTTTTAAGCTCATGGTATGAATAAAAATCACTTTCATAACCGTAGTCAATATTATCATTCTCAGTTTCCGCAATTTCATTCAGAATCTGATTTTCTGTTTCCATTTTCATATCCTCCTTTCACGGTATGATTGTTCAGAAGCCGAAGCTTCTAAACAATCTTTATATCTGCACCCAGCTGTTCAAGCTTCGGTACTATATTTTCATAGCCTCTTATTATATGGTGCGAATCCTCAACCATAACCTGTTCTTTTATTCCAAGCGCCGCAACTATCAAAGCCGCACCTGCTCTCAAATCCCCGGCAACAACATTGCCGCCGTACATTTCATCTATGTTTCCTTTTATTTTAAGCGTATTTCCGAAAACATTTATATTAGCGCCGAGTTTTCTTAATTCCGGCACATGATTAAATCTTTTTTCAAAAATATTTTCTGCTATAAGACTTGTGCCTTTTGAGTTTATGAGGCATGCTGTCAATACAGGCTGCGCGTCTGTCGGAAAGCCCGGATACGGTGCTGTTGAAATCATATCTGTTGCTTTCAGCCTTCCGGGAGCAATTATTGTAAGCTCATCTTTTTTTATAAGCACCTTACAGCCGATTGACTCAAATGCTGAAACTGTACTTTTTATATCGTCAACAGGAGCATTTTTTAATGTGATTGTGCTTCCTGTAACCGCCGCTGCCGCCATATAGGTTGCTGTCTCTATTCTGTCCGATATCACTGTATATTCACAGTCACGGAAATTTTTATCTTTCTTTATAATTATACAGTCTGTTCCTGCACCTGCAATCTCTGCGCCTGCACGGTTTAAAAAAGCCGCCAGACTCTTTATTTCGGGTTCAGACGCCGCATTTCTGATTATTACATCTCCATCTGCCGCCAACGATGCCAGAATTATGTTTTCCGTTGCGCCGATACTCGGAAACGGAAGAACATATTCGCCACCCTTGAGTCTATTGTATTTAAAATCGAGGCTCCCCTCGTTTTCAACGATTTCAGCACCCATCTTCTTTAAAATATCCACATGAATATCAATAGGGCGTTTGCCAAGCTCACAGCCTCCGGGATAAGGCAAATTTCCTTCTCCTTTATCGGCAATAAACGCACCTAAAAAGATAACAGACGAACGAAGCGCGCGCATAAGCTCTTCGGGAACATCCTTAACGCAGCTGTCTTTTGCATCGACAACAAGCGTTCCTTTATCATAGCAGACATTACAACCGAGATGTTGTAAAATCCGTATTGTTGAGGCGACATCACTTAATTTCGGACAATTATGTATAACACTTCTTTTCTTAGTTACTATTGTTGAAGCAAGAATCGGCAAAACTGCATTTTTTGAGCCGGAAATATTCACACTTCCCCTGAGCTTTTTGCCACCGTTTATTACATATTTCATATAACAACTCACCTTCCGTAAAAAAACATTTTTCTGTATTGCTATTATATGAAATCAATAAAAAAGTGTTACTGTACTATCTGCCTCAAGGCTTCAAAAACTCTTTTGTCACCATCAAGCACACACAAAGAAGAAATTTTTTCTTCCATTTTTTTGAGCTTATCCTCGTTTTTTGCAAGGTCTAAAATTATATCACAGAAGCCTTCGTTTGAAAGCTCGCTCTCCTTTATAAGAATACCTCCGCCTATATCGGCTATCACCTTTGCATTTTTAGTCTGATGGTCAGCCGTTACATTCGGTGACGGTATAAGAATACACGGTTTTTTTGCAGCACATAACTCACTTACAGTCATAGCACCCGCACGCGTAACCGCAACATCGCAAGCTGTAAGAAGCGTCGGCATATCGTCTATGTATTCACTTATTGTAATATTTTTACTTGTGCATTTTATGTTTTTTACAAAATCCTGATAGTATCTTTTTCCTGTACCAACATATAAAATTATATTATCATTATCCTGAACTTTATTTATAAGCGCCATAAACGCTTCATTCATTTTCTCGGCGCCCAGACTTCCGCCAAAGCAGAGTATTACCTTTTTATCATCAGAAATCCCCAGTTCTCTTCTTGCAGAAGCTTTGTCTAGCGTCAAAAACTCTTTTCTGACAGGGTTTCCTGTTACAACGCTTCTTTCGGGATATTTAAGAAATTTTTTTGCTTCGGAAAATGCAAGACAGTATTTTTTTGCGTCCTTTGACAAAAGCTTTGTTGTAAGTCCGGGAAAAGCATTTTGCTCTGTTATTATAAAAGGCGCTTTAACCCTTTTTACAGCTTCCATCGCCATAAAGCTTATATATCCGCCGCAGGAAATTCCCACATCAGGCTTGAACTCTTTTGTTATTTTAAGGATTTCTCTGTACGCTTTGTAATCCTCATAGAGTATTTTTACATTATTAAATAAATTTTTTCTGTCAAGTCCCTTAGATGTATGAAGGCTATACGGAAGTCCGCTTTCTTTGTACAAGCGTTCTTCAAGATTTCCTTTTGAAGCTATAAAAAGTATTTCGTTTTTCTCATCTTTTTCTGAAATATATTTTCCTATCGCTATTGCCGGATTTATATGGCCGCCGGTGCCGCCTGCTGAAATCAGAACCTTCAAAGTTCCACATTCCTCTCTTTTTTATTCTATAATTACCTTCGGTTGTCGCGAAATATTAAGTATCATTCCCATCGACATCATCTGAAATACAAAGGAGCTTCCTCCTGCCGAGAAAAACGGCAAAGGAATACCTGTTGCCGGAACAGAAGAGGTAGCAACCGCTATATTGAGCAATGTCTGAACTGCAACAATTGACAAAAGTCCAAAGGTAAGTATCATCGAATATTTATCGGGCGCATTGAGCGCTATTTTTGTTCCCTTCCATAAAAGTGCAACAAACAAGGCTATAACAAGAAGTGCTCCCACAAATCCAAGCTCTTCACAGATAATAGAAAAAATGAAGTCGTTCTGCGGTTCGGGAATATACAGATATTTCTGACGGCTTCTTCCGAGTCCTAAGCCTGTTGCACCTCCGCTTCCTATTGCATAAAGCGACTGAACAACCTGCCATCCCGAATCCTGTTTATACTTAAACGGATCGAGAAAAGAAATAACTCTTTCAAGTCTGTAGGGCTCTATGGCTACAAAAACCGTTCCAAGCACACCTGCCGCCGCAACGGCTATTGCAAAAATTCGCATCGGTATACCCGCAACTATCATCATAATGCCAATAGATGCGCAAATAATGATTATAGCTGAAAAATGCGGCTGGAATATAAGAAATATACCTACAAAGAGGAATATAAGACCGCATGAAACGATGTAGGGCATGGTTTTTCGCCAGTTAGTATCCATCATTTTTGACAGTACATAGGCACACATTATAACAATGGCAATCTTCGCAAGCTCGGACGGCTGCATTGAAAAGGGTCCTATTCTTATCCATCTCTTAGCACCGTTTATCGTCGCTCCGGCAACTGCAACAATCAGAAGCAGAAACACGGAAAAAGCATATATCAGCATTCTCATTTTCTTTATAAATCTATAATCTATAAGCGATGTAACAAAAAGCGTTGCAACTCCAAGAACAGCCCATATGAGCTGATTTCTGAAAAAATATGTACTGTCATTTTTAACATAAAATGCATTCGGAGACGACGCGCTGTACACCATAATAAGACCGTAGGCTGTAAGCATAAGCACTATGGCAAGAAAACCCTTATCCATTTCTCCTAAATTCGCTCTGAGTTTACGAAACACTTCTTTTCCTCATTTCATTATTTATTATACAAAAGACAAAAATGCAATCACAGCCGCTATAACCGTAACAGCGCTGAGAGTAATAACTATCTTGTTTTCGCTGTAGCCTTCCATTTCCATATGATGATGAAAAGGCGCCATTTTAAAGAGTCTTTTTCCGTTTGTGAGCTTGAAATATCCAACCTGAAGCATAACAGATACTGCCTCTAAAAGATAAACAATTCCGACAATAACAATAATAAGCGGGTCGTTATTTAAAATAGCAAGCGCCACAACCGCACCGCCTAAATAAAGCGAGCCCGTATCACCCATAAAAACCTTCGCAGGATGTAGATTGTAAACTAAAAAACCGCACAACGCTCCGCATAAGGAGGCGCTGTATACACTCAAGCCGGCTTCTCTGAATACAAGCCCCATAAGAACAAAAAACAATGATACAAATACGGTCACTGTTCCTGCAAGACCGTCAATTCCGTCAGTTAAATTAACGCTGTTTATAAAGCCTATCATCATAAACACAAGAAAAATACTGATGAAATATCCCATTTCAATGCTGATTGATGTGAAAGGAATATGAAGAGATGTTCTGACAACGCCAAGCTCAATTCCCGCTATACAAAACGAAACTGTCACAACAAGCATCATTATTATTTTCCCAATAGGAGACAAACCGAGATTTCTTTTTTTAACAACCTTTATATAATCATCAACAAAGCCTATACCACCGCACAAAAGTGCAAAGACAACAGCGAATATCCCTTTTAAGTCTCTTATGAAAATAAGACTCGCAACAGTCGCTGCAATTATGAAAATAAATCCTCCCATTGTAGGAGTTCCCGATTTGCCCTCGTGCCATTTCGGTCCTATTTCCAATATTTTCTGCCCGAATTTAAGCTTTTTTAATACAGGAATTGCTATCGGACCAATAATAAAGCTTATCACAAAGCCGATAATTGCACATATTACTGCCTGAAATGTTGCGTTCATTATTTTTCACTCCCGTCCTTGATTTTTTCAAATATTTCCTCAAATTTATAGGCACGCGACGCCTTTATCAAAATACAGTCACCGTCTTTGAAAAGACTGTCTATTCTTTCAAAAAGTTCCTCTTTTGTATTAAATTGAAGTATTTTTTCTTCCGAAAAACCTGCATTTATTGCACCTTTTGCGATGTAGCTGCTGTTTTCATCACAGCAAATCAGCAAATCAACATCATTTTCACAAACAGCCTCACCGACTTTTCCCAGAATTTCTTCGAGATAATTGCCAAGCTCGCCTATTGCACCCAATATCGCTATTTTTCTGTCTGCCTTTTTGTTTTTAAGAACACCGAGCGCTGCTCTCATCGAATCCAAAGAAGCATTATAACAGTCAAGTATAATATCCAGATTTCCGATTTTATACATTTCCTGTCTTAAGCCGACATTCTTAAATTTATCAAATCCACGCTGAATTGCTTCTCTGTCAGCTCCAAGAAGCTTTCCGACAGTAGCTGCACAGCACGCGTTTTTTATGTTATGTATGCCGCTTATATTAACTGTATATTCCTCATTATCAAATAAAAATACACATTTCTCATCACTTTCCATTACTTTAACAGGATAATCTCCGTTTTCAATACCGAAATAAACTGTTTTATTTGAAAGCTTATCTTTAAGCGGATAAAGAAGCTTATCGTCACCCGACAAAACAAGAATACCTTCTTTATCCATACCGTCTGTAATTTCAAGCTTTGCTTTTAAAATATTTTCCTGAGTTTTCAAATGCTCAATGTGAGACATGCCTATCATTGTTATAACGCTGATATCGGGGTGTGCAATTTTTGAAAGATAGGAAATCTCGCCCAAATCGCTCATTCCCATTTCCAATACCGCATATTTTTCATCACCGTCCATAGAAAGAACAGTCAGCGGAAGTCCGATATCGTTATTGAAGTTTTTTAAAGTGACAAGGGTTTTTCCAAGCTCTGAAACAACACTCGCAACAAGCTGTCTTGTAGTGGTTTTTCCTACGCTTCCTGTAACTCCGATAACCTTAGCGCCGCTTTTTTTCAATACATAGCCGGCAAGCTCACCAAGCGCTTTTTTTGTATCTTCAACAAAAATTGCAAAACCGGCATCATCACAGGCTTTTTCTCTATTATGAGTAAAATACCCTTCTGCGCCGTTTGAAACAGCGTTCGTTATAAAATCGTGTCCGTCAAAATTTTCTCCCTTTATAGGAATAAAAAGCTTTGCGGAAAGATTTTCTCTTGAATCGGTGGAGACTCCGCAAACAACGCTGTTTTTATCGCCGTAAATCAGCGTTCCTTTTGTAGCGTTAATAATCTCACTTACTGTAAGCCGCATATTTCCCTCACAATTTTTCTTTCATCAAATTCTATATTATAATCCTTGAATTTTTGTACTGTCTCATGCCCTTTTCCCAAAAGAAGAATAATATCGTTCTCCTCTGCCATATCCATAGCCATTTTTATTGCTTCTTTTCTGTCTGTATTGGTATAAACATTGTCTTTTCTTTCAATACCGACCATAATGTCATCTATAATAGACTGCATATCCTCGCTTCTCGGATTATCGCTTGTAACAATAATTATATCCGAATATTTTTCAGCCATCTTTCCCATTTTCGGTCTTTTACCCTTGTCTCTGTCACCACCGCAGCCAAAAAGGGTTATAAGTCTGCCTTTTTTAAATTCGCGGATAGTTGTAAGAATATTTTCCATTCCATCAGGAGTATGTGCATAATCTATTATAACCTTATAAGGCTTATCAACAGGCACAACCTCACATCTGCCCATAACTCTCTTTGAGTTTTTAAGACTCATTCTGACAAAGGTGTCCGGGATTCCGAGTATGCCGCAAACACTGCATACAACAAGAGAATTATATATAGAAAAGTTCCCGGGAATAGGAAATACTACATCGTAGCTTCCACCCTTTTTCTTTACCGTATACGAAACTCCGTCATCCATATGCTTCACATTTACAGCCCTGTAATCAGAAGGTTTTTCCATAGAGTAAGTAACTAAATTTTCTTTTATATACTTTTTCATTGTACTGCTGTATGAGTCGTCCTCATTTATAACGCTGTTTTTGCAGTATGAGAAGAAAAGTGCTTTCGCCTCCGCGTAGTTTTCCATTGTTTTATGGTAATCAAGATGGTCCTGTGTAAGATTTGTAAAAACGCCAACTTCAAATTCAATGCCGTATATTCTGTCTAAAGACACAGAATGGGAAGAAACCTCCATAACGGCAAAATCACATTTTTCATCAACCATTTTTTTAAAGTATCCAAAAAGCTCAGGCGCTTCCGGAGTTGTATTTGGAGACGGAATGAACTCTTTACCTATTATTATATCATTTGTTCCTATAAGACCTACCTTATATCCGCTTTCCTCCAGCGTAGCCTTTAAAAGTGTTGTTACGGTAGTTTTTCCGTTTGTTCCCGTAACGCCTATAACACGCAGCTTTTTTTGCGGATTGTCAAAAAAGTTTGCAACACTAAGCGCAAGCGCCTTGTTCGTATCGGGAACAACAACATTTGTTATTCCTTCTTTATCCAAAGGATACTGCGATATAATAACCTTACAGCCTTTTTCTATCGCACTGTCAACAAAATCGTGTCTGTCTGTATTAATTCCCTTGATACATACAAATACGCTGTTTTTATCTACATTTCTTGTATCATAAGAGACATTTGAAATTTCCGCATTTTCATCTCCTGTTACGGAAATAACTTCCATGTTTCTGAGTAATTCACCAAGCTTCATAATATTTACATGGCATAATTTCTTATACCGTTTCTCCTTTCCTTATTTTATTTTCAAAGATTATTCCTGCGTCTGAACAGCTTGCTCAGCATTCTCCGTTGCCGTACCGTCGGAAAATTCCACCGTAACCTGTGTTCCTGCCGCAACATATTCACCTTCTGCTACTCCTTGCGAAACAGCTTTTACATTGTCAACATTTCCGTCAATACCAACAGCATTAAGAATAATTTTGTTCTGATCAAAAAGTTCTTTCACTTCATAATAGTTTTTGCCTGTAACATTCGGCATCTTAACCGAATTTGTAGGTTTTGCGTCACCTGTATATATTATAACCGTTCCGCCCTCAGCTATAACCGCGTCTGCTTTGGGAATCTGAATATTTACAGTTTCGCCTTCGCCCTCTGTCAGACATCTGAGCCCAAGCTCATTCAAGGTCTGTCTTGCAACGGTTATATGTTCTCCTACAACATCGGGGACAGTTATTTCTCCGTCCTCCGCCGCTGTGGTAGTAGGCTGTATTCCGATATATCTTAAAACATCATCAAGAATTTTTCCTGCTAACGGCGCGGCAGTTGCACCTCCTGTATGAACTCCCTGCGGTTCATCGAGAAGAAGAATAAGAACAACCTGTGGGTCGTCTGTCGGAGCGATACCTGCAAATGAAGCGATATATTTTTCGTTACCTCTCGGTATTTTTTCACTTGTACCTGTTTTGCCGCCTATTCTGAAGCCCTCCAGATACGCCTGACCGCCTGTACCGTCCGTTACAACATCTTCCAAAACGCCTCTTAAAATCTGTGATGTCTGTTCAGATACCACCTGTCTGACAACTGTTGTATCAGAAGATTGCACTATATTTCCGTTTGAATCTGTTATATTTTTTATAAGATGCGGTTTTAACAGTTTTCCGTCGTTTGCTACTGCACCGATTGCAGCAAGCATCTGAAGCGGAGTTACCGTCGGTCCCTGTCCGAAGGACGCTGTTGCAAGTTCAACCTCATTGAAGCTGCCTTCAGGATAAAACGCACCCGTTGTTTCACCTGTAAGCTCAATGCCTGTTTTCTGAGTAAAACCAAAGCCTTTATAATATTTATAGAAATTACTTGTTCCGACTCTCTCACCTATCTGTATGAACGCAGGGTTACACGAATTCATAAGCGCCTGTACAAAGCTTTCGCCTCCGTGACCGGCAGTTTTCCAGCAGTGTATGCGCCTGTCGGCAACCGTATGATAGCCTATGCAGTTAAAATGGTCGTTTATGGTAACAACGCCTTCCTCAAGAGCCATTGCACTCGTTATAATTTTAAATGTAGAACCCGGCTCATAGCTGTCAACAACCGCCTTATTTCTCCAAAGCTTATTAAGATATTCATTTTGAATTGTATTTTTCTTTTCTGAATCTTCAGCCTGTTCAATACTGTCCTTAACAGATTTATCAAGAATAACAAACGGCTCATTAAGATTGAAATCAGGCTTTGTTGCCATAGCAAGAATTTCACCTGTTTTAACATCCATTATAATTCCGGCAGATCCGTTTGCAACATTATAGTCTATCATAGCCTGTTCAAGATGTTTTTCCAGAAAGTGCTGAATTGTTACATCTATGGTAAGCGTAATATCACAGCCGTCCTGTGCTGAATAGTATCTGTCATATTTATAAGGCATTTCCGTCCCGTCAGCATTGCTTGCGGTAACTATTCGTCCGTTTTGTCCCTTCAGCCTGCTGTCATACACCATTTCAATTCCCATAAGTCCCTGATTATCGTCGCCTGCAAAGCCTATAATATGAGAAGCTATATTGTTATACGGATAATACCTTTTTGTATCCTCATCAAGATACACTCCGCGCATATTATGCTTTCTTAACTTATCCGCTTCTTCTTTTTCAATTTTCTTTTTTATTACAGCATATGAAATATTTGAGTTTATTTTCTCTTTTATTTCATTTATATCCATCTTAAGAGTATCGGAAAGAATTTTTGCATATTCATCAGCCTTTCCGCTTTCCCGCACAGTTATCGGAGATATGCCCACAGTCTCAACATCAGCGCTTACTGCAAGCTGTTTTCCGTTACGGTCATATATAGTTCCTCTTTTTGCATTTATAACTCTGTCTCTTGTCTGCTGTTCCAGCGCTTCCTTTGCAAGCGTTGGTCCCCATATAAACTGTATGTAGCCTATACGCACAACAAGCGCAGTAAACAAAAGCACACCAACAACGCACATCCACTTTATGCGGATTTGCACTTTCTTTTTAGAATTAACTTTATTTTTTACCTTTTTCCTCACTTTTCATCATTCTTTCATTTTATTATAATTTCATAATACGACAAAAAACCGAGAGCTTTTTCCCGATTTTTTTCTGATAACTGCAAATTAAAATATACCTTAGTTATTACTCTATACTATATTAAATTATTTCTGCAAATATGCAACCAAACTGCTTGTTGAACTGTTTTTTTCTTCTTCCGCGTCAACATCACCGTTTATTACAGCATAGTCCTCCTGCTGAACATCAATATACACAACCTGGCTCTTTTTTGCTCTGTTCATGTTATAATTTGAAATTGCAATTTCCTCAACAGTCTTTAAATCTATCTTCTGATTGATTTCGATTTCAGCCTTTTTGTTTTCATGAACTAAAGTGTTGTATTCCTTTTTCAGATCGGCAACCTTATTTTTCTGCTCTGTTACCTGTGCATTTTTTGAAAGGAGAATTCCTGCACCTACAACAAAAAACAGAATAACAGCAAGAAATTTTGCCATGGTCACTCTCTGCTTCACCTGTTCTGCATGCGATTTACCCAAGGTGACAGAGCTTTTCTGAACATTAGCTGAATATTCATATTTTCTTGCCAGATTATCATTATAATACATAACTGCAGTTTCCTTTCTTTTTTCACATTTTTTATTCTGCGATTTTTTCTATTACTCTTAAATGTGCTGATTTACTTCTCGGATTTTCCGCAAGCTCTTCTTCCGATGGTGATATCGGCTTTCTTGTTATAAGCTTTGCCTTCGGTTTGTTGTTACATATGCACACAGGAAAATCCCTCGGACATGTACATACATCAACCAGACTTCTGAAATATTCTTTTACTATTCTGTCCTCTAATGAATGGAAGGTTATTATACACATTCTCCCGCCTATATCAAGAAGGTCAAAAAAGCTTTCCAAGCCCTTCTTTAATGAGCCAAGTTCATCGTTCACTTCAATTCTGATTGCCTGAAATGTTCTTTTTGAAGGATGTTTTTCCTTCATACTTTTATATGGCATTGAGCGTTTTATAATCTCTGTAAGCTCGTCTGTTGTTTCTATCTTTTTTACTGCTCTTTCTCTAACGATGTTTGACGCTATATTTTTTGCATATTTCTCTTCACCGTAAACGCTTATTATACGCCAGAGGTCTTTAAAATCATATTCATTAACAACCTCCATCGCAGAAAGCGGAGAGGATTTGTCCATTCTCATATCCAATACGGAATTTTCTCTGTAAGTAAAGCCTCTTTCTTTATTATCAAGCTGATAAGACGAAACTCCCAAATCTGCAAGAATACCGTCCGCCTTGCCGTCAAAGTGTTCCTTTATATCACAGAAATTTGCTCTTATAAACTGTTTTTCACATTCAAATTTTTGCAGTCTTTCTTTTGCAACCACAAAAGCTTCTTCATCTCTGTCAACCCCGATAAATTTACCGTTTTTTCCGAGAAGTGAGCAAATACCAGACGAATGTCCTGCGCCTCCCATAGTGGCGTCTATATATGTACCGTCCTTTTTTACAGACAGATTTTCCATACATTCGTGAAACAAAACGCTTTTATGAAAAAACTCCATTTAACTTCCTCCGGCACTTTTTTATATTCCGAAAAGCTCCAGCATTTCAGAAAGCTTCTCTGTATCGGTAACCGTTTCCTCTTCATACTTATTAAAGGTATCAGCATCCCAGATTTCAAGACGGGATGAAACACCCGCAACCACTACATCTTTTTCAAGTCCGGCAAATTCTCTCAATTTCGGGGGAACAACAAATCTTCCCTGTTTATCCGGTGTAACGCTTTCAGTTGAACCGAAAATATATCTCTGAATACGACCTCCCGACGATATCGGAAGAGCTCTCAATTTTTCCTCAAGCTCTTTGTAGCCTTCTTTTGTGTATACAAACAGACATTTTTCAAAACCGCGCATAACAAGAAAGCTTTCGCCCAGTTCGTCTCTGAACTTGGACGGAAGTATTATTCTTCCCTTTGCGTCAATTGAATGACTCGCCTGTCCATAAAACATTTCAGTTCATTTGCACCGAAAAACGATACATCCTTTCCCAAAGACATCAATAAAACAAGTTTTCTCACTTGTTTTTAAAATTTACATCTCCGATATTTTTAAGTCTGTGTTGCAGAGACCCACCACAAGCCTCTGCATTATTTTTATTCCGATAAAAAACCGACTTTTGTAAATGTTTCTCTCCAACTTCTCCTCTTTTGTGGGATTTTTTCTTATTTTTTAACCACTTCGTGGAAAAGTGTGGCACTTTAAACCACTTACATGCTATATTATACACTATTTCTGAAAAAAATCAAGACTTTTTTGAAAAAAACTTTATTTTTTTTAATATTTTTTTAATAAAGTTGTAATAATTCAAAAAAATGCGCTCCGAAAGCATATTTTTTCAACATTTTTTGTTACAAATCAATAACATTTTAAAATTTTTCAAAAAAGTATTGACAACCAAAAAAATGTGTGCTATATTGTGTGTAAACGATTACACAAAGTCGTTTTATATTTTTTTAAAGAAAATGTAATCGTTTACATTCTCTAAAATACTGAGGAGATGGTACTTATTAACATAAGTGAAATCGCAAAACTTGCTAAGGTAAGCGTGGCAACGGTTTCCAGAGTAATAAACAAAACAGGACCTGTTGCCCCGAAAACAAAAGAAAATATAGAAAAGATAATAGAGAAATACGGCTATGAGCCAAATCTTCTCGGAAAGCACCTGAGAAAAAAGGAAACTCGCATTATTCTTGTTGTTCTTACTACGATTGTAAATTCATTCTACGCAAAAGTAGTAGATGCTATGGACAAAAAAGCAAAAGAGCACGGTTATAATATTGTTTTGTGTACAACAAATGATGACCGTGACACCGAGCAATCATATTTAAATCTTTTAAGAAACGGATTGTGTGACGGATGTATTATTCTCAACACAACCATGACAAAAGAAGAAATGCACGAAATGCTTGAAAGATATAATATTGTACAGTGTAACGAATACATAGACGACTCATATCCTTATATATCCATAGACAACAAAAAAGCAGCATACGACGCTGTGAGCTACCTTATAAAAACAGGCAGAAAGAAAATTGCATACTGCGGAGTAATAAATCATTTTATATCTTCAAAGCACAGATATGCAGGCTATGTGCAAGCGCTTAAGGATAACGACATTAAACATGATAAGAGCATTATTTTTGACGGAAACTACGGTTTTCGGTCTGCTTCCGAGCTTACAGAAAAGCTTCTCAAATCAGGCGCAGAATTCGACGCTTTGTTTGCAATCTCGGACAGAATGGCGGCAGGCGCTATGAGCGCAATAATAAATTGCGGCAAAAAAATCCCTGATGATATTGCTGTTATGGGATTTGATAATGTTCATCTTTCCTATATGGTTACACCTGCGTTAAGCACCGTTGCACAGCCTCAGGCTGAAATGGGAGAAGCGGCATTTATGGCACTCCTTGACAAAATGTCAAAACAAACATACGAAAAAAAAATACTTAATCATAAATTAATAATAAGAAAATCAACAGATTAAAATTTTTTTAAAAAATCGGAGGAAAAAGAAAATGGAAAAGAAGTTAAGAGTTGGTATCATTGGCTGCGGAGGTATTGCAAACGGAAAGCATATGCCATCGCTGAAAAAAATTGACGAAATTGAAATGGTTGCATTCTGCGATATTATAAAAGAAAGAGCAGAAAAAGCCGCTAAAGATTTCGGTGTTGAAAACGCAAGCGTTTATGAAAGCTACGAAGAAATGATTAACAAAGAAAATCTCGATGTTGTTCATGTTTGTACACCTAACAACGCTCACGCACCTGCAACAATTTATGCACTTGAGCATGATTGTCATGTAATGTGTGAAAAGCCTATGGCAAAAACATATGCAGAAGCTCAGGCTATGCTTGAAGCATACAAAAGAACAGGCAAAAAGCTTACTATCGGATATCAGAATAGATTTTCTATTGAAAACAGATACCTTCACGAAGCTGTTGAAAACGGAGAGCTTGGCGAAATTTACTACGGAGAAGCAGAAGCTTTAAGAAGAAGAGCAGTTCCTACATGGGGCGTTTTCCTTGATGAAGAAAAACAGGGAGGCGGTCCTCTTATCGATATCGGAACTCATGCACTTGACCTTACCTTATGGCATATGAATAACTACAAGCCAAAATCAGTTAAAGGTACTGTATACAAAAAGCTCGGTGACCAGACACGCACAGGAAACGCTTGGGGAGACTGGGATCCAAAGGAATATACCGTTGAGGATTCAGCATTCGGCTTTGTAACAATGGAAAACGGCGCAACAATCATTTTAAAGAGTAGCTGGGCACTTAATATTTCAGAGCCGAGAGAAGCAAAGTGCGTGCTTGCCGGAACACAGGGCGGAGCAGACTTCCACAACGGCTTGCAGATAAATAAAGTAAAATACGGCAGACAGGTAATTGAGCAACTGGGTTCAGGCGCAGGCGTTGCATTCTTTGACGCAGCAGGTGAAGCACCGGCAGATGTTGAAGCAAGAATGTGGATTGACTGTATTTTAAATAATACAGAGCCTGTTGTTAAACCTGAGCAGGCTATCGTTGTAACAAGAATACTTGAAGCAATATACGAAAGTGCAAAAACAGGAAAGGAAGTTATCTTCAATGATTAATGTTGTAATCTACAACGAAAATGTTCACGAAAAAGAAATTCCGCGCGTAACG
The DNA here is from genome assembly GCA_964537245.1 of uncultured Oscillospiraceae bacterium. Taxonomy (GTDB): domain Bacteria; phylum Bacillota; class Clostridia; order UMGS1840; family UMGS1840; genus UMGS1840. Next base: position 17,311 of record CAZHZL010000002.1, read on the forward strand.
GAAATATATCCGGGCGGATTGCATGAATACATAAAAGGCTTTATCGCTGACGATGAAATCAGCGTTACCACAGTTACACTTGATATGGAAAACTGCGGAATAAGCGATGAGCTTCTTAAGAAAACAGATGTTTTAATCTGGTGGGGACACTGCCATCATGACAAGGTCCCCGATGAAGTTGCAAAGAAGGTTTGCGAATATGTTTTAAAAGGAATGGGACTTATTGTTCTTCACTCAGGTCACCATTCAAAGCCGTTCAAGCTTCTTATGGGAACATCCTGTAACTTAAAATGGAGAGACGGCGACAAAGAAATTCTTTATTGCATAAATCCAAACCATCCTATTGCAAAAGGAATACCTGAAAAAATATTCCTTCCTTGTGAAGAAATGTACGGAGAGTTTTTCGATATTCCGGACCCTGACGAAATCATTTTTATAGGCTGGTTTTCAGGAGGAGATGTTTTCCGTTCAGGCTGTACCTGGAAAAGAGGTTACGGAAAGGTCTTCTATTTCCAACCGGGTCATGAAACAGACGAATCATTAACAAACGAATATGTTCAAAAGGTTATAAAAAATGCAGTTCACTGGGCAAAGTGCGAGAAAAAGCTTGACGCACTCACCTGCCCTCAGGAAGTTGAGCTGCCGATAAATCAGTTTTAACGAAAGGAAATATAAATTATGAAATTAGGAGTAATGTCACCTGTACTTGCAGGAACACCAATGGAAGAAACCTTAAGCTATCTCCATTCTCTCGGAGTTCAGTCCTTTGAAATAGGTGCCGGCGGTTATCCGGGGAAAGCACATCTTGATCCTAAAGACTACATCGGTCATCCTGAAAAAGTTCAGGAGCTTAAGGATTTGTTGAAAAAATACGATATAACTGTTTCGGCTATAAGCTGCCACGGAAATCCTGTTCATCCGAATAAGGAAATCGCAGAACAGTTCCACAACGAATTTGTTGACGCAATGAAGGTTGCAGCACTTCTCGGAGTTGATACAATTATCGGCTTCTCAGGCTGTCCGGGAGATTGCGAGGATTCAAAAAATCCTAACTGGGTAACATGCGCATGGCCGAACGAATATATTGATATACTTGAATGGCAGTGGAACGAAGTGCTTATCCCGTACTGGAAAAAGACAGCTGAAATCGCTAAAGAAATCGGTATAAAGAAAATTGCATTTGAGCTTCATCCGGGCTTCTGTGTATATAACACAGATTCCCTTTTAAGACTTCGTGAAGCAGTAGGCGATATTATCGGTGCAAACTTCGACCCAAGTCATCTTTTCTGGCAGGGTATAGACCCTTGTGTAGCCATAAAAGAATTGGGGAAAGCAATCTACCATTTCCACGCAAAAGATACAAAAATTGACGAATACAACACTAAACGCACAGGCGTTCTTGATACAAAATCATACGGAGATATACTCGGTCGTTCATGGCTTTTCCGTACAGTAGGCTACGGTCATAATGAAACAGAATGGAGAAACATCATTTCAACATTGAAATCAGTAGGCTATGACGGCGCAATCAGCATTGAACACGAGGACGCTCTTATGTCACCGAAGGAAGGTCTTGAAAAAGCTGTTTCATTCTTAAAGCCGATTATCGTTTACGAAAATCCGGGCGAAATGTGGTGGGCATAAGATAAACAATAACAGGTATTAGTGAAGAGGTAATATAAAAATGCATAAATTAGGTATAATAGGCTTCGGCGGTATGGCGTCATATCACTTTGACAATCTCGTCAACTCAAAGTATAGCAGAATTTCCGTAAAAGGAGTTTTTGATCTTAACGAAGAAAGAATGAAGGTTGCCGAAGAAAAAGGACTTGTAGCATACGAATCAAGAATCGCACTTTTAAATGACCCTGAAATAGATATCGTTCTTATCGCGACCTCGAACGAGGTACATAAGGACCTGGCTATTGAAGCAATGTCAGCAGGAAAGCATGTTATTTGTGAAAAACCTGTTACTATGTCGTCAGAAGAGCTTTGCGAAATAATCGAAGCAGCAGAAAAGTACAATAAGGTTTTTACAATAGACCAAAACAGAAGAACAAACAAGGATTTCGTTCTTATGAGAAGAAAAGTCGAAGAAGGCTTACTCGGAAAGGTATACCACATCGAATCCCGTGTTGAAGGCTCAAGAGGAGTACCAAAAGGCTGGAGAACAATAAAAGAACTGGGCGGTGGAATGATGCTTGACTGGGGTGTACATCTCATTGACCAGCTTATGTATATGATTCCCGAAAAGGTAACGGAAGTATACTGCAAAATGCTGAGCATACATTACCCTGAGGTTGACGATAACTTCAGACTTACACTCACCTTTGAAAGCGGTCTGACAGCGCAGATTGAAGTTTCAACAAATAACTTTATAACTCATCCGAGATGGCTTGTATACGGTGAAGACGGTACGATGAGAATAGACAGCTGGGATTGCAACGGTGAAATTATCCGTGTAATTGACAAGGAAAACGAATGGGCAGAAGAAATCGTATATACAAAAGCAGGTCCTACAAAAACAATGGCACCGAGAAACGAAAACTCAACAGAAAACATAAAATTATCCGAGCCTTTGGATGTAGTTGACAGTATTACTGTTGTATACGACCAGCTTATAGACGCTGTTGAGGGCAAAAAACCTCTTACCATAACAGCGCAGCAGGCACTTCGGGTTATGAAGGTTATGGAAGCCTCATTCGTATCGTCTGAAAAAGGCGAATGCATTAAAACAAATATATAGAAACGAGAGGAACTATAAATCATGGAATGTTCATTACAATTATACTCACTTGCCTGCGGCGGAGTAGCTTCCTTAAAGGAACAAATTAATCTCGCAGGTCAGCACGGATACGACGGAATTGAGTTTGCAGGATTTTCAGATTTAAGCGTTGCGGAAATCAAAGCCGAAATGGAAAAGTATAATCTCTATTCAAAAAGTGCTCACACAAGCTTTTTCAAGTTCACCGATGAAGAGCTTGAAGAATCTTTCAAATTCCACAAAGACCTCGGTATTGAATATGTAATTCAGCCGTGGTGGGATTTTAAAAGTATTGATGACGCTTTAAACGCAGCTGAAAAGCTCAACAACGCAAACAAAATTGCAAAAAAATACGGTCTTAAGGTTGGATATCATAATCACGCTCATGAATTTGAAAAATTCGACGGAAAATACATACTCGATATCATAAAAGAAAACGCAGATGACGATATTATTTTTGAGCTTGATATTTTCTGGGTAACAAGAGGCGGAGAGAACGCATACAGCTTTATCGAAAAATACGGCAAGGCTGTTGAGCTCGTTCACATAAAACAAATTGACAATGACGGCAAAAACTGCGATATTCCGGACGGAATTTTAGATGTTACAAAGGTAAGAGAAGCTGCAAAATACGCAAAGTATTTTATCGTTGAGCAGGAATCAACCGGAGACAGCGTTGCAAGCTCAAAAAGAAATGCAGAGTATTTGAAAACTTTATAAAACCAAAAAAGGTGCCGTTTCGGCACCTTTTTCAGAATACTGACAAACCCACCTGAAAATGGTGGGTTTGTCAGTATTCTGAGATACCAAAAAAATTTTGGTATCTTTTTTATTTTCTCTATTTACATTTACATAATTTTATGTTACAATATAATTGTATTATAATGAACATTTTTGTATGGCAGGTGGAATTTTTGGGTTTTTCTGATATTAAAAACAGCGTTATAGTGATTGCAGGGCCGACTGCATCGGGTAAGTCCGCAGTTGCAATAGAAACTGCAAAAAAACTGAATACAGAAATTATTTCTGCCGACTCAATGCAGATTTATAAAGGTCTTGATATAGGTACTGCAAAGGTGACTGAAGCTGAAACAGACGGAATTATTCACCATATGATTGATATTATTGAAGCCGACTGCCCTTTTAATGTAAACGATTATTCAAATATGGCAACAGAAATTATAGAAAAAATTCACCAAAAGGGAAAAATCCCGATAATTGCAGGAGGAACAGGACTTTACATAAATTCAGTTATATACAATTTCAATCTTCAAAAAGCCGAATCTGACGAGCTTTTACGCGAAGAGCTTACAGAAATGTATGAAAAAAACGGCGGAGAATATATGCTTTCTTTATTAAGAGAGTTTGACCCCGAAACAGCGGACAGGCTTCACCCGAATAACCACAGAAGAATTATACGGGCAATTGAAATGTACAAAACTTCAGGAATAACGATGAGTGAGCAGCTTGAAATAACAAAAAAGACCAAAAACAAGTTCAATGTTAAATTTTTTGTTTTGAATACAGACAGAGAAATCCTGTATGACAGAATAAACAGGCGTGTTGATAAAATGCTTGAAAACGGTCTTTTAAATGAGGTTGACAGTCTTTTAGAAAAAGGTATACCTGAAGATACTACCTCAATGCAGGCGATAGGCTATAAAGAAATTCTTCTTTATAAAAAAGGTCTTATCACCCTTGAAGAAGCAATCGACAAAATAAAAATGGAATCAAGGCGTTATGCAAAACGCCAGCTTACATGGTTCAGAAGAAACGAAGAAGCTATCTGGATAGACACAAGGGATTTTTGCGATAATCCTGAAAAAATAGCAGAATACATCACAAATTCACTAAGTTAACAGAAAGGATTACATATATGGCACAGAGAAACCACAAACGCCGCAATTCTACATTCGGAGTTCTTGTTGCGGTTGTAATATTCATTGCGGCAATTTGTATATGGGGATATGCCAGATTTGCCCCTACTGCAACAACACAGACTATTTTGCAGGGCGAAGTTCAGGATACAATCAACGCAAAAGGAATCGCCGTTTTCAAAGAAGAGCTTATGACCTCAAGCGAAAAAGGTATTTCAATCATAAACTACCCCGACGGAGAACGCGTTGTTGCAAAAACACATATTGCCACCTTATATACGGGAAATGTAGACGACGGAAAAAGCACGCAGATAAGTGAGCTTAACGAAAGAATAAATTATCTTGAAACAAATATGAAAAATCTCCAGAAGGAAAAAAATTCCAAGGAGAGCCTCAACGAAAATCTTATAAATAAAATGAAGCAAATCGCATATTACAGCGTAAGCGGAAATTTTGAAAATATTCAAAGAGAAACTGCCGAAATAGAAAGCATTATTGCTACAAGTAGCACCAGTGACCTTGCCGCACAGCTTGAAGAATTAAAAAAACAGAGAGACGATGTGGAGCGCACAATCGCCGGTGATAAGGAAGAATATATTTCAAAAGAAGCGGGTGTGGTTTATTCTGCCCTTGACGGCTATGAAACAACCATAACACCAAAAACAACAGAAAGTATCGACCCATCAGCCTTTAAGACACTATGGGGAAGTAAGCCTGTTGATTATTCAAAAAACGAGGAAAGCTACATATACGGAAAAATTGTCAATAATTTTGAAGCAACAATTTTGAGTCTTGTAGACACAAAGGATATTGACGGAATCAAGGAAGGTCAGACAGCGTATATCCAGTTTACGCAAAGGAGCTCGGAGTCTATTCCCGCTATTGTGGAAAAAATCCACAACACAGGAAGCAGCACGCTTATAACGCTTACTGTTACAAAGCAGGTTGAAGATTTCTTAGCAGAAAGAAAATTTGAATTTAAATTTGTAAAAACAATACATAAGGGACTTAAAGTACCGGCAGAAGCGCTTGAAAACGCAGGCGAAAACAACACCGTCCTTGTGATAAAGGACAGCATTGTAACACGCAAAAAAATAGAAATTTTAGCAGCAAGAGACGACTATGTTATAATTAAAGAAAATAATGCAGATAAAGACAGCTTGCTGCTTTATGACCTTGTTATAACAAAGTCAAAAAATGTTTCTGAGGGGCAGATAATAACAGATTACAAATAAAAACATATTTTTTAAAAAATCGGAGGCAAATTAATTGACAATAAGTGAAAAAATTGATATAATAAGATATAATATAGCAGAAAATGCAAAAAAAGCTGGAAGAAAGCCGGAAGATGTCTTTTTGCTTCCTGTTTCAAAAACAAAGCCGATAGAAATGATACGCGAAGTATTAAAATGTAACATAAACGCAATCGGCGAAAATTATGTACAGGAATTTACAGCAAAATATGATATTTTGAAGGATGAAGTACAGGAATACCATTTTATCGGACATCTTCAGTCAAACAAGGTTAAATACATCATTGATAAAGCTCATCTTATTCACAGCGTGCACAGCTTGGAGCTTATAAAAGAAATAGACAAAAGAGCAAAAAAAATTAATAGAATACAGGATGTACTTATTGAAGTGAACTATACAAAAGAAGCTTCAAAAAGTGGAATATACGAAGAAGAGCTTGACAAGCTTCTTTACAGTGCAAACGATTATAGTAATATACGCATAAAAGGGCTTATGATGATGCCACCTGCAAGCTACAACGATGAAATGCTTCAGAAAACCTTTTGCGACTTCAACGAGCTGTTTATGAAAACGGGCTCAAAGAATTTCGGAGAAAATGTGTCTATGAAAATTCTTTCAATGGGAATGAGCGGAGACTACAAAATCGCAGTTTCCCAAGGATCTACAATGGTAAGAATAGGCTCCACCATTTTCGGAGAGAGAAATTACAATTTATAATAATAAATTAATTTTTGGAGGTATAAACCATGGCAAACGCAATCAAAAACTTACTTGCAAAGCTTCGTCTTATCGACAATGACGATGATTTTGAACAGGAGGAAGAAATCTCTGCTTCACCAAAGAAGCTTGAACAGCCTAAGGATTCTAAGGAAACCGCTCCTGCAGCCTTACCAAAAAGAGGCAAAATCGTGAACATTCACACAACAACACAGCTTAAGGTTGTCGTTGTTCATCCTGAAAGCTTTGAAGATTCAAAAGAAATTGCAGACCACTTGAAAACAAAGAAGCCGATAGTTGTAAACTTGGAAAAAATCGACGCTGAGGTTGCAAAGAAAATTATCGACTTTTTATCAGGAGCCGTTTATGCTCTTGACGGAAACATCCAGAAAATTTCAAAAGGTATTTTCCTTATAGTTCCATATAACATGGGAATTATGGGTGATTTTAAGGATGAACTCAGAAATAAGGTTGTATTTCCATTCTGATTATGGACAAAAAAGCTCTGTTAAATCAGTTTACGGATAAAGACGACAAAATGCTCATATCGCTTGTGTGTGACAGGCTCGAAAGCTCTCAAAACAAAAACTACTGTATTTTTTCTGACTTTCTTGATTCCACACAACAGCAAAAGGTAAAAAATGCTTTTTCCTTTATGAAGGATGAGCTTATGTTTTCTGCAAAAATTAAAAATGCACAAAGCTGTCTTGTGTCTCTTAAATTTGATTTTTTTGAGATACCGACAAAAATTCTTGAACTTAAAATTCCAAAAGGATACACAATAAGCCACTCAGATATTCTGGGTACGCTTATGAGTCTGGGGATAAAAAGGCAAAAAATAGGTGATATTATAGTAAACAGCGACAGTTTTTTTGTTGAAGTCAAGGAAGAAATTCTGCCTTTTATCAAAAGCAATCTGACCTCAATAAAAAGCTACCCTGTCGATATTGTTGAAACTCCTGATGATACGCCCATTGAAAGAATGCAGGAATACAAAGAGCTTTCATACACCGTATCATCATTAAGGCTTGACTGCATTGTAAGCTCCATACTCAACCTTTCAAGAGAAAAAGCGAAGGAATATATTGTAGCAGGAAATGTTAAGATTAATCATATCGAAGAAAAAAACTACAAAAAGCTTATATCCGAAGGAGACATACTTTCCCTAAGGAGAAGCGGAAGATATCTTTTTTATAAAGATGAAGGTTTTTCTAAAAAAGGAAAAAACAGGATTATCATAAAAAAATACATCTGACTTTCCCCATAAATACGGGGAGAAAGGAAAAGCCGTAAAAACGGTCGCTATAAAAAATGTTTACACCGATAGAACTTGAAAATATTACATTCAAAAGCGGAGTTATGGGTTTTGACAAAAACGAGGTAAATGATTTCTTAAACGCCATAACAAACGATTATGAGAAATTATATAAAGAAAATATTGCGCTTAAAGATAAAAATGTTCTTCTTTCAGACGCAATCAAGGAATATAAAACTATGGAAGCCGCTCTTCGCGACACAGTGGTTTCTGCACACAATGTTTCTGACGAAATAAAAAAGAATGCTTACAAAGAAGCAGAATTGATTATGCAGGAAGCAAAGAACAAGTGTGATGAAATGATTAACGAAACAACACAGACTTTAAGCGAAAAAAAGGTCGAAATAGAGAACCTAAAGCAGCAGTACGCTATTTATAAATCAAAGGTTAAGGCACTGATTGCATCACAGCTTGAGCTTCTTGACTACGACGGTGAAAAACCGATACAAAAGGCTTTTTCGGAAGAATAAACCCACTAAAGCTATAAATAAAAGAGGAAAGGTCACAGAGGCAGTACAACGATACCGCCTCTTTTTTAAAAAATATGAAAAAACAAAAATTTTCTGTAACAGGTATGCACTGCGCCGCATGCAGTGCCTCAATTGAACGCACCGTCGTAAAAGCCGAAGGAGTATCAGAGGCTAAAGTAAATCTCCTCTCCGAAACACTTCTTGTCTTATACGACGACAATATAACAAACGATGACAATATAAAAAAAGCTGTAACAGATTTAGGCTTCGGATGTGATGACTACGATTTTCATTCTGCTAAAAAAAATACCGATAAGGTTTTGAAACAGCTTTCACAAATGAAAAAACAGCTTTATTCATCTTTTGTCTTTTTTATTCTTATAATGTATATCGCAATGGGACACATGATCGGTCTCCCTTTGCCTGAAATTATATCACCGCAACACAATCTTCTTGGCTTTGCCCTCGTTCAGCTTATCATCACAATTCCCGTTCTTATTATCAACCGTTCATATTTTATAAGTGGCTTTAAAAGTCTGAAAAACGGCGCTCCGAATATGGACACACTCATAACAACAGGCTCTCTCAGTTCCCTTTTATACGGAATATATCTTATTGTTATGATAATATTAAATAAAGCTGACGAAAACACAGCTCACGACTTTTATTTTGAATCTGCGGTTACTATTCTGACGCTTATCACTCTTGGAAAATATCTGGAAGCAAAATCAAAAAGAAAAACCACCGGTGCAATAGAAGCGCTCATGGATTTATCTCCGAAAACAGCTCTCGTATATCTAAACGGAGAAGTAACTGAAATTGAAGCAAATAATCTGAAAAACGGCGATATTGTTTTAGTAAAGCCCGGAATGTCCATACCTGCCGACGGCATTATAACCGAGGGAGAAACAAGTATTGACGAATCCTCTCTCACAGGCGAGTCAATGCCTGTCTCAAAAAAAATTGGCGATACTGTAACAAGCGCTACAATAAACTTAAGCGGTGCATTTACATTTAAAGTTACCGCCGCAGGCTATGACACAGTATTTTCTCAAATTATAGAGCTTGTTGAAGAAGCCTCCAACTCGAAAGCACCCGTTTCAAGACTGGCTGATAAAATTAGCCGTGTTTTTGTTCCCATTGTTATGGGAATAGCATTGATTTCTTTTATCTTCTGGATGATTTATTCAAAGGATTTCAACCTTGCCTTTTCAATGGGAATTTCAGTTCTTGTCATCTCCTGCCCTTGTGCGTTGGGACTTGCAACTCCTGTTGCAATAATGGTTGGAACAGGAAAAGGCGCACAAAGCGGAATAATGATAAAATCAGCGCAGTATTTGGAGCTTGCACATAAAATAACAACCGTTGTTTTTGATAAAACAGGAACAATAACAACAGGAAAAATAACATTAAACGAAATTATCCCTGAAGAAAGCTTGTCTGAAAATGAACTTTTAAAAACATCCGCTTCACTTGAAGCATTATCGGAGCATCCGCTCGGAAAGGCAGTTGTAAAAAAAGCTGAAGAGCTTGGGCTTGAGCTTATAAAGTGCGAAAATTTCAACGCAGTTTTCGGAAAAGGTGTTACAGGAAGCTTAAACGGCATAGATTATATAGGAGGAAATGAAAAATTCTTAAATGAAAATTCATACGACACCTCCGCATTTTCAGATTATGCGTCAAAGCTGAAAGAAAAAGGTTCTACGGTTTTATATTTCGGTTGTCAGAAAAGAGTAATCGGAATACTTGCGGTAAGCGATACAGTAAGACCTGCATCAAAACAAGCAATAAAAGAGCTTAACGATATGGGAATAACGACAGTAATGCTTACGGGCGACAACGAAAAAACAGCCTGCTATATCGGAAAAGAAGTAGGAATCACTCAAATTATAGCCGATGTTTTACCAAAAGAAAAGGAAGAAAAAGTCCGGGGTCTTATGGGGAACGGAAAGGTTGTTGCTATGGTTGGTGACGGAGTCAACGACTCACCTGCTCTTTCGCGCGCAGATATAGGAATTGCAATCGGCGGAGGCTCTCAGATTGCCCACGAATCAGCCGACATTGTTCTTATGAAGGATAATATATCCGATATTAGAGAGCTTATAAAATTAAGTAAAAGAGTTATGAATAACATAAAAATGAATTTATTCTGGGCATTTTTCTACAACATTCTCGGAATCCCCGTTGCAGCAGGAGTATTTTATTTATCTTTAGGAATAAAGCTGAATCCTATGATTGCAGCGGCAGCGATGAGCTTGAGTTCTGTGTGTGTAGTTACAAATGCATTAAGATTGAGAAAATAAGTGAAAGGAACGAAATATGGAAAAAACAGAAAAAACAACACTGGCTCAGTTAAAAGAGCTTGCCGCTTCTCTCGGCATAAAAGGCTTTTCAAAAATGAAAAAGGATGAGCTTATTGAAGCAATAGAAAATATATCCAAAAAAGAAGAAAAAGTTGCGGAAGAAATCAAAGAAGAAGAAAACAAAGCTTCAAATGAGGTTCACGGCGTTATCGAAGTTCTTGAAGACGGCTTTGGTTTTTTGAGATCGGAAAACTTTTTAACTGGAAGCGACGACTGCTATGTATCTCCTACATTTATAAGAAAATTCAACTTAAAAACGGGAGATATGATTTACGGCAACACCCGTCCTCCGCGCGAGGGCGAACGCTTTAACGCTCTTATTTTTATAAAATCAATAAACGGCGACCCGATTTCCGTTGCACTAAAAAGACCTGATTTTGATGACCTCACACCAATATTTCCAAACGAAAGGCTACGGCTTGAAGGAAATCATTCGTCTTACTCTATGCGTATAATAGACCTCATTTCCCCGATTGGAAAAGGTCAGAGAGGTATGATTGTCGCGCCTCCAAAAGCAGGAAAAACAACACTTTTAAAAGAAATCGCAAACAGTATCACAAAAAATCATCCCGAAGCACACCTTATTGTTCTTCTGATTGACGAAAGACCTGAAGAGGTAACAGATATAAAGGACAGCATTAACGGCGAGGTTATCTATTCAACCTTTGACGAGCTTCCTGAGCATCACACAAGAGTTTCTGAAATGGTACTGGAAAGAGCAAAAAGACTTGTTGAGCATAAAAAAGATGTTATAATTCTTCTTGACAGTCTCACAAGACTTGCCCGTGCCTACAATCTCATCGTACCCACAAGCGGAAAAATACTTTCGGGCGGTATAGACCCGGGCGCGCTTCATAAACCGAAAAAATTCTTCGGTGCAGCGAGAAATCTCCGTGAAGGCGGCAGTCTCACAATTCTCGCTACCTCACTTATTGAAACAGGCAGCAGAATGGACGATGTGATTTTTGAAGAATTTAAAGGCACAGGTAATATGGAGGTTCATCTTGACAGAAAAATGTCAGAGAGAAGAATATTCCCTGCTATTGATATAAACAAATCCGGAACAAGACGGGAAGATTTACTTATGGATATGGAAGAAATGAAGGCTGTATTTTCAATCCGCCGTGCATACAGCGAAAGCGCTCCTGTTGAAGTTACGGGAAAAATTATCGAAGCAATCTTAAAAACAAAAAATAACGGTGATTTTGTGAATATGATTCAAAAATCACTCTAAAAGGTGATGAAATTGTGAGAATAATTGCAGACTGTCACAACGATACTCCATACGAGCTTTTTTATAAAAAAGAAAACCTATATGATAACAACCTTTCAATAAGTATAAAAAAGCTTGAGAATTACAAAACGCTTCTTTTCTATTCCATATATATGGATTTTGAGAAATATGGAAACAATCCGAAAAAATATTTTTGTGATATATACAATTATTTTGAAAATCAGCTTTCAAAAAACGAGAAGTTTATTTATAAATATAAAAATATCGAGACCTTTTTCAACGACAGCCGACACGCTGCTGTAATAACGCTTGAAGGCGGAGATTTTATAAAATCGGAGAAGGATATAGATTATCTTAAGAGTCTTGGAATAAAAGTAATAACGCTTACATGGAACAAAAAAAATGCACTTGCTTCTTCCGTTGCAGATGAAAAGGACGAAGGCTTAAGCGAGCTTGGAAAAAAAATACTTTTAAAAATGGAACAATCAGATATTATTCCCGATTTTTCGCATTCATCGGACAGAACCTTTTTTGAGGGAATGGAAGTTTTAAAAAAGCCTGCATTTATCACACATTCAAATTCAAGAGCTGTTATTCCGAATAAAAGAAATATTACCGATGAAATGTTTTTAAGGCTTATAAAAAACGGCGGTGTTTGTGGAATTAATCTGTACAGGGACTTTGCAGGCAAAGATATATCTTCTTTAAAGAAGCATATATATCATTTTTTATCTCTTGGCGGCGAAAATAACATAGCGTTCGGAAGTGATTTTGACGGTGCTTATCCGCTTACAGCTCCGATAAAGGACTTCAGGCAAATGGATTTAATAATAAACGGGCTTTTAAAGGACAACTTAAATGAAGAAACAGTAAGGAAAATCTCATATAAAAATGTATTTGAAATTTTAGGAGGAAAAAGAATATGGCAAAACAGACAAACAGCAAAATGAAGCTGTTGTACCTTATGAAAATATTCTTAGAAGAAACTGACGAAGCACATCCGCTTACTATGCCGCAAATTCTTGACAGACTTCTTTCATACGGTATTAAAACAGAAAGAAAATCAGTATATTCAGATATAGAGCTTCTGACTCTTTTTGGAATTGATATTATAGGTGAAAAAAGAAATACATACTGCTACTATGTAGGCTCAAGAAGCTTTGAAACAGCAGAATTAAAGCTTATTTCCGACTGTATCCAATCATCAAAATTCTTAACCGAGAAAAAAAGCTTGTCTCTTATTAAAAAAATAGAGTCGCTTACAAGCAAGCATGAAGCCACAAAGCTGAGACGGCAGGTTCATGTTATGGGAAGAGTCAAAACAATGGACGAAACAATTCTGTATAATGTAGACTATCTTAATTCTGCCATTTCTGAAAAGAAAAAGGTGTCCTTTAAGTATTATGAATACACACCGGATAAAAAGAAAGTTTTCAAAAACGAAGGCAACGAATATATTGTAAGTCCGTATTATATGGTAATGTCCGAGGACAACTATTATCTTATTGCTTACTATCCGAAGCATGAAGGACTGACACATTTTCGGGTGGATAAAATAGCTTCAATAAAAATAACTGATGAAAAAGTTGATGATATTGAAAATATTGCAGAAAAAAATTTTGATATTGCAGAATATTCAAAAAAAATCTTCGGAATGTTCACGGGAGAAGCACAAACCGTTAAGCTTGCTTGCAAAAACTCACTTATAGGCGCAGTTATTGATAAATTCGGTAAAGATGTAACGGTAACAAAATGCGGCAAGGAACATTTTGAAGTAGATGTGAATGTGAATATAAGTCCCGTATTTTTTGCATGGATTTTCACATTTGAGGGTGATATGCAGATTGTGTCACCAAAAAATGTAATCAAAAAATTCAATAAGACACTGAAGAAATTTAAATAATATGGCTGTTTCAAAAAATGAAACAGCCATAATTTTTAACATAAAATTTAATTAATATGCAACGCCCTGTGCTTTCATAGCTTCTGCAACCTTTAAGAAGCCTGCAATGTTAGCACCTGCAACGAGGTTACCTTCGCAGCCGTATTCTTTAGCCGCGCTTGCTGCTGCATTATAGATATTAATCATAATACCTTTTAATTTAGTGTCAACCTCTTCAAATGTCCAGCTGAGTCTGCCGCTGTTCTGAGACATTTCCAAGCCTGATGTTGCAACACCGCCTGCGTTTGAAGCTTTTGCCGGAGCGAAAATTACTCCGTTTTTCTGCAAATATTCGATTGCATCAGGAGTTGAAGGCATATTCGCACCTTCAGCTACGCACATAACACCGTTTGCAACAAGTGCTTTTGCGTCATCAATAAGAAGCTCATTCTGTGTTGCACACGGAAGTGCGATATCACATTTAACTGTCCATACGCCTTTTCCTTCATAGTATTTTGCGTTTGGATGATAGTTAACATATTCTTTGATTCTTTTTCTTTCAACTTCCTTAATCTGCTTAACAGTATCAAGCTTAATTCCGTCTTCGTCAACGATATAACCGTTTGAATCAGACAAGGTAATAACCTTAGCACCAAGCTGCTGAGCCTTTTCACAAGCATATATAGCAACATTGCCTGCACCGGAAATAGCTATTGTTTTGCCTGCTAACTCAACATTGTTGTGCTTGAGCATTTCTTCTGTAAAGTACAAAAGACCGTATCCGGTAGCTTCTTTTCTTGCTAATGAACCACCGTATGTAAGTCCCTTACCTGTAAGAACACCTGTCCATTCGTTGCGGAGTCTCTTATACTGTCCGAATAAATATCCGATTTCTCTTGCACCAACACCAATATCACCTGCCGGAACATCTGTATCAGCACCGATATGCTTTGAAAGCTCTGTCATAAAGCTCTGACAGAATCTCATAATTTCTCCGTCTGATTTTCCTTTAGGGTCAAAGTCTGAGCCGCCTTTACCACCGCCCATAGGAAGTGTTGTAAGAGCATTTTTGAAAATCTGTTCGAAACCGAGGAATTTTATAACTGACTGGTTAACTGACGGATGAAGTCTGAGTCCACCCTTGTAAGGTCCGATAGCGCTGTTAAACTGCACTCTGAAGCCTCTGTTTACCTGTACCTTATTGTTATCATCTACCCATGAAACTCTGAAAGTGATAATTCTTTCAGGCTCAACGATTCTTTCAACGATACCTGCTTCAACAAAATCCGGTCTTTTTTCGATTAAAGGCTGAATTGTCTCCAATACTTCGCTTACAGCCTGCAAAAATTCAGGCTCATGTGGATTTTTTTCTGCTGTGTGCTCATACACACCTTTTAAATAAGCATTTTCAATAGCCATTTTCAATTTCTCCTTACGCATTTTGTATAATATATTAATTTCATAAAAATATTATACTACATTGCTATAAATTTTGCAAGTTATTTTAAAAAAAATTTCAATTTTTTTTATTTTCGTAATTATGCACAACAAAAAAAGCTTAAATTACGCTGAATTTAAGCTTTTTTATTGATTTTACAAATTTAACTTTTTTGAAACAATTTTTTGAAAAATTGCAAATTTTCAAAACTAGTATTCCTTTACCATTAAGGCTCTTTTGTAGCCGCGTTCTTCCGAAATTGACTCTATATAGAATTTTCTTCCGTAGTAAAAGCGCACCAAATCAAAATATTTTGCGGCAGTATGAAGCTCTAAGCGTTTTACATTTCTTTTCTTCATTACTCCGTCAACAACACTTATTAAGCCTTTTCCCACACCCTGATTCTGATTGTTTTGAATAACACCGAAACGGCTTAAATAAGCTGTACCGTCTTCGCGGATTTTTATTCTCACACTTCCGACAGGCACATTGTTTATAAAAGCAACAAACACAAGCTTTTCCTTTAAATCTCTCTTGATATCTTCTCTTGTTTCATTAAGAGCTTCAATATCCTTAAGACCTGTATTGTCGATATATTTCTGAAAAGCAGTTTTTGTTATTTCTATTATATCGTCGATTTCGTTCTCCGTAGCAAGACGAATTGTAAAACCATATAAATTTTCGTTTTCCATCAGTAACTCCCTCTTTCAATTAACCCATAAGCATTGTCATAATAGCCTTTTGTGCGTGAAGTCTGTTTTCAGCCTCCTGAAAAATTCTTGAGTGTGAGCCGTCTATAACCTCACTCTCAACCTCAAAGCCTCTGTATGCAGGCAAACAATGCAGGAAAATAGATTTCGGGTCTGAAAGTGAAAAGAGCTTTCCGTCAATCTTATAATCTGCAAATTCCTTTACCTTAGTTTCCTTTTCTGCTTCCTGTCCCATACTAACCCATGTATCTGTATAAACAACATGAGAGCCCTTCATAGCTTCCTCAGGGTCAGTTGTTTCAACTATATTCGCGCCTGTTTTCTTCGCAATTTTCTTTGCAAGCACAATCTGACTTGCTTCACATTTATATTTTTCAGGTGTTGCAACATAGAAATCCATCCCTGCCATTGCACAAGCGTGAGCAAGCGAATGAGCCATATTGTTACCGTCACCTATATAACACATTTTAAGTCCCTTAGTACTTCCGAACTCCTCGATTACAGTCTGCATATCAGCCATAGCCTGACACGGATGCTCTAAATCTGTAAGCGCATTTATAACAGGAATTGAGCCGTATTTTGCCAAATCAACAACATCCTGCTGAGAAAAAGTTCTTATCATTATGCCGTCAATCATTCCCGAAAGAACATTTGCAGTATCATATATACTTTCGCCTCTTCCGAGCTGAATATCGTTTGAGCTTAAAAACAACGCATGACCGCCAAGCTGATACATACCTGTTTCAAAGGAAACTCTTGTTCTTGTAGAGGATTTTGCAAAAATCATACCTAAGGTTTTTCCCTCAAGATATTTATGCTTAACTCCTTCCTTCTGCATTTTTTTAAGTTTTGCGGCAAGTGTAAGTATTTCGTCAAATTCATTTTTTTCAATATCTGTTATTGTAATAAAATGTTTCATATTATTTCTATCCTTTCAATACTTCATAAAGATTTTCTGTAAGTAAGTCAACATCTTCTTTTGTGATAACAAGAGGCGGAACAAGTCTGAATACATTTGTGCCGATTGTTCCTACAAGTATTCCTTTATCAAAAAGCTTCTTTGAATACTCCTTGTTTTTCGGCTCATAAAACTCTATTCCGACCATAAGTCCCATTCCGCGTATTTCTTTAATCTTATCGGTTTTTTCTTTAAGCTCGTTTAATTTTTTTATAAGATAGCTTCCAACCTCACAGGCATTTTCAAGAACACCGCCGTTAAGCAATTCGTTTATAACAAAAAGGGCTGTTGATGTTGCAAGATGGTTTCCTCCGAAGGTAGTTCCGTGGTCTCCGGGCTCAAATGCGCAGAATTTATCTTTTGCCAGAACTGCGCCTATCGGAACTCCGCTTGCAAGTGCTTTTGCCAAGGTCATAATATCAGGCTCAATTCCGTAGTTTTCATAGCAAAACAGTTTTCCTGTTCTTCCCATACCTGTCTGAATTTCATCAATTATAAGCACTATATCATTTTCGTCGCAAATCTTTCTTACTTCCTTAACATATTCCATGCTAAGCGGTACAACTCCGCTTTCCCCCTGAATAAGCTCAAGCATTATTGCGCCCGTATGAGAGGTTATTGCATTTTTTAGCGCTTCTATGTCATTTTTTTCAACATGAATAAATTTCGGGGTAAGCGGACTATACGGCTTCTGATATTTCTCCTGACCTGTTGCCGAAACTGTTGTCAGCGTTCTTCCGTGAAAAGAATTTTTCAGGGTTATAATCTCATACTTTTCTTCATTCTTTTTATAGAAATATTTTCTTGCAAGCTTTATTGCGCCTTCATTTGCTTCTGCGCCCGAATTTGCAAAAAACGCCTTATCTGCAAAAGAATTTTCGCAAAGTGCCTTCGCAAGCTCAGCCTGAGATTTTATGTAATACAGGCTTGATGTATGAAGAAGCTTACAGACTTGGGTGCATATTGCTTCTTCAAGCTTTTTGTTTCCGTAACCAAGCGCATTGACAGCTATACCCGCCATAAAATCATAGTATGTTTTATTATCGGTAGAAAAAAGCTTTATTCCTTCTCCGTCTGTAAAGCATACAGGCAATCTGTCACCGAAAGTATTCATATAATATTTTTTATCGGTTTCGATTATGTTCAAAAGTTCGTTATCCAAAATAAACACCTCTTTTTGAATATTTATGCATTGTATGTGTATATTTTTTGCATTTTTATACATATTATACACCATATATTTATAAAAGTCAATAGTAATAAAGGAAAAAAGATGTATAGATTATACATCTTTTTTGTAGAATTTAACTAATTCCCCAAAAGCTCAATAGCCTTTTCAAGCTGAGTATCGTTATAGAAGGTTTCTGCAAGAAGTGCGTCTCTTATAGCATTTTGTGTTGTAAAATCGCAGATACCGTAAGGATAAAGTTCATGCTCCTTCTGGAAGGATGTTACAACCTCTTTGGTAAGCTCATCATATATATCATCATCATTCAGCTTATATCCCAACTGTGTAAGAAAGCCTTTTATAAGCTTAACATCATCACCGCTGTCCCCTACATCAAATTTACGCTGTAACGAGGGTTTCTCCACCTCTGCAGGATGAAGCTGATATTCTTCAAGCGGAATAGTATGCGTTGGAATTATTCCGTGATTATTTATACTGCCTCCGTTTGGAGTTTTATAATGAGCAGTAGTATACTTAAAAAGTCCGCCGTAAAGAGGAAGCGGCATAACTGTCTGAACAGTTGCCTTTCCAAAAGTTCTTACTCCTACGATTTCAGCTCTTTTATGGTCCTTAAGAGCACCTGTTACAACCTCGGAAGCACTTGCAGAATATTCATTTACCAACAAAACAAGCTCGCCGTCATATATAGCTCCCGTTGATTTATACACTTCTTTCTGCGTTTCGTCCTTAGGCTCAATAGTAACTATTACCTTTCCTTCTTTAAGAAAACAGCTTGCAACCTCTAAAGCACCCTCCAGAACACCGCCGCCGTTATATCTTAAATCAAGAATTATTTTGTTTATTTTTTCTTTTTCAAGTGCAGCCAAAGCTTCCTTAAGCTCCGTTCCTGTTGTTGCAGAAAAATTCTCTATTACTATGTAGCCGATTTTATTTTCTGTATTTTCAAGAATGGTATGCGAAACAGAAGCAACATCAATCTGACCTCTTATTAAAGTAAGCGTCACACTTTTCTTTTCGGGTGTTATAAATTCTATTTCGACCTCTGTGCCAATCTCTCCTCTTACATAAGAAAGAGCACCATACAAGGATTTTCCCTCCATTGGCTCGCCGTCAACCTTATTAATTCTCCAGCCTGCCCCTACTCCTGCTTTTTCAGCGGCAGAATCGGGAAGAACATTCACAACGCTCAAAACTCCGTTCGCCATTTCAACAGTTGCGCCTATTCCGCCTGAAACACCTGTAAGATCAGTTGTCAGCTCGTTGACCTCTTCGGGAGAATAATACTCTCCGTATTCATCTATCGATTCGGTAAAGTTTCTTAATACCTCATTGAACTTTTCATCATCATCGCCTGCAAACTTCATAAGTGCGTCCAGAAAAAGCTCAGTCTGGTCAATATCTTCTTTTGAATTATTCAGCGCAGAAAACAGAATATATCTGATAAGCTCTCTTTTTGTTTCCTGATCAACTCCGCTTTCAGCAAAGCCTGTAATGCAAAAAGAGAAAATCATTATAACAGATATAAAAAGTGCTGCAAGTCTTTTTTTCATTTATAAAACCATCCTTTCATTTCAGTATGAAATAAAATCAACTGAATGATTTTATTCACACACTTTACATTGATTCAGGAGCGTCAACTCCAAGTATTGTAAGCGTATTCTTAATTGTATTTTTTGTAAGAATAATAAGTGAAATTCTTGCCTGCATAAGCTCTTCATCGTCAATTTTTACACGGCAAGCGTTATAGAATGTATGAAATGCTGCCGAAACATCAATTGCAAATTTTGTAATTCTTGAAGGGTCATAAGTTGAAACTGCAATTTCAATTTCTTCAGGAAGCGATATAATTTTTTCCATAAGGTCTTTTTCTTCCTGCGCCTTCAACAAATCAAAATTACCGATTTTATCCGTATCAACATTTTCTTCTTTCAAAAGTCTTAAAATACTGCATATTCTTGCATGAGCATACTGACAGTAGAATACAGGGTTATCATTTGACTGAGAAACAGCTAAATCAAGGTCAAAATCAAAATGGCTTGACGGCTGACGGAGATTGAAGAAAAATCTTGCCGCGTCTCTTCCGATTTCGTCGATAAGGTCATTGAGAGATAAAGCTTTACCGCTTCTTTTTGATACTCTGTAAACCTCTTTATCCTTGAAAAGTCTTACAAGCTGCATAAGAACTATATGAAGCTTGTCTCCCTCATATCCGAGTGCGGTAAGTGCGCCTTTCAGTCTTTCCACATGACCGTGGTGGTCTGCACCCCAGATATTTATAAGCTGTTCATGTCCTCTTTCAAATTTGTTAATATGGTATGCTATATCAGCAGCAAAATAGGTCGGTATGCCGTTTGTTCTTATAAGAACATCGTCCTTTTCACATCCGAACTGTGTAGACTTAAACCATACAGCATCGTCCTTTTCATAGGCAAGACCACTTACAAGAAGCTTGTCCACAACCTCTCTTACCTTGTTTTCGCTGTGAAGCTTACTTTCTCTGAACCACACATCATATTTTATTCCGTAGTTTCCTGTATCTTTTACAAGGCTGTCTAAATTTTTCTTAAGAGCGTATTCAGAAAAGATTTTCTTTCTTTTTTCAGATTCCATTTCAATGTAATCATCTGAGCCGAATTCCGCTATAAAGTCCTTCATAGCGTCGATTATATCCTCACCCTGATATGCATCCTCAGGAAATTCAATAGCGTCCTCACCTTTTACAAGCTGTATAAAACGACCTTCCAGCGAAACTGCAAATTTTTCAATCTGATTTCCTGCGTCGTTTACATAAAACTCTTTTGTTACATCATAGTTTGCCCACGAGAAAATATTTGCAAGACAATCGCCTATTGCGCCGCCTCTTGCGTTACCTATATGCATAGGACCTGTTGGATTGGCACTGATAAATTCAACATTCACCTTTTTGCCGTTACCCATATTTGTTTTTCCGAATTCCTCTTTCATTATATACGCTTCTTTTGAACTTTTTGTGAAGAACTCATCCTTAAGGTAGAAGTTGATAAAGCCCGGACCTGCAACCTCGCATTTTTCAATGAGTGTACCCTCAAAAAACATTTTTTCAACGATAATATCGGCAATCTGTTTCGGAGCTTTTTTAAGGGCTTTTGCGTTACGCATTGCAAAATTAACGGAAAAATCTCCGTTTTTCTTTTCCTTAGGTACCTCTATATCGCATATAAATTCAGGAAGCTTATCAAGCTTTGCTTCCATAAAAGCTTCCTTATATGCTTCAAAAACCATATCCTTGATTTCGTTTTTTATCTCTTTTATAAAGTTTCTCATGTTCATTTCCTCCATTGTCAGTTAGATAATTTTAAGTTTATTTTAAGGTTGTTTGTCTGTGTTTTGAGTCCGTTTAAATATATATCGTATAAAACAGCCAAATCTCCGCCGTCGTCGTTTATATCAATCATAACCTGTTCAGAAAATACCGCCATAGAAAAAGCACCGTAGGGAGTTTCATAATGACTTTTGTATTCCTGCCCCTGCTCAAAAATAAACTGAGCATTATTGCTTCCGAAACGAAGAAGCGTTATCTTGTCTTGTTCTATTTTCAGCGTTGTTTTTGTATTATCTGTTTCAAAAGACTCCATATCAGAAAATGTCACATAATATTTATTATTCTTTTTGACAAAATCAGCAGTAGTCATAAATTCTATTGTATCCTTACCCGTTTCCTCATTGTTAATGTCACTTTTAAAGGTAAGAAGTATATTTTTTCCCATACTAAAATCCTCTTTCTCAGTATTTTTCTATATCAATTTTCGTAACACCCGAATTTATAGCCCGCTCTAAGAAAAGTCCGCCGAGATATGAAAACTTTTCAACATCGTCGCTCACATAATATTCGCATATGCCTTTTTGGGTTTTATCATTTAACATATCAAGCTTTTTTAAAACATCGTGGGCATATATTGCGGCTTCTTCCCCTGCATTTATGATATTTATCTTATTTTCTGTTACATCTTTTATCACATCTGTAAGAAGCGGATAATGCGTACAGCCCAAAATCAGAGTATCAATTTCGTCTGAAATAAGAGGCTCAATATACTCACGCGCTATTATATATGTAACCTCATGATTTATATATCCGTTTTCAACAAGAGGAACAAAAAGAGGACAGGCCTTTTCAAATACAGCTATATCACGGCATAAGGCTCTTATCCCCTTACGGTAAGAGCCGCTGTTGATTGTTGCGGGAGTTCCCAATATACCTACACGACCGTTTTTTGTAAGCTCGACTGCTCTTCGGCAAACAGGATTCAGCACTCCTATAATCGGAATATCAAATTCCTCTCTTAAAGGTTCAATCGCAACGCTGCTGGCAGTGCCGCACGCCGCTATCACTGCTTTGACGCTTTTACTTTTCAAAAAGTTCAGGTCCTGTCTCACATATTTAATTAAAATTTCTTTTGATTTTGTACCGTAAGGCACTCTGCCTGTATCGCCGAAATAAATAATATCCTCATTCGGCAAAAGATTTATAAGCTCTTTTACGGCAGTAAGACCGCCTACGCCCGAATCAAAAACCCCTATTGGTCTCTTATCCAAAATATCATCTCCGATAATTTTTCTTATTCTTCTTTTAAAGCTTACTGTGCAAGCTCTATGAGCTTATCTATAAGCGCGCTGTATTCATATCCGGAATTTTTCATAAGCATAGGATACATACTGAGTGCAGTAAATCCCGGAATTGTATTAACCTCGTTAAGATATATTTCATTTGTATTTTTGTCTATAAAGAAATCTGCTCTTGTAAGTCCCGAAAGTCCAAGCGCCAGGTAAGCTTTTTTAGCATAATCCTTTATTGCAGTCATCTGCTCTTTTGTTATATTTGCAGGAATATGTATCTGAACTCCGTCTGTACTTAAATATTTTGTTTCATAATCATAAAATTCACTCGTTGATGAAATTTCACCTGCGTCAGAAACAAAAACATCTTCATTTCCCAGAATAGCACACTCGATTTCTCTGCAATCTATATATTTTTCAACAAGAACACATTTATCAATAAGAAGTGCTTTTTCTATCGCGTCTTTCAAATCTTCGTCCTTAAAAACCCCGTAGCAGCCTACCGAGGAGCCTGAATTTGCCGGCTTGACAAAAAGCGGAGAATGCATTTTTTTAAGAATTTTTTCAGCGTCCGAAGCTTTGTATGCATACGCTGACGGTACTACGGGAATACCTGCGTTTTCAAACACCATTTTTGAAACCTTTTTATCCATCGCCATTGCGCTTGATATATAATCAGGACCTACCCTCTTTATACCGGCAAGCTTTAAAAGCGCCTGAATTGTGCCGTCTTCACCGTTTGCACCGTGAAGAACAGGAAAACACACATCAATTTTTCTTATAATTGTCTCACCGTCTTTTATAATCACTATCCCGCCGTGACTTTTTGAAGGAGAAATAAATGCTTCATATTTAACCGAAGATACCCATTCTCCTGTTTTTATTGTCTCGTAATCACATTCACACAAATACCATTTCCCGTCTTTTGTGATACCGATTTTTGTTATATTATACTTTTCTTTATCAATAGCATTTAAAATATTGTAAACCGATATATTTGAAACATCATGCTCGTTCGATTCACCGCCGAATAAAATAAGTAATTCTGTCATTTTACCATTACTCCCCCAAAATTTTATTATTCAGTATATTAAAGTATATATTGTTTATACAAGCCTCTTTTTCCCCTTCAAACTTGTTGTTTGTAATAAAAGTATTGTTAAGAAACATTATTGGAATATGAGGCATATTGTCATAGAATTTATCGCAAAGCGTTTTATATACCTGCGATTTTAAATCAAGCTCTCCGGCTGAAGCAAGCTTCAAAAGCTCTGAATTATAACCCATCTCAACAGGTGAGCCGTATTTACCGTCCACAGTCATAAACGGAGATAAATCTATATCATAGCCGACATTCGTTGTAACAAGACACATATCAAAGCTTCTGTTTTCATAAAGCTGTAAAAAGCTTTCGTAATCTGAAACAAGCTTCGTTCTTAACTCGATACCTGCACTTTTAAACTCCTTTACAAGTTCAGATAAAACCGATTCTTTAACAGAAGACGAATACGCAAGTATATCAAAAGAAAGTCTTGATGGCAAGCTTGTGTTTTCTTCTCTTTTTGAAAGCTCACCTTTAACAATCGCGTCGTTTTCCTGTATCTGCTCCTTAGTATAATCAAGGATTCCGTCATCATCGGTATCCTCATAGCCTATTTCTTTTAATATACGCTTCGCTTCGTCAAGGTCTTTTTTTGTAAGATATGACGATGTATCAACCCAGGAAAGCGGATTTACAGGCACGACAGCAGCTTCACCGTGTGACATAAATATATCCGATTTTATCTTATCCCTGTCAACAACAAGGCTTAACGCCTTTCTGAAGGATTTAAGATACATAATTGCATTATCGTAATTAAGCTCAATAAAAGTATACTCATCAGTAGGATAGTCTGTTTTTGTTGATTGTGTTTTTGTTATTGTTTTTAAACCTTCATCATAGAAAGAAGCAAAAAAGGCGTCAACTATACCGCTTCCCGACAACGAGCGTGATGTCAGCTTATCAGGAATAATTTCCACATATATATCCTCTATCGTACTGTCAAATTTACTGAAATAATTTTTGTTTACAGCAAGTATAAGCTCTTTTCCGCTGTTTTCTGTTTTAAGCTTATAAGGTCCCGTCCCGTTAAGCGGAAACTCTCCTTTTTTAAGGTCATCTTTCTTCACAATCGGAAAAGTAAGCTGATTTTTTATATTCGGTGTAAGAAACGAAAAGGATAGTCTCAATGTATAATCATTTTCAACCGTTACCTTTGAAATATTTCTTACATTATACTTATAATAATTTTCCTCGCTGTTCATTATAAATTTTATGCTTTCTGCCACATCATACGCCGTAAGCTCGCTTCCGTCATGAAAATGAACATTTGGCTTTATCTGAAGTGTTGCCCCCATACCGCCGTTTTCCATATATAAATCGGAAGCTAAGCTTTCCACGGGAGAAAAATCTGCATTAAGATTGTACAGGCTGTCAAAAATAAGTGCATATGCCTGACGGTTATAATCTGATTTTACCAAAAGCGGATTATAGCTCTCTGTGGAATAAAATCCGATTGTCATTTTAGTGGTAATAACATCTGCCTGAGTCACTGCATTTTCAGTTTTTTTTCCGCAGGAGCTCAGTAAAAGCACACACAAAGAAGCAAAAAGCAAAAATATTTTTTTATATATTTTCATTACTTGTTCACTATTCCTCATTAACTGTTACTTTTTTATCAGGAATGAATAATCGCCGCCATTCTTCCTGCTCTTTCCTTCTGTCTTCTGTATGAATACAGCTCACTGTCACAGAAGGTGCATTTGTCAATAAATGCAATGTTTTCTTTTTTTACTCCGGCAATTTCTGCCTGTTTTGAAACGATACGCCCCAAATCAACAAAATATCTGTCATTCTCAATCTTTCCGAATTCTTCTCCGTAAACAGGGATAAAAACATCGTAAACACTTTTGTCAACCTCAAAGTGACACATTCCGATACAAGGACCTACGGCAACAATCATATCAGAAGGATTACAGTTTTTTGAATTGATCATTTTTTCTATCGCTTTTGAAACTATATTGC
Source organism: uncultured Oscillospiraceae bacterium (assembly GCA_964537245.1). Lineage (GTDB taxonomy): Bacteria > Bacillota > Clostridia > UMGS1840 > UMGS1840 > UMGS1840. The sequence continues at coordinate 43,139 of CAZHZL010000002.1, forward strand.
TCTGCGTACCTCTCCAGCCTGAATGAACTGCGCTTATTACTCTTGTTTTCTTATCTGCTATAATAACGGGAACGCAATCTGCGTAAAACACGATAAGACTAAGTCCCTTCTCGTCAGTCAGAAGACCGTCTGCCTCAAAAAAACGCTGTTCTCTGAGGATTCCGCAACCGCCGAAGCTTTTATCAACACTTAAAACAACATCACTGTGAGTCTGCTTTGAACGGACTGCATTTTCACAGTCTGAATCTATACATAAAAGTGCTCTTTTAAAGTTTTCAAGCACATTTTCATTGCTGTCACCACAAGAAGTTCCGAAATTAAGCTCTCCTTCATCAAAGCTAACGCCACCCTTTATTGTTGTAAACATATGGCTGAAGCCTTGCTTTTCAAGCTCATCAAGAACATAATAGCAAACACCGTTTTTTTCTTTTCTTAAAAATTCCATTACATATCCTTTCGATATTTTATATCATGTGTAATCTGTTTTTTCAGTGCGTCAAAGCTTTTAAACTTTTTCTCACTGCGCATATATTTAATAAATATGATTTTAATTTTCTTTCTATATATATTTTTGTCAAAATCAAGTATAAATGTTTCGCAAAGAGGCTCTTTTTTTGGATTTATCGGAGCAATTCCGATATTTGTAACACCTTTGTAGCTTTTATTGTTTATAATAACCTCTGTTGCATATACTCCGTTTTTCAGGCTTACGGTTTCTTTCGGTATAGTAATATTTGCAGTGGGTATTCCCATAACGGACGAGCCGATGTGATATCCCTTTTTTACAATTCCCGAAAAAGAAAAAGGCTTGTACATAAGCTTATTTGCATATCCGATTTTCCCATCTGAAATAAGTGAACGGATATATGTAGAAGAAACAATTTCACCGTTTCTTTTATAATAAGGAATTATAACCGTCTCAAAACCGTATTTTTCACCAAGCTTACTTAAGGTCTGCGCGTTGCCCGATTTATTTTTCCCGAAATAAAAATTCTCTCCCACTACAACATATTTTGCACACAGAAGCTCAGATATATATTTTTTCACAAACTCCTCACAGGACAGATTTTTTATTTCATCAATAAATTTCAAATAACAAAGAAAATCAATTTCAAAATCTCTCAGATTTTTTTCCAACCCTCTTTTTTCATATATAAGACAGCTGTTTCTCTTTGTATTTATATCAAAGCTCATTACAACGCTTTTGAGCGTACCTTTACTTTTTTTCTTTATTTCATTTACCTTATTTATAAGCTTTAAATGCCCTTTATGAAGTCCGTCAAAATTTCCTATTGTCACAACTGTATTTATAAAGGGATTTTCAGATTTTATATTTTCTGCACCGTAAATTTTCATTATATCACTCACTGAACATAAAATGTAGTTTTTAATTTTAAAATATTGTCAGGACAAACCTCCATAAGCGCAAAAAATTCGTCCTTTATATTATATACTCTTATAATATCACCTTCGTTATATACATTTTTTACGCTGCTTCTGGAAAAATCAAACGGTATTCCGTTTTTTATGAATTTTTCCTCATGTTCATTCATAACAAGCTTCGGATAATTGTAAAAAGCCTTGTCGACAGGTCGAAGAAGCGTATACGGGTCAGTGATATTTTCAATCTCCTCTATATCATAAACCTTATCATTTTCAAAAGAAAAATTTCCTGTTGAAACTCTTTTCAGAGATGTCATAACTGCACCGTAGCCGAGCTTTTTTCCGAAATCGTCAATAAGGCTGCGTATGTATGTCCCCTTCGAGCAATGAACATAAAACGACACCTTATCTTCAGATATATCAAGAATTTTCATTTCAGAAATATTTATTTTTACAGGCTTTCTTTCCACAGTTTCGCCTTTTCTTGCAAGCTCGTAAAGCTTTTTCCCGTTTATTTTTTTTGCGCTGTACATCGGCGGTATCTGCTCACTTTCACCCGTAAAAGACATAAGCGCTTCGGTTATTTCTTCCTTTGAAAAGGATTTTTCTTTAAGATAAGAAAGCTCTCCTGTATTATCAAGAGTATCAGATATAATACCAAGTTGTGCCTCTGCAACATAGGCCTTATCGTCAGAACTTATATAATCAGCCGCTTTCGTGGCTTTTCCTATCAATATAACCATAAGCCCTGTTGCAAGAGGATCAAGCGTTCCTGTATGACCAACCTTTTTAGTTTTGAAAATTTTTCTCATTTTCATAACTACATCATGTGAAGTAGGCCCCTGAGGCTTATTCACAAGTAAGTAACCATTCATTTATTTTTTTCCTTATTTCTTCATATTTTAAATCTGTGCTGAAGCCTGCCGCTCTGATATGACCGCCGCCGCCAAACAAAGACGCGATTTTAACTGCGCTTACGGGAGCGTCTGTTCTTATACTTCCTTTAATAAGACCTTTCTCCCTTTCTGTAAGGGTTATCCCGCATTTTAAGCCTTCAATATTTTTAAGCACATTTGAAAGACCGTCTGTATCTGTAACAGAAACATTATTCTTAGTATAATAATCATTATCTATATAGCAAACAGCAGCAATGTTTTCCAGTATAACCACATTGTCAATAACATATGCATAAAGCTTGTTATAGCTGACGCTTTTTTTAAGCATTGACTTTGTAACTATATCTGTTCTGTCAAATTCATAGTCATAAAGCTTTGCAATTATTTCAAGAGTTCTTTTTCGTGTGCTTTCAAATATAAAGCCACCTGTATCTGTCAAAATTGCAAGGTATATTGCAGCCGCAATTTTTTCATCAACATAAACTCCTGTTTTTTCAAAAAGCTCGTATATTATCTCGCCTGCTGCGGGAGCATAGCCGTCTACAATATTAACATCCGCATCCTTTGGATTTGTAATATGGTGGTCAATCATACAGCTTTTTTTCGGAGCAGGAAATTTCACATCTGCTCTCGTTTTTTCTGCACAATCAACATATATAACAAGCTCATATACATGGTCTGTCTCTGCTTTCACTTCATAATATTCGCTAACACAGTCAAATTTACACGGAACTTCTTCCGAAACAAAAAGGTCAGCCTTTTTACCGATTTTTTCAAGATACATTTTAAGCGCCGCACATGAGCCCAACGCGTCGCCGTCAGGCGACACATGAGGCACAATAAGTATATCCGACACGGTATCAAGAAGCTGTCGGAATTTTAACATTTCTTTTTCCATAGTAACCACCGCTTTACTTAAGATTATTCATGATGTTGAGTATTCTGTCGCCTTCTTCCAAAGAATTATCTATAACGAAGTTAAACTGCGGAGTTATACGGAGAGAAAGTCTTAATGATATTTCTTTTCTGATATATCCCTTTGCACTTTCAAGTCCCTTAAGTACTTCCTTTTTTGCAGCTTCATCGCCTAAAACACTCACATAAACCTTACAGAATTTCAAATCCTTTGTAACGGTAGTTTTAAGAACGCTTACCATCCCGTTTTTCACACGCGGATCTTTTATTTCTCTTATAACAGCAGTCAGCTCTCTTTTCACTTCTTCGTTAATTCTTTCTTCACGAAATCCGCCCATAACCGTTCTCCTTTTTTATTATTCTTACTGTTTAACTTCTTCCATTATAAAGCTTTCGATAACATCGCCGTCTTTTACATCGTTAAATTTATCAAAGCCACATCCACATTCAAAGCCGCTTGCAACTTCCTTAGCGTCATCCTTGAAACGCTTCAATGAAGAAAGAACGCCTTCGTATACGATTACACCGTCACGCACGATTCTCACCTGTGAGTTACGGACAATCTTACCGTCTAACACATAAACACCGGCAATTGTACCAACACCGCTTACCTTAAATGTGTTTCTTACTTCACCATGACCGAGAACAACCTCCTGGAACTTAGGAGCAAGCATACCCTTCATAGCAGCTTCCATTTCTTCGATTGCATGATAGATTACTCTGTAAAGTCTGATATCAACATCGTTTGATTTTGCAGACTCTGTTGTTTTTGCGTCAGGTCTTACATTGAAGCCTACAATAATAGCATTTGAAGCTGAAGCAAGCATAATATCTGTTTCAGTAACAGTACCAACGCCTGAGTGGATAACCTTAACTCTTACTTCTTCATTTGAAAGCTTTTCAAGTGATTCTGTAACAGCCTCAACACTACCCTGAACATCGGCTTTTACTATGATATTAAGCTCTTTAACCTCACCCTCTGCAATCTGTGAGAACAGATTATCAAGAGTAATTGTTTTTCTCTTATTGAATATTTCTTCTTTTTCGTTAAATTTACGCTGTTCAACAACCTGTCTTGCTTTCTTTTCGTCTGAAACAACCTTAAATTTATCTCCTGCTGTCGGAACTTCGCTTAAACCGAGAATTTCAACAGGAGTTGAAGGACCTGCTGTTTTAAGTGTTTTACCTTTATAGTCGGTCATAGCTCTTATCTTACCTTCACTTGTTCCTGCTACAACGATATCGCCTGACTGCAAAGTACCATTCTGAACAAGAACTGTTGCAACAGGACCTCTTGCTTTATCAAGCTTAGCTTCGATAACAATACCGCTTGCAGCTTTGTTTGGATTAGCCTTAAGGTCGCGGAGTTCAGCTAAAAGAAGTACATTTTCTAAAAGCGTATCAATATTCATTCTCTGCTTTGCAGATACAGGAACACAGATTACATCGCCGCCCCATTCTTCAGGCACAAGACCATGCTCTGTAAGCTCCTGCTTGATTTTATCAGGATTTGCACTTTCCTTATCCATCTTATTAATAGCAACAACGATAGATACATCTGCCGCTTTTGCATGGTTGATAGCTTCTATTGTCTGCGGCATAATACCGTCATCGGCAGCAACAACAAGGATTGCAACATCAGTTGCCTGTGCACCTCTTGCACGCATAGCTGTAAACGCTTCGTGTCCCGGTGTATCCAGAAATGTGATATCCTGATCGCCTACTTTTACTTTGTAAGCACCTATATGCTGTGTGATACCGCCTGCTTCGGTAGAAGTAACATCTGAATTACGGATAGCGTCAAGAAGCGATGTTTTACCGTGGTCAACATGACCCATAACAACTACTACCGGCGGTCTTGTAACGAGGTCTTCTGCTCTGTCCTCTTCTTCGTGGAACAATTCCTCTTCCAAAGTTACGGTAATAATTTTTTCAACCTGTGCGCCAAATTCTTCAGCAACAAGATATGCAGTATCGTAATCTATTGTCTGAGATACAGAAGCCATAACGCCGTAGCCCATAAGCTTTTTGATTACTTCAGCACCTGTTTTCTTAAGTCTTTCAGCAAGCTCGCCAACCGAAATCTCATCAGGAATTTTAACCTTAAGAATTTCAGGTTTAATAACCATTTTCTTTTTCTTATCCTTCTCCTGCTGCTTTGAAAGCTTCGGATTTGCACGGTCAAACTTCTGACTTTTCGGTCCTTTTTTAATTTTCTGCTTTTTATTTTCTGTGCCGTAGATATCAGTACCAACCATGATTTCTTCAATCTTTGTATCATCAAGATGAGTTTCGTCGATTGTATTCTGACGGGTATCTACATAGCGTACCTTCTTACCGATTGGCTCGCTGATAACATCCTCAAGCTCTTTATCAAGCTTATCTGCTTTTTCTGCTTTTTCAGATTTAGCTTCCTTAACAGGTTTTTTATCAGCTTCCTTCTTTGAAGGCTCTTTTTCCTTTTTATTTTCCTTTGTATTAGCTTTTTCTTCTGCTTTCGGTTCTTCAAACTTAGCTTCTGATTTTTTTTCAACCGCATACATAGAAAAATCTTCTACTGCATTTTTAATAAGTATAACATCAAGGATTTTATTATAATCATTTTCCTCAACTGAACTGCTTGAGCCTTTAAGCTCAATACCTACTTCCTTTGCATATTCAACAATAACCTTTGCCTGTAAATCAAAGTCCTTTGCAATATCGCTTATCTTTCTTTTAAATACTTTTGCCATATAATTTATTCACCTCTATAAATTCCTTTTTTAAAATTGCTGTCGTTAACAGATAACACAGCTGTCGGCTTAGTGCCTATGATTTTCCCCAATTCCTCTTTGGTCATATCCGAAATCAAAACATCGACACCGCCGCCTGCAAACATAATTTCCTTTTTTGTTTTTTCCGATATATCTGAGGATGTAATTATAAGTTTTGATTTTTTCTTTTTTAAGTCCTTTATGCAGCCCTCCGCCCCATATGACAGAGCGCCTGCTCTTCTTGACAGCCCTATGAGACGCTGAGCCTTCACATCATCCTTAAGCATTATCTTTATTTCCATTTATAAGCTCACCTCTCAGCTTCTCATGTTCTTTTTGAGATACATTTTTCCGAAACGCTCTTGAAAGAACACCTTTTTTTATAAGTATATCAAAACATTTTTCGCTGTTGCATATATATGCGCCTCTTCCGAAAAGCTTCTTTTTTTCATTTGTGACAACTTCATTTTCTCCCGTCATCACCAGTCTTATAAGCTCACTTTGAGGCTTTCTCTCATTACAGCATATGCATTTTCTTTTTGGTATGTGTTTTGTTTCCAAAATAAATAATCCTTTCAAAAGTGTTTTTCTCTTATTATTCAGCAGGCTTTATATCTATCTTGTAGCCTGTGAGCTTAGCTGCCAGTCTTGCATTCTGACCTTCTTTACCGATTGCAAGTGAAAGCTGATCCTTATCAACTGTCACATAGCAGATTTTTTCATCGGGATTTACATTGCATGTAACAACCGTTGCAGGAGAAAGTGCTTCTCTTATAAATGTTGCAGTATCTTCACTGTAATTTATAATATCGATTTTTTCTCCTCTTAATTCTCTTAAGATATTTTCAACTCTGAGCCCTTTAGGACCTATACATGAGCCGACTGCTTCAACATTTTTATCGTTTGACAAAACTGCAATCTTTGTTCTTGCGCCCGCTTCTCTTGCAACTGATTTGATTTCGATTGTTCCGTCGGCTATTTCAGGAACTTCCTGTTCAAACAAGCATCTTACCAGATTTGGATGCGATCTTGAAATAATAACCTGAGGTGCTTTGCCAATCATTTTAACCTGAACGACATATATTTTGATTTTTTCACCGTGGGCATATTCTTCGCCGGCAATCTGCTCATTCGGAGCCAAAACAGCCTCAGTTCTTCCGATTGATACCATAATATTGCCTTTTTCTATTCTTTCAACAATACCTGTAACAAGAGTACCTGTTTTTTCGGTAAACTCGGAAACCATATTCCCTCTTTCTACCTCTCTTATTTTCTGAACCACAATACCTCTTGCATTCTGTGCCGCTATTCTTCCGAAGGTTTTTGGTGTTACATCAACCAAAACTCCGTCGCCCAAAGCTGCTGTTTTTGAAATTTTCAGTGCATCCTTATAAAGTATTTCTGTTTCCGGGTCTGTAACCTCTTCGCAAACAGTCTTTCTTACATAAACCTTTGCGTCTCCCGTTTCGGAAGATACCTTTGCCACAACCTCTGTTACAGGGTTATAATCTTTTTTATAAGCTGTAACAAGAGCATTTTCCATGGCTTCAATAAGTATTTCTTTTTTTATACCTTTTTCTTTTTCCAAAAGGTCAAGTGCTGTCAAAAATTCTTTGTTCATAATTTTTCTTTGTTCCTCCACATATATATTATAAATTTTAAACCAATTAATTATTTTTCAAAAATTCATTTATATCAAAATGGATTTTTGCTGTACTGATTTTGCTTCTTTCAAATACGGTCTCCTTTTCATTTATTATTATAACCGCATTTTTTTCAGAAGCTTCTTTGAGTATGCCTGTAAAGCTTTTTTCACCGTCTACGGGTGCGTAAAGAGTGATATCCACTTCTTTTCCGAGTGCCATTTCAAAATGTCTTGTCGTTTTTAATTTTCTTTCAACTCCCGGAGAAGAAACCTCAAGATTATATACTGATTTTATCAAATCCTCGCGGTCTAGCTCATCTGAAATAATTCTCGAAATCTTTTCGCAATCATCAATACCGATTCCTTCATCAGTATCAATATAAATACGCAGTATCTGATTTTTGCCTTCTTTAATCATTTCAACATCATAAAGAAACGCTCCGTTTTCACTGCATATTTTCTCGGAAAGCTCAGTTATTCTGCTCATTACATTCGACGCCATAAATATCCCCCTTTACAAAAAAAAAAGAGTGGGCAGCCCACTCTTTTAACTT
>CAZHZL010000002.1:51294-69215 GCA_964537245.1 uncultured Oscillospiraceae bacterium
CAAGTGTTTTTTGAAATTTTTTTAAAAAAAGTGAAAAATATTCAAAAGAAAATATAAAAAACTCTTGACAAGACAACCATTTTATGCTAAAATGTTTTACGCAACCGCACTGTAAAGGTCTATAAGCGGAATAAAATCCCACCTGTTTCAGGCGTGTCCTACAACACTCCATAGGGCATTAATAACAAGTGTGAGTGAAATAAAAATGGGAGGTGCAGTATAATGTACGCAGTATTGAAAACCGGAGGAAAACAGTATAAGGTAGCAGAAGGCGATGTAATCTATGTTGAAAAATTAGGTTTAGAGCCTGAAGAAGCTTATACCTTCAATGAAATTCTCGCTATCGGAACAGATGACGGAATTAAAGTTGGTGCTCCTTATGTTGAAGGCGCAACAGTAACAGCTAAAGCTGTAAAAGAAGGCAGAAGCAAAAAGGTCATCGTTTACAAGTACAAGCCGAAAAAAGGTTATCACAAAAAGCAGGGTCACAGACAGGCTTATACAAAAGTTGTTATTGAAAAAATCAACGGTTAATTACAAAAATGGTTAATATTGAAATCGAGAGAAACTACATCGGTAATATATACCGATTCAAGGTCGAAGGACATACAGACTCGACAGATGATGACAAGATGGATGCAATTTGTGCGATAGTATCAGTTGCCACTCAATCCGTTATCTTAGGAATTACCTCAGTTCTGGATGTAAGAATAGATTTTACAACCAGCGACGGATTTCTGGAATGTGAAATTCCCGAAATTGATGATTCCGAAACTCTTGGTAAGGTGAATGTTTTAACCGAAACAATGCTTCTTACCTTAAAGCAGGCTGTTGACCAGTATCCGTCCTATATAAAGCTTTCTGAAATGGAGGAATAAGCTATGATGTTTAAGATTAATTTCCAGTTGTTCGCTCATAAAAAAGGTGTGGGTAGTACAAAAAACGGAAGAGACAGTGAGTCAAAAAGACTTGGTGTTAAAAGAGCAGACGGTCAGTCTGTTGTTGCAGGAAATATTCTTGTAAGACAGAGAGGAACAAAAATTTATCCGGGTACAAATGTTGGTAAAGGATCTGATGATACTTTGTTTGCACTTGTTGACGGTAAAGTTAAGTTCGAAACAAAAAGAAATAAAAAATCTGTTCACATTATTGCAGGTTAATAATATTTTTTAAGGAAAGTGCAAATATGTTTTTTTGCACTTTCTTTTTTTAATTAAAATATATAATGAAAGGGTTACATAAGATGAATAACGAAGAATTAAGACTCCATGCACAAAACATTCGTGAATTGGTAATACGCGGTACATTTCATGCAAAATCCGGTCATCCGGGCGGCTCGCTTTCAATTGCTGATATACTTTCAGTGCTTTATTTTGATGAAATGAATGTTGATCCTAAAAATCCGAAATGGGAAGACAGAGACAGATTTGTCCTTTCAAAAGGTCACTGTGCTCCTGCACTCTACGGTGCACTCAGCGAAAAAGGATTTTTTGACAAAAAAGAAATCGACTCATTAAGACACCTCGGTCATATCCTTCAGGGACATCCCGATATGAAAAAAATCCCCGGTGTTGATATGTCATCAGGCTCACTCGGACAAGGGCTTTCTGCAGCAAACGGTATGGCACTTTTTGCAAAAGCAAACAATAAAAATTTCAGAGTATATACAATCCTCGGTGACGGAGAAATTCAGGAAGGTCAGGTATGGGAGGCTGCAATGACAAGCGCGCACTATAAGCTTGACAATCTTTGTGTAATTGTTGACAACAACAATCTCCAGATTGACGGTACCGTATGTGATGTTATGTCACCCTACCCTATTGATGAAAAATTCAAAGCATTCGGCTTTGAAGTTATAAACATCGACGGTCACAGCTTCGATGAAATAAAAGCTGCTTTGAAAAAAGCAAAGGAAACAAAAGGAAAGCCTACTGCTATTATTGCAAAAACCATAAAAGGTAAAGGCGTTTCTTTTATGGAAAATAAAGTTAACTGGCATGGCAGCGCTCCTAACGAAGAGCAGGCAAATGATGCTATCAAAGAAATTTCAGGAGGTACGCTTTAATGGATATGTTATCAACAAGAGCAGGATACGGTAAAGCTTTGGTAGAGCTTGGCGAAAAATATGATTTTTATGTTTTGGACGCTGACCTGGCTGAAGCAACAAAAACAGGCGGATTTAAAAAAGCATTCCCTGAAAGATTTTTTGATATGGGTATTGCCGAATCAGATATGATGTCAACAGCGGCAGGTATGTCTACCTGCGGTAAACCTGTATTTGCAAGTACCTTCGCTGTATTTGCTGCAGGAAGAGCTTTTGAACAGGTGAGAAACGCAATATGCTACAACAACTTAAATGTTAAGGTTGTGGGAACACACGGCGGTATACTTATCGGCGAGGACGGCGGTTCACATCAGGCAATCGAAGATGTTTCTCTTATGAGAACACTTCCTAATATGAAGGTCATCGTTGCTTCAGACGCAATTGAAGCAAAATATGCTGTTGAAGCAGCGCTCAACATAAACGGACCTGTTTACTTAAGATTCGGAAGATACGATGTTCCTGTATTCAACACAAACGAAGATTACAAATTTGAATTTGGAAAAGCAAATATTTTAAAAGAAGGAACAGATGTAACCGTAATCGCTATGGGAGATATGGTTTACGAATCCTTAAAAGCGGCAGAAGAGCTTGAAAAAGAAGGTATTTCAGTCGGTGTTGTCAATATGCATACAATTAAACCTATTGATAAGGAAGCTGTAAAAAAAGCTTTGGAAACCTCTAAGCATGTTATAACAGCAGAGGACCACAATGTTTACGGTGGACTTTACAGCGCAGTTTGTGAGGTTATTGCTGAAATCGGCGGGAAAATTTCCGGAAGAATTGCCGTTGAAGACAGATTCGGCCAAAGTGGTAACAGACCTGACTTACAGAAGGAATACGGTCTTAACAGCGAAAATGTAATCAAAACTATAAAAAATATTCTTTAATTTTAAAATCGGCAAATTTTTTGCCGATTTTTTATTTATATATTTATCTTCCTCTTGCATTTATTATTTAAATATGCTATACTTTTATAACAAACTAAAGAAAGAGGGGCATAATATGTCAATGAAAGAAAAAATGCACACCTGTGAGCTTTATCTTCCGGGTGATGAAGAAATAATGAAGAAGCAGCTTTTGTGTCTGGAAAAGCTATATGAATTTAACCAAACCCGTCCGAGCGAGCTTAAAAAAAGAACTGAAATGTTAAAAGAAATGTTTGCTGAAATCGGAGACGACTGCTATATTGAGCCGCCTTTTCATTCAAACTGGGGCGGTCATCATGTTCATTTCGGAAAAAATATATATGCAAATTTCAATCTGACAATGGTTGATGATACTCATATTTATGTGGGAGATTATACAATGTTCGGTCCGAATGTAACTGTTGCAACCGCAGGTCATCCGATTTTACCTGAATTAAGAGAACAGACATATCAGTATAACGCGGCTGTTCATATCGGAAGAAACTGTTGGATAGGCGCAGGAGCAATAATACTTCCCGGAATAACAATAGGTAATAATGTTGTTATCGGTGCAGGAAGTGTTGTCACAAAGGATTTGCAGGACAATGTTGTCGCTGTGTGAAATCCCTGCAAGGTGCTTAGAGAAATAAACGAGCACGACAAAGAATATTATTTTAAAGACAAAAAAATTTCAATCGACTAAAAAGGAATATATATGAAAAAATACGTAGGCTCATGGAGCTTCTATAAAAAAACGCTTCTTATCGCAATTCCAATTATGATACAAAATCTTATAACAAATTTTGTTGCGCTTATAGATAACATTATGGTCGGAAGAATAGGCACAGAACAGATGTCAGGCGTTGCTATCGCAAACCAGCTGTTTTTTGTTTTCAATCTTGCAATTTTCGGTGCTATCTCCGGTGCAGGAATTTTCTGTGCACAGTTTTTCGGAAAAAAAGATTATGACGGTGTAAGAAGCACTTTCCGATTTAAATTTATCACAGCCGCCGTTATCACTGTAATCGGCTATATAATATTTACAATAATCGGAGATAATCTAATAACGATGTATCTTCATGACGCAGAAAAAGGAATTGATTTAGAAAAAACCTTCTTGTATTCAAAACAATATATGGCGGTAATGCTTGTTGGCTTAATTCCTTTTTCCTTCGAGCAGGTATATTCAAGCACACTTCGCGAGGGCGGAATTACAACGCCACCTATGATTGCCGGAATTGTTGCTGTGCTTACAAATATTGTCCTTAATTATTTTCTTATTTTCGGTATCGGATTCTTCCCCGAAATGGGAGTTGTGGGTGCTGCTGTTGCAACGGTTATTTCAAGATTTGTTCAGATTGCAATAGTTATAATCTGGACGCACTCACACAAAAACATACTCCCCTATGTTGAGGGCTTATACAAAACCTTTAAAATTCCTGTAAATCTTGCAAAAAGGATATTTATAAAAGGACTTCTTCCGTTGACAACAAACGAATGTCTTTGGGGAGCGAGCGTTGCCGCGCTTGCCCAGTGCTATTCTATACGCGGTATAGATGTTGTTGCAGGTCAGAATATTGCCAATACAGCAGTAAATCTTTTTAATGTTCTTTTTATTGCATTCGGCTCAGGTGTTTCAGTCGTAGTAGGTCAGCTGCTCGGTGCTGATGACATTGAGGGCGCAAAGGACGCCGCACCTAAGCTTATATTCTTTTCAGGAGCAATGTGTATTGTTGTCGGCGCTGTAATGGCTTGTGTTTCGGGTATATTCCCTGATTTTTACAATACAACTCAAAATGTAAAATCACTTGCTTCAGCTTTTATATTTATAAGCGCTGTATCAATGCCGATACATTCTGTTGTTCATGCAACATATTTCATTCTGCGTTCAGGCGGAAAAACCTTTATAACATTTTTGTTTGACAGTGTTTTCGCCTGGGGAATAGGTGTTCCGCTTGCGTTTTTATTAGCTCATTTTACTGATTTTAATATTATCATAATTTATACATGCACACAGCTTGTTGAAGGTATTAAATGTATTATAGGTCTTATTCTTATAAAAAAAGAAGTATGGATTTCAAATATCGTTAACGATAAAAAAATCAATAATGTATAATTGAAAACAAAACTCTGTTTCTCTGCATATACTTATAATGGAGGAACAGCTATGGAAAAAATTCAAAAAAATAAAGCTCTTATTGAGCTTCTTGAAAAAAATCCTCAGGCAACAGCATACCTGAAGGGTTCAGCCGAATACCCTGATATTAACGGATATATGCAGTTTTATGAGCTTAAAAACGGCGTTTTTATGATTACAGAAGTAACAGGACTTCCAAAAAAAGCTGCCCCTTGCGGCAGTTCTGTTTTTGGATTTCATATTCATTCCGGAACAAGCTGCAGTGGAAATAAAGATGACCCTTTTGCAAATGCACTGACCCATTACAATCCAAAAAATTGTCCACACCCTCAACATGCAGGCGATTTACCGCCGTTGTTTGAAAATAACGGGAATGCTTTTCTGGCATTTGTCACAAGCAGATTTACTGTGAATGAAATAATCGGAAAAACTGTGATTATCCATTCACAGCCTGATGATTTTACAACACAACCGGCAGGAAATGCAGGAAAGAAAATTGCATGCGGGCTGATTAGAATTTTTAAAAAATAACAGGTGTAAAAACTCGTTTTTTACACCTGTTTTTTTTATAGTATTCTTATTGTCTCTGTTTTCTTTAATCCTTCTAAAACCTTGTCAAGATTATCAAACTCAAGCTTTATAACTATAACCTCACCGCAAAGCTCATTTACGGGAATCCCCATAATATGAAGATATTCGCTGTCCATTTTGCCATCGGAGAAATATGACGGCATATACACATTCTCGCACTCAAGCTGTTTTTGGTTATTTAATACAACTGCCTTTTTCGGCATATCGGCAATTGGTCTTAATGCAAGTCCGCTTACCTGAGAATTTTCCGTAAGATGCAGATAAAGTGAATTATCTTTTTTTGTTATTATAAAATCGTTGACGCTGCTTTGGATGCCTATATCAATAATCTGCGCGTTCATATAGCTTTCTTTAACGCTATTATACCACTTCCCTATTGCTTTAAGAGAGTTTTTTGATTCTGAAGATAATTTTCCTTTATCATCGGGACCTACATTTAAAAGATAGTTCCCGCCTCTTGACATAATGGAATCTATCGCACTCTCTAAAAATTTATGTGAGTAGTAGTCTTCATTTTCTCTGTAACCCCAAGCCTGTGAGCCAACCGACTGGCAAGCCTCGGTAAGTTTTGAAAAAGCCTTCCCCTTCGGAACTTCTCTTTCGGGAGTGGAATAATCTCCCTCGGAATATCCCCTGTCGTTTATAAAAATATCGGGTGCAAGCGTTTTTACATATTCATTTATTGAAGAATCATAATTATAAGGCGGAATATCCCAGAAAAGAGCGTCTATTTTTCCGTAATTTGTCAGAAGCTCTTTCATCTGATTTTTTATATAGTCTTTATACCTTGCCTCGTCAGGCTCATCGCCTGCATTTGGCTTTTCAAGCTGATGACTTCCGCCAAAATTAACAGAATGTTTATAATGCCAATCGGGTACAGAATAATAAAGTCCAAGCTTCATTTCGTATTTTTGACAAGCTTCCGCAACTTCTTTCAAAATATCCTTACCGTAAGGCGTATTCATAACATTGTAATCCGTGTATTTTGTGTCCCACATGCAAAAGCCGTCGTGGTGCTTGGTTGTAAACACAACATACTGCATTCCCGCCTCTTTGGCAAGCGAAATCCATTCATCAGGGCTGTATCCCTTTGGATTGAATTTCTCAGCATATTTTATGTATTTTTCCTTATCAACTTTATTTCTCCATTGCTCCTGCTCGTGCCATTTTCCTACCGAATAAATTCCCCAATGAATAAAAAGCCCAAACCTTTCATCTTTAAAAAGCATGGTTTTACACCTCACAATATATTATGCAACTAAAGTATATCATTTTATTTTTTAAAAGTCAACCGATTTGGGAAATTATTTAATATAGTACAAATTTTTCTTGACTTTTCCTGCTTTTTGTGATAAAATATTTTTTGAATTTGAAAATGATTATCAATTTCACTTTTTTTGTTTAAGGAGAAGTAGAAATGGCATATAAAACAAAACAGAAAAATTTTGTACTGGACTGTCTTAAAAACCACGAAAACGAGAGTATGACAGCAGAAAAGATAATGGAATACCTTAGAGCTGAAAATGTTTCTGTCGGTATGGCTACAATATACAGACATTTAAACCGCCTTTGCGAAGAAGGTCTTGTCAGAAAATTCGTAACAGACGATACTGAAAGCGCAGCTTACAGATATTTTGATGAAAAAAGAGGTTGTCATAGCCATTTTCATCTTGTCTGCAACTCCTGCGGAAAGCTTATTCATCTTGAATGTACCAATCTTTCTTCGGTATATAATCACATTTTATCCGAGCATAATTTTAAGGTTGACACTGTAAAAACAGTATTTTACGGTGTTTGCGAGGAATGTGGAAAGGAAGCATAAAATGAAAAAACTTTTTTTAATATTACTTATTATATCAATGCTTTTTATCTCATCGTGCACAGTAAAGGAAACATCAAAAACAGATAACGGAAAAATTTCTGTTGTGACTACTCTTTTTCCGCTTTACGATTTTGTAAAGGAAATTGCAGGCGATAATGCCGATATAACACTCCTCACCCAGCCCGGAGTTGACAGCCACAGCTTTGAGCCGAAAAGCACGGATATGGTGAAAATAAGCGAATGTGATGTGTTTGTGTACACAGGAAAAGATATGGAAATATGGGCAGAAAAAATCATTTCTTCAATAAAATCGGAAAATGCGGTTATATGCGACAGCTCAGAAAATATCACGCTTGAGTGTGCAGATGAACATGAAAATGAGCATGCACACAATCACAGCTTGGACCCGCATATATGGACTTCTCCGAAAAACGCAAAAATAATGGTTGAAAATATTTTAAAAGCACTATGTCATGCTGACGAAAAAAACAAAGAGACATATAAACAAAACGCGGACATATATATAAAAGAGCTTGATACGCTTGACAAGGAGTTTGAAAAGTTTTTCTCCGAAAACAAAAAAACTATGGTCTTTTCAAGCCGTTTTCCGTTTTATTATTTTGCAAAGGACTACGAAATATCATACAAAAGCGCTTTCGAGTCATGCAGTGCAGAAACAGAGCCTGATATAAAATCCATGACTACGCTTATAGATACTGTTAAAAAAGAAAATATAGAAACAATTTTTTATACAGAGCTTTCAGACCCGAAGATAACGGAAGCCGTTGTTGAACAGACGGG
Organism: uncultured Oscillospiraceae bacterium; assembly: GCA_964537245.1. Taxonomy (GTDB): domain Bacteria; phylum Bacillota; class Clostridia; order UMGS1840; family UMGS1840; genus UMGS1840. The sequence continues at coordinate 59,655 of CAZHZL010000002.1, forward strand.
CGCAAAGGCAAAGCTTTTTCATTCGTGCCACAATGTGACAAAGGACGAATTTGAAAGAAAAGAAACATATCTTTCTCTTATGAGAAACAACCTTAATGCATTGAAAGGTGCTGAAGAATAAATGGAACAGATAAGCTTGAAAAATGTGACAATTCAATATGAAAACACACAGGTTATAAAAAATCTCAGCTTGGCTATAAAAAAAGGCGACTATATCTGTGTTTTAGGTGATAACGGCTCAGGAAAAACAACGCTCACAAAAGGTATTCTGGGGCTTACAAAAATAAAATCGGGAGAGATAGAATTTCATATAAAAAGAAATCATATCGGTTATCTTCCTCAGCAAACGCAGATTCAGAAGGATTTTCCCGCTTGTGTGAACGAGGTTGTAATGTCGGGACTTATCTCAAAAAAAGGCTTAAGACCGTTTTTTATGAAATCTGAAAAAGAAATTGCTGAAAAAAATATGAAAAAGCTTGGCATTTCAGATTTGAAAAAGAAGCCTTTTTCGGAGCTTTCAGGCGGACAGCAGCAAAGAGTTCTTCTTGCAAGAGCGTTGTGCGCAGGAGAGGAAATGCTCATTTTAGACGAGCCGGTAACGGGGCTTGATGTTGATACAACTCTTGAATTTTACGCCATTGTATCTCAGCTCAACAGAGAAGGAACAACTATTTTTATGGTTTCCCACGATGTAAGGCTTGCACTTCAGAATGCAAGACAGATTTTATATCTTGGAGAAAAAACATTTTTCGGAACAAAAAAAGAATTTGAGCAGACAGATATATACAAAAATATGATAATAGGATAGGAGCTTTAATAAAAGTGGATTTAATAACAACATTTTTATCACATGATTTTATAATGCGTGCATTTATCGCAGGAATATTAATGTGCTTGACCTGTGCGCTTTTGGGAATAAGTCTTGTTTTAAAAAGATTTTCTATGATAGGAGACGGACTTTCGCATGTCGGCTTCGGTGCTTTCAGTATTGCGCTTGCGCTCAACAAAGCCCCCCTCGCCGTTTGTATTCCCATAGTTGTGATTGCTGCGTTTTTTCTTCTTAAAATAGGCTCACAGTCAAAAATGAGAGGCGACTCCGCAATAGGACTTATCGCAGGAGTTTCGCTTGCTGTCGGAGTGTGTGCGTCTTCACTTTCGGGCGGTCTTAATTCAGATGTTTACGGCTATATGTTCGGAAGTATACTTGCTATGAGTGAAGCTGATGTGTACATATGCGCTTTTTTGTGCCTGCTTGTGCTTATTTTCTTTTTGTTTTCATATCACGAAATTTTTGCCGTTACCTTTGACGAAAGCTTCGCAAAAGCGACAGGCACAAAATCTGATTTATATATCTCAATAATCGCGCTTTTCACAGCCTTATGCGTTGTTATCGGTCTTCGTATGATGGGCGCAATGCTTATTTCAAACCTTATAATCTTCCCTGCCCTTACATCTATGAGGGTTTTTAAGAATTTCAGAAGCGTTATCGTTTCATCGGGAATTATCGCCGTTTTCTGCTTTGCAGTAGGTATGTTTTTTTCCTATGCTCTTTCGCTCCCCGCAGGCGCAAGCGTTGTTATAGTAAACGCAGCTGTATTTGTGATTTTTTATATTATCGGAAAGCTGAAATAATACTGCCTTACTCCCAAACAGTTATGCTTTCCGCTATTTTGATGAATTCTTCCTTTTCTAAATTACCGTCCATTACATATGCGTATTTTTCGTCATTCCATACAAGAATTTTCACATTGGGTTTTATACTGAAAAGTCCTTTAACACCGTTTACCGTAACTTCTTCAAGCTCTGCGTTTTCGGTGTCAATACTCAAATTTCCCGTCATAGGACCAATGCTAACACCAACCCACTTTTCATCTTTTTCAAATTGAAAAGTCATACCGGGCTTTGTTATTTCTTCAAACACAGTAACAAAGCCCGCAGGGAGATAGCGTATGCTCACTCTATCGTTTGAATAATGTGTCGGCGTTCCGTCGTCAAACTTAATAACAGTCCCCGGTGCGTCCTTATCAAAGAAATAAACCAGAAATACTGATTTAATAGCTTTTACATTCGGGAGCGTTATACCAAGAGCAATGACAACGGCAATAAAGGAAGCGACAAAAGCCTTATGCTTCTTTACAAATTGCAAAAGCTTGTTTTTCTTATCCTTCTTAAATATCTTTTCCATTTCCTTTTTATGCTTTTCAGAAAATTCATGCTCGGGAATTTCTTTTGAAAGCAGCTCTTCTCCGTCCTTCAGAACAACATTTTCGGCAGCCTCTGTAAGCAATATATCAAATGCTTTTTCAAAATTATCATTTCTATTTGCCATCTTAACACTGCTCCTTTTCCTTCTTATTTTGTTTTTCGTATTCTTCTCCTATAAGCTTTTTTGCTCTTGTAAGCTGTTTTTTAACCGTATCCTTTTTTTGATTCAGTATTTCGCAAATCTCATCAATCCCACAGCTATAATAATATCTTAATATAATTACATCACGATAAGCAGGCTTCAAGGAACTGATAATATCTGTCAGCATATCTGTGCTTTCTTTTGAAATCACAAGATTTTCGGGAACAAATGAACTGTCGCTTTTATGTATATTATCATCCAAAGGCTCTTCATAGTCAAGCCTTTGAGCAATTTGAGTTATTTTGCTTTTTGCAACATTTGTACAAATTCTTACCATAAAGGACGCCGTTTCAAGATGTTTTTCTTCATCTATTTTATGAAGATTATTTATTATTCTCAAAAAAGCTTCAGAAACCGAATCCTCAGCCTCTGCAACATTCCCCAATATATTATATGCTTCTCTGTACATCAGATTTTTATATTTACTATAAAGTTTTTTTGCTTTTGTTCTATCTTCGTCACATTCAATCGCAGCAAATAAAAACACGCTATCACACTACCTTTCAAGTATATTATATACTATTATTTTACATATTTCAATATAATTCGTTAAAATTTTTTCAAAAAATTTTCGCAATTTTTGTCCACTTTTTTTATTTTTTTGAGTTTTATGTATAGAAGAAAAATTTTAAATAATTTAATATCGGATAATCTGTTTCACTTCTCCGAAAGGAAGGCAGAAATATTATAAACGAAGAAAATATACACGCGATCCGCTTCTTTTGGAATATCAAACTTACTCTATTTCGTTTATGCAGTCTGCCTTTCCATCGGGGAAGTGAAATAAAATAATATATGATAATATCAATCGCAAATGTGTTGAGCTGCCCGTAAAAACAAAATGCAATTGATATTCATATAAAATTATCCGAAAATATGGAGGTGATTCCTATGAAGGAGCAGATTTTCTGCTCCTGTTATATAAGGTATAACCTAAAATTTACTAAAAAGGAGTGGCATTTATGAGAAAAAACAGGTTAGTTTCATTAGTTTGTGTATTTGTTATGATTTTATCATTTTGTTCTTCCGTATGGGTTCAAGGTGAGGCAGAAACATTTTTTGAGCCGCTATCCCAAAATCTTAATATACTTTTACAAACAGTAGACAGTCATCAACTCAGGTGGTCAAGTCAAAATCAAAATCAGGCTCCATTCGGAAATTTGACAGAGGAAAACGGAAAATTCACATTAACTCCTGAAAAAAGCGCTTTATATGCTGAATATCTTACTGAGCTTGACAGTTATTTTACAGCTATTTCATATAACGAATATGAAAACCGCGAAAAAACAGATAACGAGAGTCATATAATGTTACAAATGAAAAATCTTTCCAATGAAGATTATTTAACTCTTGACATTGACGGTAATTATTTTTCAGTAGAAGTAAGCTTTGCAAGCGAGCAGTACACGCTTGACGGAATTAAGAATTTCTTTTTCAAGTATGCAAAGATAACAGATTATCAAGCTTTCATTTCTGTAATAACAAAAATCGCAGAAAATATTTACGAAGTTTATCCACAAATTGTTGAAAAAACTATTGAAGAAGTGCTAATTAAAAATTGGAATTATACAAACAAAACTTTTGATGTTGAAGTCTCTGACAGCTATAAAACGCACAGTTATATTGAAACTGAAAAAATTGAATTTGATGTAGATTTGAGTAACAGCTTTAATTACAGTAGCACTTTTTTTGAAGAGATTATAAATAAAAACACCACTATTCATTGTATAATGAATGTTTACGCCTACGGCTCTCAATCAATTAATGTTCTAACATTAAAGGGTGATAAAAATACCGTTAGCTTATTTACAAGAAATAATTTTTTAAATAGCGGTATACAGGGTTTGAGAAATGACCTTAGCTTTCCAATTTCACAAATGCAAATGGGAGATGTTTGGGCATTCATATCAACTCCCTATACATCAAGCATTGATTTGGAAGGAAGATTGTCAACAAATTCAAATCAACTTGATATAACCCTATCGTATGGCTCAAACAGCAAAAAAATAACTGCAAATAACATTGAATCAGAAGTATTTGACAGAGAAACTTTTCCATCAGTTCCAAGATATTCTGATGTATGGCTAAATAATATTGATAAAGAAGAAACAGAAAATTCCTCATCAATCAGCAACGATGAAGGTTTAAATTTTGCGACAACAGGTTCTTTTACAACAATGTCTTACAAATATAATAATAACGGAACTGAAACAACATTAAATTTCAGACCTTCTCAAATGGGAAAAGATGCGGTGAATCAAATAACAGAAGCTTTAACAGATTTAAAAATAAGTGAAAAATCAGAAAATATTGTAATGGCAAACACTTCAAACTATATTTTGAAAATTGAGTTTATGCATAATAAAGATACTAAAGATGTGACGATAGTGAAATTATTTGATAAGTTCATTCATATTCAAAGAGATGAAGTTTGGGGAGATCCGAAGTTTTTCGATTACGGCAGCAGCGGACTTAAAGAAAAGCTTATTGCTATTGCTGAGGACTTAAAAAATCTCAACACAGAAGAAAAAGAAGAAACCAAAACCGACTTAGTTACAACGGATTTGAGAAAAAGCTCGGCAGAAAGAAGATGGGCTGTTGATGTTGATTATGCTGCGACAGCAGATATTTCGCTTGCTTCCGAAAAGGAATGGTATAAAAAGCTTGGGGAAAATGTTACAGTTTCGGTTGTTAGTATGGTAAGAATTTTAAATGAAACGGAAGTATTTCCTGAGCCTATGATTAAGCTTAGCGGAGAGGGCGGCACAAAATGGTTTTCACTTTCAATGATTGAATATCAAAGACCGACGGGAGAATCAACGAAGCTTCCTGACGACAAGACGGTTTACGCAGCATTTTCGGAGCTGGAATCCTTCAAAAACTTTGTTACGGTCAGAAAAGAAAGCGGATATGATAAGCTTGAAATGTATCTTAATTTCACAGATGAAACTAAGCAGGAGCTTGAGAGCATACGCTTTATTTCGGGCGAAGCCGAAACGATTATCCCGATTGACAATTTCAATTACATAGGAGGTACGAATACATATGAAAAATGGTATAAATAAAGCTGTAAAATTCTTTTTAGCAGTCACAATATTATTCACAACGGTATTCAGCCTGTGTGCAAGTGCGGAGAACGAAAAATATGCCGACAAGTTAAATTCGCTCGGTTTATTTTTGGGAACGGATAAGGGCTACGAGCTTGAAAGTCCGCTTACAAGGGAGCAGAGTGCAACAATGATAGTGCGTTTGATGGGGGCAGAAGCAGAAGCATTATCACAAAGCGACAGCTATGCCGAGGCTTTTGTTGATGTAGAAAAAAACAGATGGTCATACGGATATGTAATGTATTGCTATGAAAACAATGTTACAAAAGGAACGGGAGAAAACAGCTTCTCCCCTTCTGAGAAAATCAGTGTGGAAGAATATGTGACATTCGTACTTCGTACTCTCGGCTATACTGACACAGAGCCTGAAACAGCTTTGGAAAAAGCAGTTGAAGCTATGATATTTGACAGCGATTATATGAACGAGCTGAAAACAAAATCAGAATTTACAAGGGCAGACACGGTGTATATATCATATAAAATGTTATCTGCAAAAACGAGCGGCGGAAAGATATTTGCGGATACATTGGCTGAAAAAGGTGTGATAACCGCTTCACAGGCAAAAGATTTTGATATAGCAAGTAATGCTGAGGACATTGAGGATATTTTGAAAAGTTTAATGGAGTAACATTCTGAGTTCTAAAAAAGGCGCTGCAAGAGCCGCTACCGGCTAAGACTTGCAGCCCTTTTTTAATCAAAATTATGAATTGTATTTTCGCGGTATTTCTTCGGAGAAATGCCGTATTTTTTTTTGAATACCTTTGAAAAAAGCATAGCGTCATCGTAGCCTACGCTTCGGGCAATATCCGAAATATTGAGCTTTTCGTTTTCAAAAAGTGCGATTGCCTTCTGAAACCTAAAATCAATTATAAATTCCTGCGGAGTCATTTGGGTATGCTTTTTGAAAATGCTTCCAAAATAGCTTCTGTTAAGACCGATATAATCAGAGATTTCGTTCACAGATATTCTGTGAGCATAGTTCTTCTTTATAAATTCTATTGCACTTCCCACATACTCCTTACTGGTGCTGTACGGATTTTTCTGCTGAGTTTTAACTGCCTCAAGCGGCTTCATGGACGAAAAAAGCATATAAAGATATCCGTTCATCATAAGCTGTCCCTGTATTGTTGTTTCATCAAGCTTTTTTATTTTTTCAAAAATATCGGAAACAAATTCATCATCGAAGCTGAATATCGGATTTTCGGGGTCGAAGCCCATATTTTTCATAACCTCATCTATTTTTCCGCCGTTGAAGCCTATCCAGCGGTAAGTCCACGGATTTTCAGCGTCCGCTTCGTAGTATGTAATTTCGTCGGGATAAATTATAAAGCCTTGCTTTTTCTGTACGCTGTATGAAATATTACCCAAAGCGAATTTTCCGCAGCCGCTATCAACAAAGTGGATAAGAAAATGGTCTCGGACATACGGTCCGTACATATGGCTCGACTCGCACACCTCGTTTCCGTACTGATATATTGAAAGCTGGTTGTTATTTAGTGGTTTTAACCAAATATGGTCCTTCATTTTTAACACCTCAGTTTTTTAAATAGCATTATTCCATATAATTATAGCACAATACCATTTACTTTTCAAGTAGATACGCTAAAATATAATTAAATAAAATAATTTTTTTAAAATTAAAAGGAGAAAAAAATCAGTATGAAGTATGTAATGATTTTTCACGCAAACTTAAACTATGCGTATCTTAACCCTGACAAATATGAGTTTGTTATCCGTAACAGCTACGAACTCATTTTTGACACAATGGCAGAAAACTTCCCGAATACAAAATATGTATTTGAGGCTTCAGGTTACACAATTGAACAGATGGCTGTTCTTACACCTGATGTATTGGAAAAATTAAAGAAAGCAATCGCTAACGGCACCTGCGAATTTATGGGCAGCCCTTATGCACACCCAATGCTTCCTAACTTCCCGCTTGAAGATGACACATGGTCATTCAAGTTTGCTATGGATGTTTTTGAAAAATATCTCGGTATGAAGCCGAAGAGCTTCTGGAATCCTGAATGTGGCTGGAGAAGCTATGTTCCTCACGCTGCTATCGCAAACGGTGCGAGAAACTTAATCGGAGATTTTGAAGCATACAGCCGTTCAAAAGGTGTTGACGGTAAACCGCTTCGTCCTGAAATTTACGAAAAAGAATATTCAGACGACCCATCATTCTACAGCTTCGATTTCAAATATGACCTCGAAGGAACAGAAAGAGCAATCCACTTCCCGTTTGTAAACATCGAAGGTGTTGAAAAAGGTAAGCTGAGAATGTTCTTAAGAACAGACAGAGTTGCTCAGTTCGCTGTAAGATATTTCATGGGTATGGAAGGCTATACATTTGAAAAATACATGGACCTTATCAAAAAATATTCAGCTCAGAAAGAAGGCGAGCCTGAAGGTGCGCTTATCATATTTGCCGATGACGCAGAATATGTAGGAACAAACGGCTGGTTCAGACTCAAATATCAGAATAAGCCTGACAATGTATTTGAACAGACTCCACAGTCAAAAGAAAAGCTTATCGCTCTTGTAAAAGAAGTTGAAAAGCTTGGCGAATTTATTACATATGATGACGCTTGTAACTTAGAACCGCTTACAGATGTTATGAATGTTGACGATGACGCTGCTTGGCACGGTGCAAGAGCTTCAACATGGGCTTCAACACCTATGGCAAGAATTTTAAGACCGTGGCAGGATCTTGTAAGAGAAAAGCTTCACCAGATAAAAGATACTTTGGATGAAGGTACAATAGAAAAAGTTTGGTACCACCTCACAAATTCATACAATTCAGACGGTCAGTGGCCACCAACGCTTCCAAACGCTCCGCACATCATCTATCCGTTTAACTACCGTTACTGCTTTGACAATCTTTTGGCAGCAGAAGTATTGGTAGGCGGAGTTGACAGAAGCAAGCTTACAACTTCACCGATAGATACAATCAAAGAAATCCTCACAATTCAGCAGGAGCTCGTTATTAAAAAAGCTAACGATTTGATTGCTAACGGAAGTGAAGAAGAAAAGAAAAACGCAAAACAGGCTATAACTCTTATCGAAACATCAAGAAATCTTGATTCTATCCAGAGTGCTTCTGATAAAGTTCTTTATCCTTCAGACTACGAAGTTCGTGCAAACGCACTTATCAGCGCAAGACGCTTGGTAGGCGGAGTAGTATTGGAACAGGTATAATAATTAAAATATAAAAAAATATGAGGATTTGAAATTTACCAAATCCTCATATTTTTTTACAAAAAAACTGCCTCACCGATAAATAGGCAAGGCAGGTTTTTATTTAATACTCAAATATTAAAGAGCAGCTTTTGCCTGTTCAACCAAAGCTGTGAAAGCTTTAGGGTCAGCAATAGCGATTTCAGAAAGCATCTTTCTGTTGATTTCGATATTTGCTTTCTTAAGACCGTTCATAAGTCTTGAGTAGCTGATACCGTTCATTCTTGCTGCTGCATTTATTCTTGCAATCCATAACTGTCTGAATTCTCTCTTCTTCTGTTTTCTTCCGATGTAAGAATAAACGAGTGATTTCATTACAGCTTCGTTAGCTGTTCTGAAAAGCTTACTTTTGGCACCTCTGTAGCCTTTAGCAAGCTTTAATATTTTTTTATGTCTTCTTCTTGTAGTTACTGCACATTTAATTCTAGCCATAACCTTTTATCCTCCGTAATTTTCTAAGATCTTATTTATAAGGGATCAACTTTTTGATAGTTGCTACATTTGCTTCGCTGGCATATCCGCCCATTCTCAAATGTCTTTTTCTCTTTGTTGTTTTTTTGTTAAGAATGTGGCGTCTTCCTGCTTTAGATCTTTTTATTTTTCCGTTTTTGGTAACTGAAAATCTCTTTGCAGCTCCTCTGTGTGTCTTAATTTTTGGCATAGTTAAAAACTCCTCTCCAAGATATCTTCTTAATTTATAAACAATGTAATTTACTTTGATGACAGAAACATTACCATACTTCTGCCTTCCATTTTAGGCTGTTTGTCAACAACACCAACTTCTGAAATACCTTCTGCAAATCTTGTGAG
>CAZHZL010000003.1:0-65436 GCA_964537245.1 uncultured Oscillospiraceae bacterium
AAAGCCCGGAGCTTTTACAGCAACACATGTGAATGTTCCTCTTAATTTATTAAGCACCAATGTTGTAAGTGCTTCGCCTTCGATATCTTCAGCAATAATAAGAAGCTTTCTTCCCTGCTGAACAATCTGCTCTAAAAGCGGAAGCAAATCCTGTATTGATGAAATTTTCTTATCTGTGATAAGTACGCATGCGTCATCAAGAACGGCTTCCATCTTATCAGTATCTGTTACCATATATGGAGAAATGTATCCCCTGTCAAACTGCATACCTTCAACAACCTCGCACAAGGTTTCGGCTGTTTTTGATTCTTCAACAGTTATAACTCCGTCTGCACTTACCTTTTCCATAGCGTCAGCAATAAGTCCGCCGATATATTCATCTGCTGATGAAATAGAAGCAACCTTTGCTATATCGTCCTTACCGTTTACTTTTCTTGAATTTGCTTTGATTTCTTCAACTGCTGCGGCAACTGCTGTTGCAATACCTTTTTTTACTATCATAGGATTAGCGCCTGCCGCAATATTTTTAAGTCCTTCTCTTACAAAAGCCTGTGCCAAAAGTGTAGCTGTTGTTGTACCGTCGCCTGCAACATCGTTTGTTTTTGTTGCAACCTCTTTGATAAGCTGAGCGCCCATATTTTCAAAAGCGTCCTCAAGCTCAATTTCCTTTGCAATTGAAACACCGTCGTTTGTGATAAGCGGTGCACCGAATTTCTTATCTAAAACTACATTTCTGCCTTTTGGTCCCAATGTGATTTTAACTGTATCAGCAAGCTTATTTATACCGCTTTCCAAAGCCTTTCTTGCTTCATCACCATATATAATCTGTTTAGCCATTTTCATCTATCTCCTTTTTTTGTTTTATTCAACTGTTGCCAGAATATCTGACTGCTTTATAATGATATATTCTTCTCCGTCAAGCTTAACGGTTGTGCCGCTGTACTGACGCATTATAACCTTGTCACCTGCTTTGACTTCCATTTTAACTTCTTTACCTTCAACCATTCCGCCGGGACCAACTGCAACTACCTCTGCAATCTGCGGTTTTTCCTTTGCACTTCCTGCCAGGATAATACCGCTCGCTGTTGTTTCTTCAACTTCAGCCATTTTTACTACTACATTATCACTTGTAGGATTTAATTTCATTTTTTTCTACCTCCGAAATTTATATTTGATATTAAAAACTTTTTATTAGCACTCTCCTTTGTTGAGTGCTAAAATTATTATATCAAATTTCTTCCATAATTCAATACCGATTATAACCAAATATTTGAAAATAAAACTTTTTTTCAGTTTAAATCTCATTTTTTCTTTATTTTTCTTCGTTTTCACATTTTCCAAAAAAAATTACCGCTTTTTTCCTATTATTTACCATTAAGAATATTTGCTATACTCTTAGCGGCATATCTGCCTCCTAAAATCGCTTCTTCAAGCGTGTTTCCATTTGCGCCAATTTCAAAAATAACTGAATTTTTTGTTTTGTGTGTATTGAAGCGTTCTTCTCTTAAATTAACAGGTCTTGCAAGATTCGGATAATTCTTATTCATATCGTTCTGCACTTTTAAAGCAAAAGAAAAGCAGCTTTTCCAGTTTTCATGCGGAAGTCCCATAGCGTCAGTTCCGCACACAAGCATAACCTGTGCCGCTTTTTCACCGTTTACGGAAGCAACAGGCTTTATTTTCTCATTTTTTGAATTATAGAGTGCGTCTCTGTGCACATCAATTATAACCTCTATGGACGGATGCTGTGAAAGAATTTTTTCAATTGATTTAAGCTCATTGATATATGACTGACTGTAAGGCACATCGTGGACAGTTTTTTCATGAAGAGTTTTTATTCCGCTTTCGTTGAGTACTCTTGCAAACTCCTCACCTACCCTTGTAATATTCTTAGAAGGGTCGTTGTCTCTGTCGTTTGGCATATAGCTTTCGGTTGTATGCGTATGTATAATAAGAACCTTATAACCATCTGTTTTTTTGAAGCTGAGCGGCATATTGAGAATACTTTCTATATCAAAGCTTTTTCTTGCCGCATTTGACACAATAATATTATTATTCTCAACACTTATCGACGATTTTTCCTTTGAAAAATCTACATTGTTAGGCTCGTCGACAGCTACTGAAGCTTCTTTTTTATTTTCTTCTTTTTCAGGTTTATTTTCCACTATTATTGTTTTTGGGATAATATTTTCTTTTGAATTTGTAAGCATATAAACAATATCCTGATTTCCGGGGCTTAAAATCTTGGATATATCCTTTTTATCCTGTAAAAAAACCGCCTCCTCTGCCATAGCCTCAAAAACGCGGCTTATAGCGCCTATATTATACAAAAAAACAAACGACACAATAAATATAAGAACGAATACTGTTTTTCTCATAAAATTATTTACTGTAATTATAAAGCTTCTTTTCAAGATTTTCACTCCTTCTTTTCCTTCTTATATATTATTCAGATAAAACAATTATTATGAAAAAATTATTGACAAAGATATTTTCGGGTGATATAATTGACTGAGAAAGAACTGCCGAGAATTGTTTTAACATTTTTTCATTATATTTATCATAGCCTTTAGTGTGAAAGGATGATTATAATGAAAAAACTGTTATGCGTTTTTGTTTTTGTTTTTTTGTTCTGCTCATGTGCGAAAAAAAGTGAACCCGAAAAAATATATGAGGTGACAGGAAATTTTACAATTACAAATCCGAAAACCGAAGAAACTGAATTTTTCTTACTAAAAACCAAAAGCTGTAACATACTTGTTGACAGCGCAAAAAGCGAAAATGCAAAAGATATAATTGATTTTTTAAAAAGTGAAAACATCAGTAAAATAGATTATTTTATTATAACACAGTTTTCCGAAAACAGTCTCGGAAGTGCAAGCACAATTTTAAGAAAGCTTGAAGTGAAAAATATCTGTCAGCCGTCATATATTCCCCAAAAAACGAGGCTGTATGAGAAATATACACAAACACTTAAATTTAAAGGAATAACACCTCATACGATAAAAACTGATGAAACACTCACGGTTGAAGATATACATTTTGAGTTTTTCGGGTGTGACAACGCATTATTCGAAAACAACGAAAATAACTGCTCACTTGTTTTTAAAATAACGCACGGAAAAAACAGATTTCTTTTTTCGGGGAACATAAAAAACGAGCGTATAGAGGAGCTTATTTCAAAAAAAGCAGATATATGTGCTGAATTTATAAAAATGCCCAACAATAAACACACAGAAAAAACAAAAGATTTTATAAAATATGTAAACCCTGAAATTGCGTTTATTTGCTGTTCGGAAAATTATCCTGCCAGCACTGAAACAGAAAAAATACTTAAAGAAAGAAAAATCAAAACATTTTACAGCTATAATGACATACACACATTTATATCAGACGGAAACACAATCACTGAAAGGAAAAACTAAAATGCTTATACTTGCTTCAGAATCACCAAGAAGAAAAGAGCTTCTTGAGTTCACGGGACTTCAGTTTCAAATAAAACCGACTTCGGTCGATGAAACCGTCCCTGATAATTTAACACCAAAGGAAACGGTTGAATATTTGAGCTATATAAAAGCACTTCCGCTAAAAAACGGAGTTGACACAATAATAGGCTCGGATACAGTTGTTGCAATAAACGGAGAAATTCTCGGAAAGCCTTCGTCAAAAGAAAATGCCAAGGAAATCCTGAAGAAGCTTTCAGGAAAAACACACAGTGTTTTCACAGGGGTAACAATCATCAAAGAAAACGATATTGAAACCTTCAGCGTAGAAACAAAGGTTGTTTTCTATGAGCTTACAGATGATGAAATAGACAGATATATCGCAACAAATGAGCCTATGGATAAGGCCGGAGCTTACGGGATTCAGGGAAAAGGCGCTATTTTTGTTAAGGAAGTTATAGGCGATTATTCAAGCGTTGTAGGACTTCCGATAGGAGAAGTATACAGAAGGGTGAAATAAATATGACAAACGAAATCAAAAAAATAACAAGCTTTACGGTTGACCACGATTACATCATTCCTGGGATATATATTTCCCGAATTGATGACGATATCACCACCTATGACTTAAGAACAAGAAAGCCAAACAACAATGATTATATAGATAACCTTACTATGCACAGTGTTGAGCATATGTTTGCAACATATATAAGAAACTCATCCATAAAAGACAAGGTTATTTATTTCGGGCCGATGGGCTGTCAGACAGGCTTTTATCTTTTAGTCCGCAATTCAGATGATAAAGAAACCGTTAGCGTTATTCTTGATACATTAAAAAAGATTACTGAGCATGAAGGCGAAATTTTCGGTAAGGAAAGAAAAGAATGCGGAAATTATCTTAATCTTGATTTAAAATCAGCAAAGGACGAATGTAAAAAATATCTTGATATACTTTTATCATATGAAAAAATAGATACAAATTATCCGGAGGAATAGACAATGATAGGAATTATAGGGGCAATGGAAGTTGAGGTCTCAGCTTTAAAGGAAGCTTTGACTGAAAGGCAGACTAAGACCGTAAGTAATATAGAATTTAACTACGGAAAAATGTACGGCAAGGAGGTCGTTGTAGCGTGCTGCGGAATAGGCAAGGTATTTGCCGCAATATGTGCAGAAGCTATGATACTTACATTTAATCCTGATGTAATCATAAACACAGGCGTTGCGGGAGGTTTGGACGAAAATTTAAAAATTGCCGACATAGTTATATCAAAAAATGCAGTTCAACACGATATGGATACTTCTCCTCTCGGTGACCCGGTCGGACTTTTATCGGGAATAAATATTGTTTATATTCCTGTCGATGAAGAAACCGCTTCTCTTATGAAAACTTGTGTAGACGAATGCGGTATAAATAATATTACAGGAACTATCGTTTCAGGAGACCAGTTTATAGAAAAAGCAGAAAAAAAAGCGCAGCTAAAATCTGATTTCAATGCAGTCGCCTGCGAAATGGAAGGGGCAAGCATAGCCCATGTCTGCTATGTAAACAAAGTAAAATGCTGTATTATCCGTTCGATTTCAGATGGGCTTTCGGACGAACATTTAACCTATCAGCAGTTCTGCGATATAGCAGCAGAGAACTCGGTTAAGGTTACTAAAAAATTTGTTGAAAAAATCGGTTGAAAAAATTCAACCGATTTTTTTACACTAAAACGAAAGAAGCTCTTTTCTTATTTCTTCGGTAACATCGCCGCCGTATTCACAAAGCTCATAAGCTTCAGCAAAACGCACCTTACTACCCTTTTCTTCTCCGTATCTTTCTATAAGCTCTTTACGGAATCTTGCTGCTGTTCTTGCATAGCGTACGAGATAACCTCTCTTTGCCGCCATTACCTCTTCGTCGGTTGTATCAGCTGTTATATCCATTCCCTTAAGCCATTCAAAGCGTTCTTCCTTACCTTCAGGAACTTCCTCGCCGTATGTATAAGGAAGCCATTCATAAACCTGACAAACATTTAAGTCAGCAATCTGCATTTTTATATCAACCACGTCATCAACAGAGAAAACGTAGTCTGCTTTAAACGGCGGATTTTTAAAATTATCCTCGTTGTACATTATTACAGGAGTTTCCTTCATAGCAGGTACATCGGGACATTCATGCGGAACGATAAGCATATAAGAAGCGTCCTGAACAAGCTGTCCTACTGCACGATGGTCTGCATGGTAATCATTTAAGCGGTGTGTAATAATCATATCAGGAGAAATTTTTCTTATATATCTTATAAGTCTTCTTCTCGTTTCCAAATCTGCAACCAAAGAGCAATCGTCAATATCCCACACATCGTATGTAATGCCAAGAAGCTTTGCTACTGCCGCAGATTCCTTAGCGCGTGTTTTTGTTGTTTCTTCGGGAGTCATAATATGATGACCGCCACAACCGTTACACATACTTAAAAAAGTAACCTCATGCCCTTTTTGAACATATTTTTTTGCTAAACCTCCGCAACGAAATTCGTTATCATCCTGATGAGCACCAATCATTAAAATTTTCATATTTTTCACCTTATCTTTCTTTTTATATTTCTTTTATCGTAAATTTCAGTTCTGTTTTATATTCTGAAAACGGAGCTACCGTAACATATTTTTTATTATCTACAAGATTTTTTCCGCCGAGTGAGGATGTTCTTGGCTCAAGCCCCACAACATATTCACTCTCACCAAGCATTTTCCAGACAAGAAAATCAGGAAGCGTATCTCTTTTATATGTAATATATGCACCGATTTTTTCGTTTTCAATTCCGACTGTAATTACATCTCCGTCATAGCTGACAGGAATACATTCCTCCTCGATATTATGTACAGGCGCAGTTATTTCAGATATTTCATCGGGCACATTCACAATTTTGCTTTTTTCGCTTACAAGCGGATAACCGAAATTACAGTGATAACACAAGGATACATTTTCATCGTTAAAGCCTTCGTTTACTATTACATCACAAACCTCTATTTCAGATGAAAGCAGCTTTGCTGTCACAGTTCTTTTAAAAACAAGATTCTGACCGAAAACCATACTGTCGCGCATTTCGCCCGATACTCTCATTATATATTCTCCGTCAACCCAGTCGGCAAACACGCTTACCTTTTCGGCAGGAGTGTTTGCAATTCTTCCGTGAAGCCCTTTATCATCATAAGGCGCTCCGATATTATCAAGTCCGCAAGTGGTGATAAGTCCGCCGTAGAAGCCTCTCAGCCAGTTTTTGCCGTCCTTTTCATAATATTGCGGCGCAGTTATTCCCGTTTTTGAAATCCAACTTATTGCCGTCCCTTTATAAGACGCCTGTGCAATATCCATACATCTGTCGGGAAGCACGGTAAAAGAAAGCGTTCCTGTATTTATTTCTATTGCTCTAATCCCTTTTTTCTTTCCGTCATTAAAGGTATAATCCTTTATTCCACCGATTTGTTCAACCGAACCTATACGCTTCATCAATTCTTCTTTTTTCATTTTAAATAAAAATCTCCTTTCATTAATATTGACATTTTTATGTTTTTATTATATAATTTAATTCAGAAAAAAACCATAATACTTTTGCTTAAAATTAGAACGATTTTGCTTTTAGGGAACATATTATGAAAAATTTATCTTTTTTGGAAAAGCCCATACCGATGGAAACTTATCCGATAAAAACAAAAATTTTAACGCCACGCAGCGAAGCGTCTCATTCGTATCCGATGCACTGGCACGAGCATATTGAGCTTTTGTATTTTATAAACGGAAGCGGAGAGGCAACTGTCGGCGGAGAGGTAATACATGCAAAAAAAGACGACCTTATTGTCATAAACTGCAACGAGCTTCATGCCACACAAATGAGCGACGATTGTGTTCTTTTTTGTATTCATATTTCACCTTCATTTTTTTCTGATGTTGATTTTGAAAGCGTTTTATTCAAAACGCATATTTCAGCAGACGAAACTGTAAGCGGATATTTAGAGAAAATCCATATTGAAAAAAAATCTATGAATGAAGGCTACGATATGCAGATAAAAGGGCTCACATATCTTCTTATGACATATCTTTTGAGAAACTGTAAACTTGAAAAAAGCGAAATTCTTTCAAAGAAAAAGAAAATCTTAAAAATAAGTGCTGTTTTAAAATATATTTCCGCATATTATCCCCATAAGCTTTCAACTGCAGAGCTTGCACGGGAATTTTTCTTATCGGAGCATTATTTCTGCCACTTTTTCAAGGCAGAAACAGGAATGTCACCTATGGGATATATAAACAGATTTCGTGTGGAAAAGGCGTCGTTTTACCTCAAAAATTCAAATGACAGTATTACCGAAATTGCACTTAAGGTTGGTTTTGATGACTCAAATTATTTTTCTAAAATATTCAAAAAATATCGCGGAATGACTCCGAGAGAATACAGGGCTTTGATAAAATAGTATAATTTCACCTAAGCTTCCTTATCGGGTAGTGGCTTTTGTTACCGCTGATTTTTTTAAAACCTCTTGACACATAAAGAAATACAAACTATAATATATTACAATGAAAATAATTTTTATAAAAAACGGAGAAAAAATATGAAAATATTAACTGAAAATTTCAAAATAGAAAAAGACCCTCTTGGCAACGGATATTTCGTAAGCTATGTTAGCAAAAAAACCTCAGCCGCAGAGCTTGATTTTGCCGAGTTTGAAGATGGAGGTAATATCCTTTGCTCATACAGAGACAAGCCATGGTTTAATAATGGCAATGTTCCCAAAAGCTTCAAGGAGGTTACATATGAAACACAGTGGCTTTGTCACAAGGATAAAGACGGAATTTTCACTGTTTTATATCCGCTTTGCGATGAGCCTTTAAGAGCAACATTTTTCGGTGAAAAAGAAAATGTTCTCAGCATTTTTATAGAAAGCGGTGACATTGCAACAGAAGCAACTGAAAAAACAGTTGTTTATTACGCTCAAGGCAAGGACTTTTATGAGCTTATAGACAATGCGCCCGAAAGCATAGCAAAAAAGATTAAAACCTGTACCACTAAAAAAGAAAAAAGAGTACCCGAAATATATAACTATTTCGGATGGTGCACGTGGGATTCATTTTATGAGCTTGTAACTGCCGATGATATAAAAAAGGGCTTGGAAAGTTTTAAAAAAGGCGGCTTTGTTCCGAGATTTCTCCTTCTTGATGACGGTTGGCAGACAGTTTGCGAGGATTACGACAACAGAGGTCTTCATAAGCTTTCAAAATTCTGTGCAAACAGTAAATTTAATCACGATTTAACAGATACCGTAAAGCTTGCAAAGGAAGAATATGGAGTTAAACAGTTTTATGTATGGCACGCACTTCTCGGATATTGGGGCGGAATTGAGCCTAATTCTTCCGATATGCAAAAATACGGCGTAAAATACTATCAAAAGCGTTATTCAGATCATCTTAAAAAAGCAGCTATAAGTACATATGAAGAAATCTTGGGCGTACCTGATCAGGACAAGGTGTTCAGCTTTTATAACGACTATCACAAAAGTCTTGCAAAGGCAGGCGTTGACGGTGTAAAGGTTGATGTACAGTTTAACACAGAGGCTATCGGTCACAACTGCGGCGGAAGAGTAAAAAGCACAAGAATATACAGAGAAGGTCTTGAAGCCTCCGTTAATCTTAACTTCAACGGCGGTTTGATTAACTGCATGTGCGGTTCAAACGACCTTACATATCATTTCAAGGCTTCTTCAATTGCTCGTACTTCAGACGACTACTTCCCGAACGATGACAACTCACACGGACAGCACATTTTCAGAAATGCTGTAAACAGCTTATGGATTGGCGGCTTCACCTACTGCGACTGGGATATGTTCCAGACTCAACATAAATGCGGAGATTTTCACGCTTCTTCAAGAGCAATCAGCGGAAGCCCGATATATGTATCTGACAGAGTTGACGAGCATGATTTTGATATAATTGCAAAGCTTACTACATCAGACGGAAAGCTTCTTATGGCAGAAGAAACTGCAAGACCGACATATGACAGTCTGTTTACCTCCCCTGCCGACAAGGATTTATACAAAATATTTAACTACAACAAATTCGGTGGTGTTATAGGCGTATTTAATCTTACAATCAATAAAGAAGAAATCACAAAGGATATTTCACCTTGCGATATTCCGCGCTTCAAAAACGGAAAATATGTTTTATATCACCATAACAAAAAGCTTTTTGAGCTTAAAGAAGCAACTGAAAAAACAAGCATTTCACTCGAAGGAGTAAAGTCTGAAATTATAACTGTTATGCCGATAGAAGAAGGCTTTTGTGCAATCGGTTTATGTGATAAATATAACACAGGCGCAGCTGTAAGAGCGATTGTAAAGACCGAAAGCGAAAATATCGTTTATTTAACAGGTGGCGGAGATTTCGCATTTTACAGCGAAAAAGTGCCAACTGAAATACTCTGCTTAAATGAAAAAATAAGTTTTCAAAAGAAAGAAAATAACATTTATGAAGCAATAGTTAAAGCTGATACAGAAGCTTGTATAAGAATAGAATTCTAATAAAAAATGGGGGGGTCAACGCCCCCATTTTCATTTCAGGCTGTAGCCTGCTTTTTCAATTTTATCAACAAGTCTTATGAACGCTGCCGCGTCTTCTTCACCGATGATATCAACAATATTTTTCGCAAGCTTTAAAGACGCATTGTGAACTTCTAAAAAAATATTCAGCTTTTCTTCTATACAGCGCACATAGACAATCCTCTTATCCCCGTCGCTTTCACATCTTTCCAGAAGCTCTTTTTTTATAAGGGCATTTACTGTCCTATTTACCAAAGATTTTAACATTTTTGTACTTGCAGTAATTTCTTTTATCGAAATTTTTCCCACACCGTCTTCACAGTAACGGTTATAAACCAAAAGCATAACAATAGCTTCGTTGTACATAAGACCTTTTGTAATTCTTGTATTTTTTAAAATTCCCGAAAGCTTAACCCATGAATGTATCATTTGCTCCTGCTGTATATTATTTATCATTTTCCGTCTCCTTTAAAGCTTTTATCTGATATTATTATAATACAACATTTGTCGGAAAATGTCAAGTACAGTATACTGCATAAAAATCCACAATATGTAAATAATAATATAAGATTAATAAAAAAGGAGTGAACAAAATGTTCAAACATGAAAAACAGCTTTTCCATCCTGTTGCTGTTGAAAGACCTAATCCGCAATATGCTGCGCTTATGCAGGAGCAGTTAGGCGGTGCAAACGGAGAGCTTAAGGCAGCAATGCAATACATGTCTCAAAGCTTCAGAATCAAAGACCCTGAAATAAAAGATTTATTTTTGGATATTGCTGCTGAAGAGCTTGGGCATATGGAAATGGTGGCACAGACAATCAATCTTTTAAACGGGCACGATGTAAATGCAGGCAATGTACCTGCCGGAGAAATCCAATCACATGTTATTTTAGGACTTAATCCCGGCCTTATAAATGCTTCCGGGTATTCATGGACAGCAGACTATGTTACCGTAACCGGTGATTTATGTGCAGATCTTCTTGCAAACATAGCCTCCGAACAGCGTGCAAAGGTTGTTTACGAATATCTTTATAGACAGATTGACGATAAAAAAGTAAGAGAAACCATCGATTTTCTTCTTAACCGCGAGGAAGCACATAATGCAATGTTCCAAAAAGCATTCAACAAGGTCCAGAACACAGGCTCAAACAAGGATTTCGGTACGACAAAAGCCGCAAAAATGTATTTCAGCTTGTCCGAGCCGTCTCCTAAGGATTCTCCTTTTCCAAAAGCAGATGTAGAAAAACCGGTGTTTCATTAAAAATATGCTCTTTTACTGAAAAAAGCACCGACATAGTCGATGCTTTTTTTGGTCGGAGTGGCGAGATTTGAACTCGCGGCCCCTTGAACCCCATTCAAGTACTCTACCAAGCTGAGCCACACCCCGATAAACATATTTTAAAATTGCCTTACTAATTTATTATACCATATTTTTTCAATTTGTCAATACATATTTTTCACAAAAAAAATATTCCTGTTTTTTACTACTTTTTTTCATGAATAATGTTGACAAAATTTCGTAACAATGGTATAATCTGAATAAATATTCAACAATAATGGTTCAGGCGTTTAATTATACAGAAAAAATTGAGGCTTAAAAATGATTAATAAATTTGATACGTTTATGACATCCATTTCTCATATACATAAGAATATAAGAAAAATTAAAGATAAAAAAATGAAGAGCTACTCATTGAAAGGCTCTCATGTTATGTGCTTGTTTTATCTGATGCAAAATCCTGAAGGTCTTACTATGAGTGAGCTCAATGACCTATGCGTAGAGGATAAAGCGGCTACCTCGAGGACGGTAGCCTATCTGAAAGAAAACGGATATATAAGCCACGAACTTAACAAAAACGAAAAAAATTACAATTCGCGCATATATCTCCTGAAAAAAGGGCGCGAGGTTTCGGAAACATTTGAGGATATAATTGCGCCTATTGTAAATATCGCAGAAAAAAGCTTTACAAAGGAAGAACAGCTTGTGTTTACAAAGCTACTTGCAAAAGTCGCAGAAAATCTTGGAGAATACGCAAAAACACTTTAAAAAAATAAGAGGGTTTCCCCTCTTATTTTTATTCTGTTTCAATAAGACCGTATTTTCCGTCTTTTCTTTTATAAACAATATCTACATTGTCAGTCTGAGCGTTTCTGTATGCAAAAAACTCATGACCAAGAAGATTCATCTGCAATATTGCTTCGTCCGAGCTCATAGGCTTTACAGGAACTTTTTTTGTTCTTGCTATTTCAAATTCGAGTTCTTCCTCTGTATCGTCGACAGGCTCTTCAAAGGAAGCAAAGGTCTCCTCGATTGCCGAGCGTTTAAGAGTTTTTTCTATCTTTGTTTTATATTTTCTGATTTGTTTTTTCAAATCCTCTATTATTTCGTCCATACCTGCCCAGCAGTCATCGTTGGATTCTTCAACACGGAAAATCGTATTATTATAAAAAATTGTAAGCTCAAGGATATATGTATCCTTAATCTGCGACGCTGTTACGGTAGCTTTCGCTGTTTCATCAAAGATTTTGTCAAATTTGGAAAGCTTTGCAGCAAATTTTTCCTTAAAGGTGTCTTTCAGTGTTACTTTTCTTTCAACAAATGTTACGTTCATATTCATGTCTCCTTTTCTCCTCTCAGACTCTTCAAAGCCTGAATCCGAAGAATCCGAAAGCTTATTTGAAGATATTTATCCTCTTCAAGCTTATTATACTATATAATATCAGTACTTGTCAACACTTTTCACAAAAAAATAATATTTCATTTTTATTTCTTGTCTACATTACACAATTTTTTTCTACAAAATCTACAAAAAAAGTGCTGTTAAAAAATTTTCAACAGCACCATTAAATCAATTTATTTGTCTGTACAAAGTAATTGCATCGTCCTTGCGGACAACCTCTTTTACCTCAAGAACTTCTACCTTTATTGTCCTTGTTCCAAAGGTAAGTGTAAGAACATCGCCCGCCTTAACCTCGCTTGAGGGTTTGGCAACCTTATCATTTATAAGCACCTTACCGCCTTCGCACGCTTCCTGTGCAACTGTTCTTCTTTTAATAATTCTTGATACCTTAAGGTATTTATCAATTCTCATATCATCATTCCTTTTACTTAGCAGCTTCGCAGTCATTATAGTCCGGCTTGTAGGTATCAACAATCTGAGAAATGAGTTCTTTTATATGTTTTTTATCAGGATTGTTGAAAGCCTCTTCAAGTTTTTTCAGACTTACCTTCAATTCTTCAAAATCAGCAAAAATCGGTTTTCCGATAAAGATTTTTGAATTTTCTGTATTTTTAAGACCCTCCTCATCCATAAGGAGTTCCTCGTAGAGCTTTTCTCCCGGACGGAGACCTGTGATTTCTATTTTTATATCAACATCAGGCTCATAACCCGATAATTTTATAAGCTTCTGCGCAAGATGGTAAATTTTAACCGGCTTACCCATATCAAGAACGAAGATTTCTCCTCCCTGTGCAAAGGCTGACGCCTGCAGTACAAGCTGAGAAGCTTCAGGTATTGTCATAAAAAATCTTGTAATATCCTTATGTGTTACGGTAACAGGTCCTCCGTTTGCAATCTGCTTTTTAAAAAGCGGAATAACAGACCCGTTTGAGCCAAGTACATTACCGAATCTTACAGCAACAAATTCAGTATCCGAAACAGTCTGGAAGGATTGTACTATCATCTCGCATATTCTTTTTGTAGCCCCCATAACATTAGTCGGATTAACTGCTTTGTCAGTTGAAATAAGAGTAAAGGTATTAACCTTATATTTATCAGCACATTTTGCAACATTATAAGTACCAAAAACATTGTTCTTTATAGCTTCATCAGGAGAAAATTCCATCAGTGGAACATGCTTATGGGCAGCTGCATGATAAACCATATCCGGCTTATAGGTTTCAAATATAAGCTCCAGCTTTTCATAATCACGCACCGAAGCTATAACAACATCAAGCTTCATCTCGGGATAAGTTCTTCTGAGTTCATTCTGAATATCATATGCATTGTTTTCATAAATATCAAGAATAACAAGCTTTCCGGGATTATATTTTGCAATCTGACGGCAAAGCTCTGAACCTATTGAGCCGCCCCCACCGGTAACGAGAACGGTTTTTCCTGTAAGTATTTCAGAAAGCTGTTTATTATCAAGCTTTATTGAATCTCTCTCCAATAAATCCTCAATATTAACATCGCGGACCGCATTCATCACATTCGTTTTGTTAATACTGTCTTTTAATATTTCATCATAGCTCGGAAGCACCTGCACCTTGCAGTTTGTTTCACTGCAGAGCGTAACAAGCTTCTGAAGTTCAGAAGTCATCAATGACGGAATCGCAATTATAATATTGGTAACGCTGTATTTTTCGCAAACCTTAACAATATCTTTTCTTGTACCTAAAACCTTAACACCGTTAATACGGTTACCAACCTTTTCTTCACTGTCATCGATATAACCGACAACATTATAATTAAGGCTTTTACTTATCTGAGTTTCTTCAAAAATCATTCTGCCAGCACTTCCGGCACCGACTACAAGAAGATTTCCCTTAACAGAGTTTCTGTTGTGTACTCTGAGATAATTTGTGTAATACTTTATGCACATTCTGAAAAAAATAGATGCCCAGATTGTAATCATTATAGCAATAAAGTAATATGCACCGTCAGCAATCGGAATATGAAGAAAAGACGCAATCGGTGGAACAAGAAATAGTGTTAAAAAGCCAACACCTGCCAGCTTAAACGATTCATTCGCATTACTGTATTTTAAAATATTTTCATAACGCCTGAATATAAACATAAGTGATATATGCACAACAATTGTGAGTAAAATAAGCCTTCTTCCCAAAAAGCTGTGCTTATTCCCCCAAAAAACAACAGGAAGAATCGAATACGAAAATATTATAAACAAAATATCAAAAAGAACAAGCGCATACCTTTTGTACTTTTTTAATAACGACATCATTTGTAACCTCCACGCTATCCCAATCGGACTGCATTAATTATTTTATATTTATAATGCCCAAACTTCTCCTACCCTACATAATACACCTTTTTTATAAAAAAGTCAAGTATTTTTGAATTTTATTGAAAAAGCTATCAATTTAATTAAAAAAATACGATTTTTTATTCATAATTCACATATTATTTTAACAAAAATGACAAAAAAAGATAAATTCTCTTTTTTTTAAAAAATAGACTTGTTTTTTTCTTTATTATATTGTATAATATAATGTAATAGGTTTATACACCTGTTATTTTGATATAATGTTCTAAATACATTTGAAAGGAATATGATATATATGGCAAAACATTTTTTCACTTCAGAATCAGTAACAGAAGGACATCCGGATAAAATCTGCGACCAGATTTCCGATTCGGTCCTTGATACTATACTTTCTATGGATCCCGGCGCAAGAGTAGCATGCGAAACTACATGTACAACAGGAATTATCTCCGTAATGGGAGAAATATCAACAAGCTGTTATGTTGATATTCCTAAAATTGCAAGGCAGGTTGTTTTAGATATCGGGTATGACAGAGCAAAATACGGTTTTGACGGAAACACCTGTGCAGTTGTTACTTCAATTGATGAGCAATCCTGTGATATAGCTATGGGCGTTGACAAATCAGATGACGATAATTCAACAGGTGCAGGAGACCAGGGAATGATGTTCGGCTATGCATGCGATGAAACGCCTGAGCTTATGCCTCTTCCGATTTCACTTGCGCACAAGCTTGCAAAAAAGCTTACTGAAGTAAGAAAAAACGGAACTCTCAGCTATCTGCGTCCTGACGGAAAAAGCCAGGTAACTGTGGAATATGACGGTAATGAAATAAAAAGAGTTGACACAGTTGTTATTTCAACGCAGCATGGTCCTGATATTTCTTTAGAACAGCTCAGAGAAGATATCAAAAAATATGTAATATACGAAATTATTCCGAAAGACCTTATGGACGAAAACACAAAATTCTTCATAAATCCAACAGGAAGATTTGTTATAGGCGGACCTCAGGGAGACAGCGGTCTTACCGGAAGAAAAATAATTGTTGATACATACGGCGGATATTCCCGTCACGGCGGCGGTGCTTTTTCAGGAAAAGACCCTACAAAAGTTGACAGAAGTGCAGCTTATGCAGCAAGATATGTTGCAAAAAACATCGTTGCTTCAAAAATTGCTTCAAAATGCGAGGTTCAGCTTGCATACGCTATCGGTATAGCAAAGCCGGTTTCTGTAATGGTTGACACATTTTCAACAGGAATTATCCCTGACGAAAAAATAGAAGAAATCGTAAGCAAGCTGTTTGACTTAAGACCGGAAGCCATAATAAAAGAGCTTGATTTAAGAAAACCTATATACCGCAAGCTTGCGGCTTACGGTCATATGGGAAGAGAAGACCTTGATGTAAACTGGGAAAAAACAGACAAAGCTGATTTAATAGCAGAAATGGCAAAAAAATAAGATGATTGCAGAATTAAAAAATGTCGATGTATATTTCGGTGCAACGGCTGTACTCGAAAACATTAATTTTAAAATTGAAGACAGAGACAGAATTGGACTTATCGGCGTCAACGGTGCCGGGAAGTCCACTCTTCTTAATATTATCACAAAAGAGCTTGACGCTACAAATGGTGAAGTTATTCATGCAAAAAAGACAATAGGCTATTTAAAGCAAAACAGTGATTTTGTTTCCGAGCTTTCGGTGGGAGAGGTTTTGAGGAATGTATTTTCAGAGCTTTTAAAGCTTGAAAAAGAGCTTAATGAGCTTTATGAAAAAATTTCGGTTTGTGCTCAGGACAGCGAAGAATATAAAGCTCTTCATTCGCGATATGCACAGCTTCAGACCCGTTTTGAACAGCAGGACGGATATAATATAAATGTAAAAATCGATACTGTCCGTACAGGTATGGGATTTTCACAGATTGACTGTGACCGCAGAGTTTCTTCCCTTTCAGGCGGAGAAAAAACCCGACTTGCACTCGCTTCCCTTCTTCTTTCGGAGCCTCAGCTTCTTATTTTAGATGAGCCGACAAACCATCTCGATTTTAAAACGCTGCAATGGCTTGAGGATTATCTTGTGTCGTATAAGGGAGCAATACTTATGGTATCCCATGACAGATATTTTCTTGATAAATGTGTAAACGAAATTGCTGAAGTTTTTAAGGGAACCTTAAAAAGATACAAAGGAAATTACAGCGAATTTGTTGTGACAAAAGCCACAAACCTTGCCACAATGGAAAAGGAATATGAAAAACAGCAGAATGAAATTGCAGCGCTAAAGGATTATATAGCAAGAAACGGCGTCAGAGCTTCAACTGCCAAAAGTGCAAAGAGCAGGCAGAATACTCTTGATAAAATGGAAATTTTAGAGAAGCCGTCTGATTATACCAAAACAATCAAGCTTAAGTTTGATTATAAAACTGAGCCTGTAAAGGATATACTTGATGTAAAGAATCTCTCCTTAAAAATCGGAGGAAACACACTTTTCGAAAATATAAACCTCCATATTATGCGAGGCGAAAAAATTGCTATTGTCGGCGAAAACGGAATCGGCAAATCAACATTTTTAAAAGCAATTTTAGGACTTTGCGAACAGCAATCGGGCGAGATAAAATGGGGCGGTAATGTAAAAAAATCTTATTTTGAACAGGAGACTTCACTTCTTGACGGCAAAAAAAGTGTTATTGAAGAAATTCACGACCGCTATCCTCTTATGTATGAACAGCAGATAAGAGATATTTTAGGAAAAGTATTAATCAGAAACGAGGAAATATACAAATCCACAGAGGTTTTATCCGGCGGTGAAAAAGCAAAAGTAAAATTCACGCTTATGATGCTTGAAAAAGGTAATGTTCTTGTATTGGACGAACCTACCAATCATCTTGATTTATCTGCAAAAGAAGTTCTTGACGACGCGCTCAAGGATTTTTCAGGTACCGTTATAATGGTATCGCACGACAGATATCTCTTGAACAAGGTTCCGACAAAAATCATGGAAATGAAAAAGAACGAAATAACCTTTTATGACGGAAACTACGATTACTATGTTGAAAAGAAAAAAATATATGACCTGGATCGTCAGCTTCAGAAAAAAGAACAAAAGCAGGAAACTGAGAACAAAAATAAATTCTACCGTTCAAAAGAGGAACGCGCAAGAAACGCAAAGAGACTTTCCGAGCTGAAAAACACAGAGAAAAAAATCGAAGAAACAGAGCTTCTTATCCAAAAAACCGAAGAAGAAATTGCAAATCCTGAAAATTCTTCTGATTTTACATTACTGAATGAAAAATGTGAATACCTTGAAAAACTGAAAACAGAGCTTGATGAGCTTTATGAAAACTGGGAGGCGCTTTCGTCAGATGAGTGATTTTCTTATCAGACATTTTATAAAAAATTGCGAAAATACAAATGACGCACATGTTCGCGACAGCTACGGACAATTAAGCGGAATTGTCGGAATAATTGCCAATGCAATTATATGTACCTTAAAAATAATTACAGGGCTCATTTTTTCGAGCATTGCAATAGTGGCAGACGGTATTAACAATCTGTCTGACGCCGCAAATTCTGTAATAACGCTGATTGGCTTCAGACTTTCAGCAAAGCCGGCAGATAAGGACCACCCCTTTGGGCATGCGAGGTACGAATATATATCTGGGCTTCTTGTCTCGTTTATAATAATTTTAATCGGCTTATCACTTTTAAAAAGCTCGGTTATTAAAATTATTTCACCTGAGACGGCAGATTTTGGTATACTTACAGTAGCGGTGCTTATTCTGTCAATAATGGTAAAGCTATGGTTATATTTGTTTAACAAAAAAATATCAAAAGCCATAGATTCTCTTACTGTAATGGCAACTGCAAGAGACTGTATAAACGATGTGTTTTCAACATCGGGAGTTCTTATTTCACTTCTTATAGGATACTTTTTTCAAATACAGATTGACGGTATTGCAGGAACTGTTATATCACTTTTTGTTATCATTTCGGGTATAGGTCTTGTAAACGATACGCTGAGTCCTTTGCTTGGAGAAGGTCCTAAGGAAGAGCTTGTAAAAATGCTTGAAAGCGAAATATGTGAGTATCCATCAGTAATAGGCATACACGACCTTGTTGTCCATAACTACGGAAAAAACAAATGCTTTGCAACCGTTCATGTAGAAGTACCTGCAAAGCAGAGTATTACAAAAAGTCATGACATTGTTGATACAATAGAAAATGAGATACTCCATAAGCACGGTATTCATATGGTTATCCATATGGACCCGGTAGAAACAGATAATGTTGAAGTTCTTTTCTTAAAGGATTCAGTTACAAAAAAAATAAAAGAGCTTTCTTCAGAGCTTTCTATCCATGATTTCAGAGTCGCTTTCGGAGATACACACAACAATATTATATTTGATGTTGTTGTTCCCGTTGATTTTTATTTAAGCGACAATGAAACAGAAGCAAAAATAGATTCTTTGGTTAAAGAAATAGACAAAAAGAACAATGCAGTTATAAAAATTGATAAAAAATATTACAATTAAAAAAACAATCGTTCGAAATTTCGTTTTTTTTAGCATATACACTTGCATTTTGATGATATATATGCTAAAATATAAAAAAGATACAGAAGGGGGAATTAAAAATGACAATAGATACAAAAATTGCAGGAATTTATATAAGATTCTCAGGTGAACTAAACAACGCATTTATAGAACGCGTTTCTCCTTATATAAATACTATTGATTCTCCCGACTTCATAAATGTGGAATACAGCTTAAAATCCGAAATAGCTTTACCTGAAACTTATGCTCTTGTAAAAAAATTAAACGATAGAATCTGGTATTATAATAATAAAGGCTATTACTGTTATACAGATTATAACGAACAAATCGGAAAGTACACAATGACCACAGCGATAAAAAACAATCATATAATAATTGAAACATATGATTTAAAAGAGGCTTCCGAAATAGCTAAAATAAACGAAGCTCTCAGAGAATACAAGCTGTCAATGCCAAATCCTAAGGAGCATGCGGAAGCAGAAACAGCGGTATATAACCCTGACATGCCGCTTCTCAACTCCACAGACCAGGCACTCAGATATGCCCTTGTACCTCACGGCGTTTTTTCTATTCATTCTTCTGCAATAAGCTACAACAACAACGGCATCATTTTTTCTGCTCCGTCGGGAACAGGAAAAAGCACACATACAGCCTTGTGGCAAGAACATATGGAAAATGTTGAAATCCTGAACGATGATATGCCACTTTTAAGCATACAAGGAGAGCAGATACTTCTTCACGGTGCGCCATGGGCAGGAACAAGCGGAATAAACAAGAACATATCTGTTCCTCTTAAAGCCATTGTATTTTTAGAGCAGGCAAAAGAAAATTCAATCGAAAGGCTTATGACGCTTCCGGCGCTTCAGCGTTTACTTCGCGAAATATATATGCCAAACGATAAAGAGCTTATCGATAAAACCTACACATTTCTAAATCTTCTTTTGTCAAATATTCCGTGTTATCTTTTAAGATGTCTTCCTGATAAGGATGCAGTTCTGACTGTAAAAAAACAAGTATTTAATGATAAAGGAGAGTAGGCCTATGCAATTTGCTATTATATCACAAGTAATAATGTTTCTTACAAACCTGTCCATTGTAATTAATAACAGAATGGCACTTGAATTTTATAAAATTTATTATATGTCGATACCTGTAGTTCTTTATACTCTGCTTTTTGTAATATTCTATATTTTTCAATGGAAAATGCAGCTCGAAGATGAAGAATATTCCGTAGGCACTGCCATTACAACAGTTGCGATACTGATTAATCTTTTTTACTGCGTTATAGAAACAGTAATCGAACAACCTGAAAATCCATGGCTTTTCTTTATATGTACGGTTTTTATACAGCTTGTAAATATACTTTTCATATTCAATATTATAAGAAAATCGGCAACAGAGGTTACCACCCCTGCAGGAGCTGTTGTTTTACAGATATTTAATTATATAACGCTTTTTGGTGCGATTTACTCTATGTATGCGGCAGTTTTTACAAATATTTTGCTTACAGCAATCGTAATGATTGTTACAGCAGCACTTTCTGCGCTTACAATGGTAATATACCATCTCGCAATAAAAAATCAGATTCGTTATGAAATGGAGCATTTCATAAACGACGATGACGAAATTTATCTTGAAGAAGACTACGAATAAAAAAATGAGCAAAATGCTCATTTTTTTTATTCTTTATTTACAATCGTCTAAATTTTCGCCTTCTCCCAAAGAAACTGTAAGCGGTACCTTTAAGCTCACAGCTTTTTCCATTTCTTCTCTTAAAAGCTTTTCAACAATTTCTTTTTCTTCTTTCATACAATCTATTATAAGCTCGTCGTGTATCTGAAGAACAAGCTTCGATTTCAGATTTTTCTCTTTAATCGCTTTATCAACATTTATCATCGCAAGCTTAATAATATCTGCGGCTGTTCCCTGAATAGGACTGTTGAGCGCTGCACGCTCCCCTGCCGCCTTAAGCATACCTTTCGCTTTAAGCTCGGGAAAATATCGTCTTCTGCCATATTCTGTGGCTGTATAGCCTCGTTCTTCAGCTTCCGAAACAACATTTTTCATGTATTCCTTTACTTTAGGATATTTACCGAAATATCTGTCAATATAGCTTGTAGCTTCTTTTCTTGTTACCTTTAAATCCTTCGCCAGTGAAAAAGCGCCTTTTCCGTAAATAAGTCCGAAATTAATTGCTTTTGCAGCACGACGCATATTAGGTGTTACCATCTGTGTATCAAAAATATTTTCTGCTGTCGCGGTATGAATATCAAAATCGTTTTTAAATGCGCTTATTAAATTTTCATCACCGCATATATCAGCCAGAACTCTCAGCTCAATCTGAGAATAGTCTGCTGCAACAAAGAAATCGTTTTTTGCAATAACTGCGCTCCTTATCATTCTTCCTTCCTCGGTACGAACGGGAATATTCTGCAAATTCGGCTCCGTAGAGCTCAATCTTCCCGTTTGAGTGAGTGTCTGATTAAAGGTTGTATGAATAAGGTCATTTTCATCCATAGCCGCCTTAAATCCCTCTATATATGTTGAAACAAGCTTCGTAACAGTTCTGTATTCCTTTATATATTCAATTATATCATGTGTGCCTGTAAGCTCTTCAAGCACCTCTGCATTAGTTGAATAGCCTGTTTTTGTCTTTTTTATAACAGGAAGCCCTAGCTTTACAAAAAGAATTTCGCCAAGCTGCTTAGGTGATAAAACATTAAATTCTTCACCTGCAAGGATATAAATTTTCTTTAAAAGCTCGTCTGTTTTCTTCACAAATTCACTGTCAAGCATTTCAAGCTTTTTGACATCTATCTTCACGCCCTGACATTCCATATCGTATAATATACCTATAAGCTTATGCTCCATATCATTTATAACTGTCAGGTTATTTTCTTTTATTTCCTTTGATAATGCGCCATAAAGCTCGCTCATAAAAAAGCAGGCTTCATCAAGCTTCTCTACATCTTTATCAATATATTTCGGAAAAAATTTCAAGAAATCATTGAAGGTATTTTTAGGGTCACACACATATGCCATAATCCCGATATCACAAAATTCGCCTTTGATTTCATATCCCTTATGAAGCTGTGTTTTTATATCAACACCGATTTTAGTTATATTCTCGTTTTTCAGAATATCAGAAAACTTTTTATTATCCGAATTGATTTTATATGCCTTATCGTTACAGTTTACATATATATCCGTATCCGAAATAATATAATATACCTCTTTTATTTCATCGCTGTCAGATAAAAATTCTTCTTCTGAAAAAATTACAATATCCGGCTTCGCTTCCTCTTTTTTCGGACTTCCGAGTGAAAGTCGTTCAAGCATTTTTTCAAATTCAAGATACTTTAAAATCTCTGTCAACGCTTCTGCATTATACTCTTTTACGCTGTAATCCTCAATTCCCCCCTCTATTTCAAGGTCGCATTTTATTGTTCCGAGAGTTCTTGACAAAAAGGCATTTTCTTTTTCTGAAATAAGCTTTTTCTGCAAGCTTCCTTTTATATCGTCAATATGCTCATATATATTTTCCAACGAGCCATATTCCTTTATAAGATTAAGACCTGTTACTTCGCCGACCCCTTTGACCCCCGGGATATTATCTGATTTATCACCCATAAGAGCTTTTAATTCAATCATCTGCGGTGGAGTAAGTCCGTATTTTTCAAAGAGTGCATTTTCGTCCATCAGATTTGTGTCGGTTTTTCCCATTCTCGTTATAATAAGCTTAACGAAAACGCGGTCGTTAATAAGCTGCAAGTCGTCCTTATCACCTGTCAGAATAACACAATCTGTTTCATTTTGTTTGCATTTTTTTGAGATTGAGCCTATTATGTCGTCTGCCTCGTAGCCCGGCATTTCCAATACCGCTATATTCATCGCTCTTAACACTTTTTTAAGAGGCTCAAACTGCTCCTTTAATTCATCGGGAGTTGCGTGTCTCGTCCCTTTATATTCGCTGAAAATTTCCGTACGGAAGGTTATTCTCGAAACATCGAAAGCACACGCAATATAGTCCGGCTGTTCCTCGGAAAGCTCTTTTAAAAGAATATTTAAAAAACCGTAAATTCCGTTAGTATTAAGCCCATCTGAATTTGTGAGCGGGCGTATCGCATAGAAAGCTCTGTTTAATATACTGTTTGCGTCTATAACTAAAAATTTTGACATATTTTTTATCCTTTCGTTACTTTATTGCAAGCTGTCTTTGAGACGAATCAACACCGTCACGGGCGTCATATATATATATCTTATCATTTGTTTTTATCATATATGCAGGAAGTGCCTGTGAGGTTACTGCATTTTCATAGTCGGAAAGATAACACCCCAGTTTAAGCTGTTCAATTTTAACTTCACTACTGTTTTTATTGTTTCTGCTGAAATTAAGGAAAATTGTCTCAATATTAGAAAGCTCAAACTCATAACCCGTTTCAATATTTGGAACGTTCAATGTTCCATACATTTTATGAATACCTTTTTGAGAAATCACAAATATCAAATCAGATGAAAAAATTTCAAGCCCGTTTATTTCAAAGCTGTAATTCACTGTGATTTTTTCATCATCAGTTTTTATCTCCTCAAGCTTCGCATATTCCGATACTCCGAGAAGCTTAAGGTATTTTTTCAATATTTTTTCTGCGTTTTTCTCTTTAAGCTTATTAAAATCAGAAAAATCAGGAGATTTATTTTCATAAAAAAATTCGTTGTTATCGGTTTTCAAAACAATTTTCTTATCTTTTGAAATATATCTGCCCTTTGAAATTTCATCATAACTCCCTAAAAGCACATCTTTCAATTCGTCCGTAATTTCTGCACTTTTATACTCATGCACAAAAACAGATTTTCTGTTTTTTGCTGAAATATCCTCTGAAATCACAATGTTGTTCTCTTTCAAAATAGGGCTAAGCTCCTCAAGCTGCACTCTGTTGTTTCCAAAATTGAGATATATATTATATGCTAAAAGACATATATCTATGACGATAAAAAGCCATATAAGAATAGTCTTTGCTTTTTTCCACTCCATATAAACCGCCTTTCACTAAAGATATTCAAACGAGCCGTCTGAAAATTCTATGTACCATTTCTGAGTTACACTTCCGTTTTTAATGTATACATTTACAGGGTGCAAATCGACTATCTTCAAATCAGCTTTTTTCAAATTAAGACCGATATTATATATTTCATCATACGCATTTATAAGCGAGCCGACAGGTATTTCATGTTCACTTTTTGTAATATCCAAAAGAAGCTGTTTATAGTAAATAACATTTCCGTTTTTTACTTTCATCACAGCGGCACTTTCTTCCTCCGAATATAAAGACGCACTATCGGTTGCATACGAAAATTCATACTGCGTGAAACCGTCCTCTTCTTTTATTCTTTTTAATGTAAGAAAAGCCTCCGTATCGACACATTCCTTATATAGCGTATTAGCAAAAAGCACCGCCCCTGCACTTTCGTCGGGATTTCCCAAAGCTACGCCTGCAAAGCTTTCACCTACCTCATATGTAAAGCTTCCGTTTTTATAAATCTTCAGCGTCGCATGGCTTTCTATAAAGCTTATCGTATTTTCGTTGTCAGTATATGAACGCGCAGAATTTTTCTTTATATTGAATTTTTTAAAAATGCTGTCATAAGTATTATCGGCTGCGCTGTATAAAACCTTTGACGCTGAAATATCAAATATACTTCTGTCAGACAAAGTAACAGGAACAAGGCTTTCAACCTGAATTCTTTCCATATCCTCGTTTTTCTTATCAAAATTAAGCTCAAAGCTGAATGAATCGGACAAAGCGGCTGTTTTTGCTTCAAAGCTCATAAGCTCCGCTATGTTATTACCGTCAAAATCAACAGGTAGTCTGTAATTCTGCTTAGTTTCGTAATCATAAAAATACAAATATTTAGTTGAAGAATCGGAAGAAACAGTTATAAATACAGTATTAACGCGTGGAAATTTTAAGATATCAAAAAAATTCTGTTCACATCTCAAAAAATCTGCCAAAGAAATATACGAACTGAATTTTACTGCAATACCGCTTCCCTTAAATGCGTTTACATAATCGTCGTTATTAACATATGAAATTGTACCTGCGCGGGAAATATCGCCTTTTAATGTATTAACAATATCATATGCCCCGTCAAAGTCCTCTTCACCAAGATATTTAACGCTTCTGGAGCCGTTATAAGACAAAGAAATCCATTCTATGCTGTAAAAATCATCAGACTGAAGCTCCGTTTTTGTCATATAGCTTCCGCCATAATCATCAGAAGAAAAAGCGCTTTTTCTTATATTATGAAGAAAAGAACTATAATCTTGCGACCATAATTCTTTCCCACTCCATATACTTGCTGTTAAAAATATTGCTACAAAAACCAATAAATAAAGGAGCATTGTTTTAAAAAATTCTTTTTTCAAAACGAACACTCCTTTTACATTTTAATTAAACTTAAAAGCATTTAAGCTTGACTTAATCGAAAATAACGAAGCACTAAGCACATTTATATGCAAAATTACATTCTGATATTCTCCATCTTTTTCTGCTCTTATAATAAGGTTGTTGCTTCCTGAAGTTAATTTCAGAGGAATAACAAACATCCCCGAAGCGCCTGCAGTTGTGCTGAGCGCAGCACCGTTCTCATAATAAAGCTTATAAACAGCGTTTGCAGAATCATAATAATATACATATATCTTTGCGCCTGCTTCGGCAAACCCTGAAACTGAACAGGACTTTGAGTATGTCGTGCTGTAAATCTTTTCGGGATTTGTAACGGTTATAAGACTGTTGCTTGTCCCCGAAGCGTCATACATTCCCACAGTTTCGGGAGCTGCAAAACACAGAGAGGTTATCATTGCAATACACATAATAACTGCAATAAAAGAAACAAATATTCTCTTCTTCATTATCACCTCTCCTTTCTTTTTTTGACGCAAAACATCATTTCATCATATTTTCTGTATACATTATAGCATAAATATTGTTACAAGTCAATTACAAAACGCTTACAGTTTATGTTTTTTATATTATTTCAAAGAATCATAATATTCCGAAAAATCAATAACAGCATTTTCTTTTCTTGATTTTTCAGCCGCGAATACTATAAGATGATTGTCACATGATTCTCTTATTTCAGGAACTGAATCACCTTTATATTCTCCGTTCAAATATTCATAAAGCGCATTTACGATACCTGTATCTCCGCCGCCGTGACCGCCCGAAATACCGTCTTTTCCCGACATTGGAATTTCAGTTTTTTCCCTTGTGCCAAAATCAAAAATTTCAATAGGTGCATTATTTTCAGTTCCTGCGTGTATTTCGCCCTCTGTTCCCATTATATGTATAAATCTTCCGCCTTCGTTGAATGCGTTCATTGTAAAGGTTACTGTTATATCGTCCTCAAAAAGCATATTCAAGGTCTGGTGGTCAACAACATCGTTATCGCATTTATAAACACATTTACCGTACTGTGTGGTTCGGAGTGCATTTTCAACCATTTCATCTGTTGGATAAGCTTCTCTTGTACAGGTTGTTCTGAACCAGTCGTTTTCCTTATCTTCAAGATAAAGCTTTACAGCATTATAATGGCATGTATCAGCTTTCGGGCATCCTTCTATACAATAATCAGGAGAGCCCTCAGGAGCATTTTCCTTTCTGAAATAGCTCAGTGTACCAAAGGACTGAATTTTTTTACATTTCTTTCCGATAAGCCACTGCAATATGTCAGCATCATGACACGATTTCTGAAGAAGCATACACGAGCTTCTTTCTTCATTTCCCCAGTTACCTCTTACAAAGCTGTGACTCTGGTGAACATTACCCACACATTCTTCGTGGTTTATGGACATAACCTTTCCTATTCTGCCATCTGAAATAAGCTTTTTGAGAGTTGTGAATAAAGGTGTATATCTGAGAACTGTGCAAACAATTACTTTTACATTGTTCTTTTCAGCACAAAGTGCAATTTCCTTACATTCTTTCGGAACTGTTGAAACAGGCTTCTCCAAAAGAACATCATATTTTAGCTCACATGCCTTCAGAACAGGGTCATAATGCTGCTTATCCATTGTAGCAATTATACACACATCAGCTATTTTTCCCAAACTAAAAAGCTCGTTCCAGTCTGAAAAGCACATATTTTCGGGGATATTATGTTTTTCTTTAATATATTCCCTTCTGCTCACAATAGGCTCGGCAACTGCCACAACCTGAAATTTTTCCGGAAGGTCCGCCATAATATCTGTATATGTCGTTCCTCTGTTTCCGGCACCAATTAAGATTACTTTCAATTTTTTCATAGTTCTTCTACCTCTTTAAAAAATAATCTCTCTTTTTTACGGTTACATTATACTACTTATTTATATTTTTGTAAAGTTTTTTTAATAAGTTTTTTTATTTTTTTAAAAACAGCTTTCAAAAACTTCCTTCACTTTATCATAATCAAGGTTCAGATATCCTTCGATTTCTCTCGTTTTTCCAAAGGTGCAAAGCTCAGCAAGTCTGTCAACGGAATTTTTATCAATATCAAACTCACTGAGTTTTGTCGGCATACCTAAAAATTCAAAATATTCCGCCATTTTTTCAATTCCAGCTACTGACGCTTTTTCATCATCATCCTCATGGATATCCCATACATTGCGCGCAAACTGAGCAAATCTTCCGATATTATATTTATAAACATATTTTGCCCACGCTGGATATAACACAGCAAGTCCTGCCCCGTGCGCAATATGCTCAAATTCTCCGCTAAGAGCATGCTCAAGCTGATGAACGGCAAGATAGCACCCTCTTCCGCTGTCTGTCAAACCGTTATGCGATAAGCTTGAAGCCCACATTGCCGCCGCTCTTGCATCGTAATCACAAGGATTTTCCATAAGCGTTCTTCCCGCATTGATAACAGATTTCAAAAGCCCCTCGGCAATTCTGTCCGTAAGCTCAAAAGGCGGGCAGTTTGTGAAATATCTTTCCATTGTATGCGCCATTGTATCAACTATACCGCAAGCTGTCTGATATTTGCTTACGCTGTAAGTAAGCTCAGGATTACATATTGCAAACTTACATCTTATAATTTCGCTGCTGTAACCTCTTTTTATATTAAGCTCTTCATTTGTAATAACGGCTGACTGGCTCATTTCACTTCCTGCGGCGG
Source organism: uncultured Oscillospiraceae bacterium (assembly GCA_964537245.1). GTDB lineage: Bacteria > Bacillota > Clostridia > UMGS1840 > UMGS1840 > UMGS1840. The sequence goes on from CAZHZL010000003.1 coordinate 28,717, forward strand.
AAATGGTAAGAATACAGCCGACAGGAAGCGCTGATGTCGGAGTGTTTTTTCTTGAGGCAATATCCCACACATCAAAATCGTTTACAGCTCCCATTGCAGTGTATTTCGAAGAATCGATGGTGCTTCCTCCTCCGACAGCAAGAATCATCTCCACCTTTTCCTTTTTTGCAAGCTTAACAGCTTCACGAACAAAAGAAAGTCTCGGATTCGGGTCAACACCCCCGAATTCAACAACCTCAATCCCGTTTTCTGAAAGTGAGTTCATAATCTCATCATAAAGTCCGATTTTTTTAATACTTCCCTTTCCGTACTGGAGCATTATTTTTTTATAATCGTAGGATTTGATAATTTCACCCACATTTTTATGTGTATCCTTTCCGAAATACACCTTTGTAGGAGTATAATACATAAAATTATTCATATTATTTATTTCCTTTCTTCTGTTTTGGCTTTTCTTTCTTTTCGTTCAGCAATCTTTTGCACATTGTTTTTTCTTTACATTCCGGACATCTGAGATGTCTTTTCGAAGGTGTATGAGTAGCAAAAATATACGAAATCAATGACGGCTTGAAAACCTTTCCGCAATTTTTACATTCATAAGCTCCTGTGCTGAAATCTGCTATTACGGATATAACAAGCGCCCCCAAAAAATTTAAAACTGCAAGAATTATAAGAATATTCCTGTCGTTTATTGTAAGATAATCTTTTACATAAATGCACATTGCCATAAGCGCAATTGATAATAAAAGATACAGTATTGACATAAATATTTTAAATATTCCTCTCATGGTTTATACCTCAACCTTTTTTATTTTTAATGTTTTCAGATAAGCTTTTTTCTCATCGGAAACCCGATAGCTTTCGCATGCCTTTACAATAGCTTTATTGTGTACCCATGTATCAAGCTTTTTATTTTCTATATACAAAACAGTTTTTTCGTACTGCTTGGCTAACGCCGTCGCAAAATACCACGCCTGCATCATTTTAACATAATATTCCGAAGCTTTCACATTGCAAACCAATAAAAGATATTCTTCCTTAAAATTCCCGTCAAGATAAAAATTCATAAGCATTTTTATTCCAAAGCGTATTGTATATGTGTGCGAAGATGATATCCATCTTTTTATATCAATAAGAAGCCTGTCCGGATATTTTTTCAGAATTTTCGGAGTCATCATATCACAGGTCGCCCAATTATCCACATACGGCAAAAAACGGTTTAATTCGTCTATACAATTGTCATAATCTTTTATTTTTTCTATAAGAAATCCGTGAAGATTATCCTCCTCATAATATTTGTGAGGTAAAATTTTCAAAAAATCTTCCGCCTGAGGAGTTTTATCTATTTCTTTTGCATATTTTCTCAAATCAGGTATGCGCACACCGATTATTTTATCGGTGTTCACAGTAGGCATAAGCTTGGAATGAAAATTTTTATATTTCTCGTCTTTAAGAGAAAACAAGCTTTTTTCTATGCTGTTCACTATATCCCCTCCAAATCCTTTATTCTATTATACACGCTAAACAATAAAAAGTCAACCACCAAAAAACAGCAGAAAAATCAATTCTTCTGCTGTTTAAAAAATCAAAATAATTCTATTTTAAAATTTCAAAACCTCGCTGTGTGTTTCAGCTTCGTCGTCTATTTCTACGAGACCGTCAGGAGTTTCAACCATATCGTGACGGTTGAGCAAAAATCTTCTGATACCAAAAAGTACCGCTATTGCAAAAACTGTTACGAGGTTTTCAAGCGGTGCGGCATGTCCGACAATAAGCTGACGCGCAAGCGCAAACGCAAGAACTTCAATTATCGTTTCAGGAGTATGCTTACAAAGCATTTTTATAAGTTCTGCGCCAATTGCAAGTATAATGGCATCGTCCAAAATTTTCACCAATGAATCAACGCCTTCAGAATAGGCCGATACACTTACCATATCAACAACTAAACGCACTGCAAGAATTAAAATTGCAATACCGACTATCACCGATATAAAAAGTTCAAAAATATAACTCAGTTCGAACATTTTGTCCTGAAGCTTTTTTCTCATTTTCATAAAACCCGTCCTTTCGGTTGTTATATTTTTATTTTAACATAAATTTTTCCATTTAGCAAGCATTTTGTCGTATTTTGTTTAATTAATAAAAAATTATATAAAAACAGTCTCACAGATTGACATTTTTCAAAAAAAAGTTTATAATAAATTTGTATGCTTAAAAAAAGGTGGTGATACGCTTGGAAGAAAGAACAGATAAAAGCTTGGAGTGCTTGGAAGGAACTGTTGAGGAGATTGTTTACTACAACAGCGACAACGGTTATGCCGTTATTTATCTTGATGTTTTAGGAGAATATATAAGTATAGCGGGAAATCTGCCTTTTATTTCAGAAGGTGAAGGCGTATCAATCCACGGAAGCTGGTATGACCACCCAAAATACGGCAGACAGCTTAACGCAGTTTACTATGAGCCGAAAATAGTACATAACGCACAGGGGGCATATAAATATTTAAGCGGCGGAATAATAAAGGGGATCGGACCCATTACCGCCAAAAAAATAGTTGAAAAATTCGGTGACGAAACCTTTTATGTTATCGAAAGAGATTATGACAAGCTTATAAAAGTAAACGGTATCACGCCTAAAAAAGCAAGGGCAATCCACGAAGAATATATGAAAAAAATTGAGTTTCAGAATGTCGTTACCTTTTTCAATCAATATGAGGTATCGCCTGCCGTTTCCGTAAGAGTTTATAATACCTTTGGAAATATGGCGCTCGCTCTTTGTAAAAAAAATCCGTATATAATATGCGAAAGAGTTGAAAGAGTAGGCTTTCCGACAGCTGATAAGCTCGCAAAAAAAATGGGTTTTGAAAACGATTGTCCCGAAAGAATCAACGCAGGTGTAATTTATACGCTTAACAATGCCGCTATGAACGGGCACACCTGTCTGCCACAGGATATTCTTATTAAAAATACTGCTGTAACGCTTAATATAGGCGAAAAAAATGCAGAAAATCAGATTTTAAAAATGGTTGCAGATAAAAGGCTTGTTCTAAGGTGTATAAACGAAATCACTTACATTACGCTTCCTATGTATTATGAAGCGGAAAGCTACATCGCAATGCGTATCGAAGCCTTAAAAAAAGTTAAGGTTGACGATTTATCAAAAAAAATCCATTTATCTGATGTTTGCGAAATTGAGCTTGCAGAAAATCAGAGTAAAGCAGTCACAGAAGCACTCAAAAACAATCTTCTTATAATAACAGGCGGACCGGGAACAGGAAAAACGACAGTTATTAAAACGATTATAGCTTCATTTGAAAAGCTCGGGAAAAAAGTTATCCTTGCAGCACCTACCGGAAGAGCGGCAAAAAGGATTTCAGAGCTTACAGGAAAAAACGCCAAAACAATCCACAGACTTCTTGAACTCTGTTACCATAAAAATCAAAAGCCTGAATTTGAAAGAAACGCACAAAATCCGCTTATATGCGATGTTGTGATAGTTGATGAAATGTCTATGACGGATACGCTTTTATTTCAGGCGCTTTTATGCGCATTAAAAGAAAGGACCCGTCTTATAATGGTTGGAGACTGCGACCAGCTTCCGCCTGTCGGTGCAGGTAATGTGCTTAAAGACCTTATCAGTTCAAAGGTTATAAAACGAATTACCTTTGATGAAATTTTCCGACAGAATGAAAATTCACAAATTGTAACAAACGCACACCTTATATTAAAAGGTGAAGCGCCCGAATATAACAAAAAAAATTCAGACTTCTTTTTTGTGCAGTCCTTTGAAACAGAAAAAACACAAAAAAGCATAAATGAACTGCTTACAGAAAGGCTTCCGAAGTTTCTTAACACAACGCCCGATAAAATACAAGTGCTTACACCTATGAGAAAAACCACTCTCGGAAGTGTTGAGCTTAACAAATCAATTAAAAATGTCTTAAATCCCGTTAAAAAAGGAGATATAACAAAAAGCGCTAACGGCTATGTTTTTTCTGTGGGTGACAGAGTTATGCAGACGAAAAACGATTATGACATAACCTGGAAAAGCCCTTACGACGCAGGCGAAGGCATATACAACGGTGATATGGGAGTTGTAACTGCCATAAACATAAAAAATTCAACAATGACAATAATTTTTGACGATGATAAAGAGGTTGAGTACGAATTTTCAAGGCTTGACAATTTAGAGCTTTCATACGCAATCACCGTTCATAAAAGTCAAGGAAGCGAATTTGACGCGGTAATCATACCGCTTTTATACGGCTATGAACAGCTTATGAGCAGAAATCTGCTTTATACGGCCGTTACAAGAGCAAAAAAATTCGTCTGCATTGTAGGAACTAAAACCTGCGTTGAAAAAATGATTGCAAACGATATTGAATTTAAACGGTATACACTTTTAAAAGAATTTTTTACAGAAGATTAGGAGAATAAACAATGTATTTAATAGTAGGGCTCGGCAATCCGGGCAAAAAATATGAATTTACCAGACACAACACAGGATTTTTATTCCTTGATTTTCTGGCGGCGTCATATAATATAAAAATAAACAAAATTAAATTCAAGGGACTTGTGGGAGAAGGAAAAATCGAAAACGAAAGGGTTATCCTTTTAAAGCCGTCTACATTTATGAATTTAAGCGGAGAAAGTGTAAGAGAAGCAATGGACTTCTATAAACTGACGACAGATGATATAATAGTAATATATGACGATATTTCACTTCCACTGGGCAAACTGAGAATAAGAGAAAAAGGCAGCGCAGGCGGTCACAACGGAATTAAAAACATTATTCTGCACACCAAAAGCGAGGAATTTAAGAGAATACGCGTTGGAATTGAAGATATAAACCGAAAAGAAAAGGAACCTGCCGATTTTGTTTTGAAGGCTTACTCAAAGGCTGAATTAAAAGACCTGGGTGCTGCAGTTGACAACGGAGTTGAAGCACTTAAGCTTATTATAAAAGGCGATATATTAAAGGCTATGAACTTATATAACTAAGGATAAGAATATGAGATTTAACGGATTTTCAAGTGTGCTCAAAAATTATGAGCCGTTTATAAATTTAAAAAACTTCATAAAAGAAAAAAACGGAAAAATCGCAGGGATTGACGGGCTTACAGACGGTGCAAAAGCACATATTGCCGCAACGCTGACAGAAGATATAAATGCACCTTGTCTCTGGATTTTAAAAAACAGTCGTGACGCAAGAAAAATTAAAAGCATGGCTGAGTTTTACGGGATAGATGTGTTTCTTCTGCCCGACCACGAATTCGTTTATTATGAAGTATATGCTTCAAGTGAGGACGAAAAACGGGAGCGCATAAACTTTTTTGAAAATTTATATAAGAAAAAAGCAGGTCTGTATCTTGTTACTCCTGTTTCTTTTTTAGCGCCTGCGCCTGAAAAGGAAGGCTTTCTGGCACAGTCGTTTGAAATTTCAGTAGGCGATGAAATTTCTGTTAAAGAATTAGTAAAAAGACTTGATAATTTTGAAAGAACAGACGAGACAGAAAGTCCCGGACAGTACAGCGTTCGCGGCGGAATAACGGATATATTTCCCTACACAGCAAAGCTTCCTTACAGAATAGAATTTTTTGGTGATGAAATTGATTCTATAAGAACCTTTGACACCATAACAAAGCTTAGTATTGAAAAGGTTGATACTGCCGTTATCTCAAACTTAAGTGAATACACAATAAAAGATAAGAAAAAGCTTGCCGAAGAGCTAACAAAAGTTCTTGAAAATTCTGAAAATGAGGATTTGAACAAAATCCTTTTGCGTGATATAGAAAGAATAAAAAACAGCGAAAGTCTGCACTCTTATGACAGATATTTTCCGCTTATAACTGAAAACCTTTCAACAATTCCCGAATATATCGACGAAGATTTTATTATAATACTTGACGACCCCAACGATATTTATGAATATTCAAGTACAATATATAAAGAGCATACAGACTACCTTTGCGAGCTTTATGAAAGAAATATAATAATAAAAGAAAACTTGAAATTCTTTAAAAATCCGCAGGATATTATAAAAAATCTGTATAAGAACAATGTTATCCATTTCGGCTTTTTAAAAAATAATTTCGGAGATAAAATCCCTGATATAAAAATAAATATTCCTACAAAAAATGTTATGTCCACAAGCGGTAGTATAACAATATTTGCAGATGAAATCAAAGAATTTTTAGAAGAGGATTATTTTGTTCTTATCCCCGGAAGAACAAAGGATAAAGCAGAAAGGCTTTCCTTTACACTCTCTAACTACGGGATAAATGCGGCTGTAATAAAGGATTTTTCAAAAATAGTAAAGGGTGTAAGCATATTGCCCTTCAGCGGTTTTTGCGAAGGGTTTTGCTATCCTGATTTAAAATTTGCATATTTTTCCGATATATACAGCGACCAAAAAACAAAAAGGCGCAGAAAAGAATCAAAAAATGAAAACGCCATAACAAACTTTTCCGATTTATCCGAAGGAGACTGCGTTGTTCATCCCGTCCACGGTATCGGTGTATATGAAGGGATAAAACGATTAAAAATTGAAGGCGAAGAAAAAGACCTTATAAAAATCCGCTACCACGGAAATGACAATCTTTATATACCTGTAAATCAGCTTGGCACCCTTTATAAATATGTTGGTGACGATGCAAAGACAGTCAAGCTTAACAGGCTTGGCGGAGCTGATTTTTCAAGGGTAAAAAGCAGAGTAAAAAAGAGCTGTGAGGACCTTGCGGAACAGCTTATTGAGCTTTACAAAAACAGAGAAACTGCACCCGGATTTCAGTTTTCCGAGGATAACGATATGCAGATTCAGTTTGAAAGGACTTTTCCTTATGAGGAAACACAAGACCAGCTTGATTCTATTTATGAGGTTAAAAAGGATATGCAATCCCCTCACCCTATGGACAGACTGATATGCGGAGATGTCGGCTACGGAAAAACCGAGATTGCACTCCGCGCCGCTTTTAAAGCTGTCTGCGACGGAAAACAAGTTGCATATCTTGCACCGACAACAGTTCTTGCAAAACAGCATTATAACACATTTTGCGAAAGAATGAAGGACTTCCCTGTTACTGTCGGACTGCTTTCAAGATTTTGCACAAGAAAAGAAATAACAAGTACAATAAAAGAATTAAAATCAGGCTTATGCGATATTGTTATCGGCACACACAGACTTCTCTCTGACGATGTTGATTTCAAGGATTTGGGTCTTCTTATAGTAGACGAGGAGCAGAGATTCGGAGTTAAGCATAAAGAAAAAATAAAAGCAATGAAAACGGGTATAGATATTCTTACCTTAAGCGCTACCCCTATCCCCCGTACCTTGAATATGGCAATGGTAGGCATAAGAGATGTTTCAACATTAAAAGAGCCTCCATGTGACAGACACCCTGTCAGAACTTTTGTAATGGAATACAATGAAAGTATTGTCAACGACGCTATAAAAAAGGAACTTGCACGAAACGGACAGGTATTCTACCTTTACAACAGAGTTGAAAGTATCCACTCTGTCGCCAAAAGGATTTCAGACAGCTTTCCTGACGCAACAGTCAAGGTTGCACATGGTAAACTTTCAAGAGAAGAAATGGAGAAGATATTCTACGAAATGTCTTTGGGCGAGATTGATATTTTAGTCTGCACTACAATTATTGAGACAGGTCTTGATATACCTAATGTCAACACGATGATTATTGAAAATTCAGATTATTTCGGACTTTCACAGCTTTATCAGCTAAGAGGCAGAGTCGGTCGTTCATCACGACTTGCATACTGCTATCTGACCTATCGTCCGTTTAAATCAATTTCAGATGTCAGTGAAAAAAGGCTTAAGGCAATAAAGGAATTTACCGAATTTGGCTCAGGCTTTAAAATTGCGATGCGAGATTTGGAAATAAGAGGCGCAGGAAATATATTGGGTGCGGAACAGCACGGTCATATGGACGCGGTAGGCTACGATATGTATCTCAAGCTGCTTGACGAGGCAGTAAGAGAAAAACGCGGTGAAAAAATTGAAGAAAAGATACAGTGTCACATTGATATTAAAGTCAGCGCGTTTATAGACTCGGCGTATATTTCAGACCATAACACAAAAATGGAAATATATAAAAAAATTTCGCTTATTGAAAACGAAGAGGATTATTCCGATTTATACGATGAAATGACGGACAGATTTTCAGATGTTCCAAAAGAAACACTTAATCTTCTTGATATATCGTATATAAAATCACTTTGTGAAAGAATAGGGATTTTTGAAGTAACTGATATAAACTCCTCAATAACCTTTAAAATGAAAGAAATGTCAAACGAATTTGTGAGAACAGTTCTTGTTACGGACAGAAAGTATAAAGGAAAAATTCTGTTTGGTGCAGGAAAAACTCCGTATTTTACTTTAAAGCTTCTCACACTTGACAAAACAAAAGAAATAAAAGCATTCATACTTGCACTTTTATCTCTCTTAGAAAACACCTAAAAATATACATCGGGCTGTGAACAAAATGATTTTTTTAAATTGTATTGTTCACAGCTTCCTTTCTTCATTTTATAAATTTTTCTTATCATCGGTTGCAGGGTTGTCAATCACCTCACCGTTTTCTGTAAAACGGGAGCCGTGACAGGAGCAATCCCACGAATGTTCATCACGATTATATTTAAGAGCGCAGCCCATATGAGGACATCGCGGTGCTTTGAATGTCAGAATGCCCGCAAGTGCTTCTGCTGTATTTACTGCAAGCTGAGGGTGAAATATGCTTCTTTGAGGGGAATATACTGATTCATATTCATTTTTCCTCCCCTGTACCATATCCGACAAAAGCATAGCTGATGTCATCGCAGAGGTCATCCCCCATTTATTAAAGCCCGTTGCTACATATAAAAAAGGTGTGTTTTTTGAATATTGACCGATATAAGGAATACCGTCAAGCGTCATGCAATCCTGTGTTGCCCATCTGTACACAGCCTTTGAATCGGGATAATTGGAATTTGCAAATTCCGAAAGCTCATGCCAGTTACCGCCTTTTTTTCCTGTTCGGTGACTTCCACCGCCAAGAAGCAGCATACCATCATAACTGCGAAATGACAGTCCCTTTATGTCTTCATCAATATACATATCTTTAATTTCGGGAGCATTTTTTAATGCAAGCACATAGGAACGATGTTGATACATTTTAAGAAAATATCCGCCGTGCTTATTAATAAAAGGAAAATGTGTTGCAACAATGATTTTTTCAGCTTTTATTTTGCCGTAATTTGTAATTGCGCCGTCAGGTCGCAGTTCTGTAATTTTTGTATTTTCATAAATCGGCAAATCCTTTGCAAGAGAAAACAAAAATTTTAAAGGATGAAGCTGTGCCTGTTTTTCTACCTTCGCTGCCCCTGCAACAGAAAACGGAAGCGGAAGATTTTCACAAAATTCAGCCTTACAACCGATTTTATCCATTGCTTTAATTTCTTTTTCAATATCATTTCTGTTATTAAGAGAATATACAAACGAATTACATTCCTCAAAATCACACTCTGTTGGTTCGCTTAAATCACGGTATTTTTCAAGCGCTTTAAGCTGTGATAAAAAGTACATCTGTGCCGTTTCAGTTCCGAATTTATTAATTATTTTATCATATATCAGCCCATGCTGAAATGTAATTTTTGCCGTTGTGTTCTTTGTGATTCCTCCGCATATGCTGTCAGCCTCTGCAACAATGCAGTCAACGCCTTCATTTTTTAGCATATACGCACATAAAATTCCTGTTATGCCACCGCCTATAATAAGAACATCAGTCTTTATATCCCCTTTTAATGTATCAAAGCAAGGCTGTTTTGCAGTATCCTTCCATATTGATTCCATAAATTCACCTCTATATTTAGTATGCGTATTTAATATGAAAAAATTCAAAAAAAGACAATCTTCCAAAAAACAGAAAATTGCCTTTTTTAATATTAACCTATAAACATCTGCGTCCAGTAGTTCCCACTTTTCACATAGCCTACTCCGATTTTTGTATACGATGAATTTAAAATATTTGCACGGTGCCCCGAAGAGTTCATCCACGCATTAACTACCGCCTGTGGCGTTGTCTGCCCTTTTGCTATATTCTCAGCGGCGCGTCTGTAAGATATGCCGAAATTTTTTATCATATCAAATGGAGAGCCATAAACAGGACTTGTGTGCGAAAAATATTTATTATCCTTCATATCCTGAGATTTATATCTTGCTACACGGCTTAACTGCCAATCCTCAGTAAGTGTATTCAATCCGTTTTTTACCCTTATCTCATTTACAAGTCTTATTACTTCAGTTTCAAAGCTTCTTACAGATGAATCGGTAGAAGGGATATTGATTATCTGTCCCGGATAAATCAATTCCGGATTTACTATCTGCGGATTTGCATTTTTTATTTCACTGAGTCCAACTTCATATTTTACGGCTATCTTCCACATACTGTCCCCTTTTTCAACTGTATGCGTTGCCGCCATTGCGCCAAGCGATAACATAAGGACAGCCTGTGTTGCAGCTACTGTTGATATAATTAACTTTTTCATATTCTGTACCTCCTGAAAAATAATTACCTATCCATTATACCATAGTAAAGTATAAAAATCAAATGTAATTACTGGAAGTACGCCTGTTACAAAATCTCGCTACTGTCAATAACTAAAGTAAACGGACCGTCATTAATAAGAGACACCTTCATATCTGCTCCGAAAATTCCACACTCGGTATTTTTAAAAAGCTCTTTACATCTTTTTAAAATATATTCGTAAAGCTCTTCTGCTAAATCAGGACTTCCCGCATTTATGAAGCTCGGACGGTTACCCTTCTTACAATCTGCATAAAGAGTAAACTGAGAAACTACAAGAATTTCTCCGCCTACCTGATCTATGCTCAGATTTGTTTTTCCGTTTTCGTCCTCAAAAATTCTGAGCTTTGAAACCTTTTCTATCATTTTGTCGGCAATTTCTTTATTATCGGTATTTGAAACACCTACAAGAAGAAGATATCCTTTTCCTATTTTTCCGGTTATTTCTCCATCAACCTTGACTTGTGCCTCAAGCACCCTTTGTAAAACAAATTTCATCTATATTACCTCTTTTTCTGTTTTATTGCAAAATTTCAAGCTCTGTTATAGTATCATATTTTACTGATTTTGTCAATAGAATCAGCTTTGCAATTTTTAATTTTGCACCATAAAAAAACAAGGGGTGTTGCATTAACCACCCCTTGCAGTTTTTAAGTGCGTTATTTTGTTTTGGTTTCTTTATCACGAAAAAGAATTGTTATTGCCCATAGTCCTGCAATGCCGACAAGAGCAAATATAATTCTTGATATAGGTGCAGCAACGCCGCCAAAAATTGACGATACGACATCTACACCGAAAAGACCAATACTGCCCCAGTTGAGCGCACCTACTATGACAAGTATAAGTGCTATTGTATCAATAATCATAAATTTTCCTCCATTTTTAAGCGTTATTATTTTTCTGTTTATAATTATTGACACTAAAAAAAAATTTATACATTTTTTTAATTTTGTGTAGTGTTTTGTTGTGTTTCTGTCTCTGCTTCCGGCTTTATTCCCAGAAATTCCGTTCTTATAAGCTCTTTTGTAGCAGGAACATCACATATTACATACGAAGCCGCTCCGATATACATAGGATAGTTCGGCATTTCATACATATGGATACTGTCCTTGGAAAGTGTGCTTAAAAGCGGAACAAGGTCGGTAATATTATATAACGCTACATTAGTATCAAGATTTTTTTCAACCTCTTTAAAAAGATCAGCCGCTTTTGCTATAAGCTCTGCATTCAGCTTCTGCTCATAAAGCGCTTTAACAAAATTCTGCTGTGCTTCAATTCTGCCTAAATCACCTGTCGGATATGATCTGAAACGACAGAATTGCTCTGACTTGTTTCCGTCAAGAAGCTGATATCCGGGATAAAGGTCGATATAAAGCCCCTGGTCAGGGTCCGAATATTTCATTCTTTGCGGTACATCTATATAAACCCCGCCCAGTATATCTATTATATTTGCAAAGCCTCCGGGATTAACAACGGCATAATAGTTTATCGGAAGTCCTGTAAGCTCTTTTACCTTTGATAAAATAGCGTCTACTCTCTGACCATCTCTCGCCGCAGCATAAACAGCGTTAATTTTGTTGTTCTGAGAATTTCCTATTGTTACCCTTGTGTCTCTTGGGATACTCATAACATTAAGAACGCTTCTTTTTGTATCAACAGAAGCCAGCATGATTGTATCGGTAAGAAGTCCGCCCTTATCAGTAGCAAGCAAAAGAATATTCACTCTGCCGTCAGCAACCTTTTCTACCTCTGTCACACTCTGATTTTTCACAACAGGATTCAAATACATCTGCGCCGTACTGACTCCTGCCGTAACAGCCAAAACACAAAGTGCAGCAGCTATAATCCTTTTCACAATTTTAAAAAATATTTTCCAATCCATTATTTTTTAGTCCTCTTTATTTTCACTCTTTGGAGTCTCTTTTTCAGTTGCTTTAAATACAGTGTCAACAAGCTCTTTTATAGCATTTTCATCAGGAACCATATACGAGGCTCCGCCTATATACTGAGGTGTTGACGGAAGCTGATATGCATTGAGAGTGGCATCGTTAAAATTATAAAGCGTCTTTGCCAGTCTCGAAATATCAGATAAGCCTATATTGGTTTTGAAATCGTCCTTAACCTGTGAATATATTGTCGGAAGCTTCGCGATCGTTTTTGCGTTAAGCTTCTGTTCATAAAGCGCTTTTAAAAATTCCTGTTGCGCATGAATTCTTCCCAAATCGGCATTTGCATAACCGCTTCGGTATCTTACATATTGCTCTGCCATATTTCCGTCCATATGCTGCATTCCCTCGTTAAGATGTATATAAAGGTCCTGCGACGGATCTTCATAGTGCATATTCTGCGGAACATAAAAATCCACACCACCAAGCGCGTCTATAACATTTCTGAAGCCTTCGGGGTGAATTACAACATAATAATCAAGCTTAAGTCCGATAAGCTCCTCAATTTTCTTTTTTACAAGATTGGGACGCTTGTCCTCGTCTTCTCTCTGATATACGCTGTTCAATTTAACATTACTGCCGCTATCCAGCGTAATACGGGTATCTCTCGGGATAGACATAAGATTAAGAGACTTAGTGTGTGTATTTACATTGGCAACCATAACTGTATCAGTAAGAAGCCTGCCCTTATCAGTAGCAAGCACAAGCACATTTACATCGCCCTTGACAAAAAGTCCCTTCAATAACATTATTGCCGACGCTAATACAAATATTACCACAGCAACACTCATTATTTTTCTGAAAGTTCTGAAAAATAACTTATTATTCATATCTGTCCCTCACAATTTATCATAACATTTCATTGTAGATTATAACATATTTATAATAAATTGTCAATTTATTTAACAAAATATACACAATGATAATGAAAAACGGACTGTTTAAAAATAATTTTTAAACAGCCCGTTGGTTTGGGATAGGAAAAAAGCTTCAGAACGGGCAAACTGAGCCAAAGCGAAGCTTTGGGACACCCAAAGCTGTATGAGGATACAGCGAGAGGCGAAGTTTGTTCGCAGCAAAAAAAGAAAAATTTTTTTCAAAAAACTAATAAATTTGTCTTTTTTCTTAATTTTTTATAGTAAAAAATATTAAAATATCCTTAATTTTGATGCTTCGTTTCTTTTTTTGCGGTCTGAACTTTTTTAACATCCCCAAAATTATGCATTCACACTTTTTCTTCTGAAAATTGCTTTAAATACCGTACGAACAAACGGCTGAATGAAAAAAAGCTGTGTAAAAAATGCAAACGGAAAATTGAAGCATACGAGCTTTAAGAAATTCGCAAAAAGTGTAATCACATTAAAGCCTGCATAATACGGGTAGTATAAAAATGCGGCGATAAAGCTCATCGCAGGGCACATAAGTCCGACTGTTGCACAGATAATAGCTGTTTCAAAAAGTACCGGATGCGTATTTTCCGGATTAAACACCTTGCATGCAAGCTTAAACGAGCATGGACTACCCATAGAAAGCTCAAGCACAATAGCAAGAACGAACTCAACTATAACAACAGCCCATATTGGCACCATCTGTCCGCACAGCATAACTCCGCCCTGCATTTTTATCGCTTCAAGCACACTGTGTGCATTGTTTACAGCCATAAGCGTTTGACCGTTTACTACATACAGGCTGTAAAAAACATATGAGTGAACGGTGATTAAAACTGTTATAAGTGCAAAAACAGTTCTTTCAAATTGATTTCTCGGCATAATTTTTCTCCTTTTTTGAGTTTTGTTTTACGGCATAAAAAAACACAAGCAGACAAGAAACATATAAATCCTTAGATGAAATTACATAATTCCGTAATCAGATTTATGTGCTTCTGCACTACTTGTGTCGTTTATGTATCCGTATTTATTTTACATATATTATTTTACTACAATTTTGTAATTTTGTCAATACAGCATTTGCAGATTTTTCTGTTTTTAAAATCAAAAAGCTCTTCTCCTGCTCCGCAAAATGCACATGCAATTTCGTATTTCTTTATAATCAGCTCGCCTTCGTCACCAACAAAAAATTCCAAAGTATCATCTGCTGAAATATTAATTGCAGCCCTTACCGGTTTTGGTATAAGAAGCCTTCCCAATGGGTCAAGCTGTTTTGTCACTCCTGTTGCTCTCATAATAAAATTCCTCCTGTAATACACTATTTTCCACGGTTTTTCCGTGTTTTTCTACATCATAGCATAAAAAATAAGGATTGTCAAGTATTTTGGCAAAAAAATCCATTTTTTATATTTTTTACCAGTTTTTTCGACAAAATCCTTATTTTATGACGCTTTTTAAATATGTCAAAGTCTTTGGAACAAAGTCAATCTGCGTAAGAAAAAGTCTTTCAGAAAACATAAAAAGCTCTTTATGAAAAAGCTCGTTAAGGTTAAATTTCAGAAAAGTGTTCAAGGAAGCCTCCGCTATGTATCTTATGCACTCATATGCGCTGAAGCTGATTTTTTTTATATTTTCGCTGTTTACATTCATACAGCTTTCACAGGCAAGGATATTTTCAACAAAATCGTAACAGACAAAATCAGTTTTCTCAATTACATTTCCGCAAAACATACACTCCGTCATATCAGGCATAACGCCCATTATAAGACAAAGCCTGATTTCAAAAGCAGCCTTTATGAGAAGCGGCGCTTTTAGTTTATTTGCAAGAGCAAAAAGGCAGTTAAGCGCAAGCCTTAAAATATCTGCGTCAGGCTGTTCAGGCGTCCCAACAGCTTTTACCGCCTCCAGAATGTAACACCCTGTCGCAAAGGCTTCTATATCCTTTTTAATATCAAAAAAATGCGTTATTATATTACATTCTCTTACAGTATAAATCTGCTTGTTTTTCGTCAGTATATAATCTCCGAAGGCAAACATATTTATTCCAGCCATATCTTTTCGTTTAAGACTTTTAGCACCGGGAGCCTTAGCGTTTATTATGCCAAATTCGTCTGTATATATTGTAAGCATTTTATCGCCTTCGTTAATCTGTGTTTCTCCTACAACAATGCCCTTTGCAGTTAAAAAATCCAAAAGACTCCCCTCCTTTTTTAATATAAAAAAGAGACGACGGTAAACCTACCGTCATTCTCCTTATTTTTTCTTAAACGAAATTTTATTTTCAGATTTTGTAAGTAATCTTTTTATATTCTGATGATGGCGAATTATTATCTGCACAGCAAGAATAAAGGTTATAACCATTATAAGTGTAATATGCTCTGAAGTTTTGCAGAAAAGCCATACCCATAACGGTGCTGACAATGATGCAAGAATAGAGCCGAGCGACACATATCTTGACAAAATAATAACCACAACACCTGTAAGAAATACACATAACCCCGCCAAAGGATTGAAGCAGAATACAGCGCCGCAGGAAACGGTAACACCTTTTCCGCCTTTAAATCCAAAATATATCGGATAGTTATGCCCTAAGCTTGCAGTTAATGCCGCAATATAGGATACAGCAAGGTCTCTTGTAATAAGGTAAGAAACGCCGTAAGCCGCTACTGCTTTTAAGGTATCAAGCACAAGCACACAAACTGCAGGAGCCGTCCCCAATGTACGAAGTGTATTTGTTGCACCTGCGTTTTTACTTCCATGCTCTCTTACATCAATTTTGTAAAAAAGCTTTCCTATAATGATTGAAAAATTCAGACTTCCGAACAGATAACCGATTACGGCAACAATTAAATATAATAAATATTTCATATCTCAGTCCTCGCTGTATTATAATTTTTTCTTTTCATTTCTTTCGCGGATATAGAACTTGATAGGTGTACCCGTGTAATCAAATGCGCTTCTTATTCTGTTTTCCAGATATCTTTCATATGAAAAATGCATAAGTCTCACATCGTTTACAAAGATTACAAACTGCGGTGGTGTAACATCAGACTGAACACCGTATAAGATTTTAAGTCTTCTGCCCTTATCCGTAGGTGGCTGAACTCTCGCCGTTGCGTCTGCAATAAGGTCGTTTAACATACCTGTTGTAACTCTTCTTTGTGAATTTTCATAAACTCTGTCTATCATTTCAAAGATACCTTCAACCCTCTGCCCTGTTTTAGCTGAAATGAACAATGAAGGCGCATACATCATATACGGAAATTCTTCCATAACCTCTTTTTTCATTTCGTCCATTGTGTGAGTATCTTTTTCAACGATATCCCATTTATTGATAACAAATATTGAAGCCTTTCCTTCGTTGTGCGCATAGCCTGCAATTTTTGTATCCTGCTCTGTCGGTCCTTCTGTACCGTCAATAAGAATAAGACAAACATCTGCTCTTTCAACCGCAGTATAAGACCTTAAAACAGAATATTTCTCTACCTTTTCATTTACTCTGCTTTTTCTTCTTATTCCTGCTGTATCAATAAACAAGTATTTTTTGCCGTCTCTTTCAACATAACTGTCGATTGCGTCTCTGGTTGTTCCAGGAATATTTGAAACAATCATTCTTTCCTCGCCTAAGATACAATTTACCAAAGATGATTTTCCCGCATTTGGCTTACCTACAACAGCAACTTTGATAATATCCTCAGCTTCCTCAGAAAGCTCATCGGGAGCAAAACCTTTTACAACCTCGTCCAGAAGATCTCCCGTGCCCATGCCCTGAATAGCGCTTACAGCAACAGGCTCGCCCATACCGAGACTGAAAAACTCGTAAAACTCCATAGGAGGCTGTCCCGGAGAATCGCATTTATTTACAGCAAGAACAACAGGTTTTTTTGACTTCATAAGTATTTTTGCAACTTCCTCATCATCGGGAAGAAGACCTGTTCTTACATCTGTCAGAAAAATAATAACATCAGCAGTTTCGATTGCAATTTCTGCCTGTGTACGCATCATACCTGTTATTTCGTCATCATTGTCAGGCTCAATACCGCCTGTATCAATAAGAAGAAATGCTTTGTCAAGCCACTGTGCTTCAGCCATAATTCTGTCACGAGTTACGCCGGGAGTATCCTCAACGATAGATACCCTTTTTCCCACTATTCTGTTAAAAAGCTGAGATTTCCCAACATTCGGCCGTCCTACTATCGCAACTATCGGTTTTGCCATATCTCTCATCCTTTCTGTTACACATACAAATTTTTTATAAATTCGTTTCCGTCTGTTTTTGAAACGATAACTTCGCACCCAAGCGACTTCTCAATATCCCTTACCGTCATATCATCCAATGTTACATCGCCCTGTGCACGAAACATATTTTCAGGAAGAAGAAGCTTATCAATTTCTCTCCCTTTTAACTGTTCTATCACATCTGCTCCGGTAAGAAGCCCCGAAACAGTTATATTCTCTCCAAAAAAGTTGTTTTTGATTTTTACGGTCTCGATATTACAGCCGTATTTTTCGTTAAAGCTGTCAACCAAGCCTTTTACCGTATCATATGCGGCATATCCGCTTATAACAACCTTATTTTTTATTTCTATCTTCTTTTTATTTTTTCTGTAAAAATCGTCAAGCTTAAATTCGTCTTTAAAGGACGCTATCATTCCCACACCGTTTTCAATTTGCGGAAAATCGTCATAATACTTTATATCGGGAATGGGTATTTCGCCTTTTATAAAGAATTCATCAGCAGGATAAACAAAGCGCATGCCTCTTTTTTTATAAGCAATATCACCGTATTTATTTACTGTTTTTATAACCTCAATGCAATCCTCTTTATCAAAAAGCTCAACCTGCTCTAAGCCTTCTCTGTATTTTGTCTGTCCCATAGGAACGACAGAAACGCTGTTTACACCTAAATTATACAAATCTCTTATTGATATTTCAAGATGGTCCTTATCGTTCCAGCCTTTACACAAAACTATCTGTGCATTGACTGTTATGTTGTTTTCAATAAGTCTTTTTATCTTATCCTTTATTCCGCCTGCAAAACGATTATTGAGCATTTTCTTTCTAAGCGCGTCCTCTGTTGAATGAACAGACACATTTACAGGCGATAAATGCATTTCAATTATACTTTCAAATTCCTCTTCCTTCATATTTGTGAAGGTAACATAGTTTCCTGTAAGAAACGAAAGTCTTGTATCATCGTCTTTAAAATAAAGCGGTTTACGCATACCTTTGGGAAGCTGGTCTATGAAGCAGAAGATACATTTGTTATGACAGCTTTTCGGATTTTCGACCATAGGTCCGTTATTTATTATTCCGATATCCTCATAATTGTTATGTATCGTAACAATATAATTTTTTCCGTCACTTTTAAGGACATTAAGCGTAACCTTTTTTTCGCAGATAAGATAACCGTACATAAGTCCGTCGGTTACCTCACGGGAATTTATATGAGTTATATAATCGCCTTTTCTTATATGCTTTTTATAAGCTAAGCTATTTTTCAATACATCTTCAACATAATACATATAATCCCCTCCTCCATTGTAAAAAAACAACGGGGAACTTAGAACATAAGTATCCCCGTCTAAAGGCTGAAATATTAATCTACCTTAATTACTTCTCTACCTTTGTAATATCCACAAGCTTTACAAACTCTGTGTGGTAATGTCAATTCCTGACAATGTGGACATTTAACAAGTCCCGGAACACTAAGTTTCCAATTTGCTCTTCTCTTGTCTCTTCTTGCTTTAGAGACCTTTCTCTTTGGTACAGCCATTTTCTACACCTCCTGAGTGTATATAATAATTTTTTAAACAAATGTAAATTAGTTTTTGAAAAAGTCTTTTAATTTTTCAAGTCTCGGGTCAATCTCATCGTCCTTGCAGCCGCAGTCTTTTTCGTTGAGATTGCAACCGCATTTTGTGCAGAGTCCCTTGCAGCCGCTCTTACAGATATGTTTTTCTAAAGTAAGCGGATAAATACATTTATATATCCCTTCTAAAAGAAGAACTTTATTACCTGAATAGATAATATATTCGTCTGCTTCAAAATCTGAGCCTTCTTTTGCTATGACCTCATCAATTTCCAAAGAATAATCTTCTTTGTAGCTTTCAAGGCAACGGTCACATTCAAAAGAAAACGAAAAGCTTAAAATACCTTTTAAAAACAAATTGCCTGATAAGTTTGTTATGCTCCCTTTAATAGCTACATCGCTGTCAAGCGGAAGCGTACTGTCTGCTTCCAAAAAAGCTTCTTTAGGAAAAGTTTTATCCACATCTAAAACCATCCCGTCCGCTTTCGTTACAGAAGTCAGATCAATCCATAAAGCATCGTTCTGCATGATTTACCTCCGTTTTTTTTAAAATAAGCAACAATATAAATCAAGAACATATGCCCAAGACACAGGCTCACCCGTGTCTAACCGACAGACATACAACTAATATAATACATAATTTTTTGTATTTTGTCAAGAGTTTTTTTGAAAAAAACCGCAAATTACATCAAATTTATATCAATTTCTGTGTTTCAAGTGCAATCATAAGTTCTTCGTTAGTAGGAATTACAAGAGTTTTAACCTTTGCACCTTCTTTTGTAATATCAACTGTGCCCCTTGTTTTGTTCTTTGCGTCATCAATTTCGATACCCATAAATTCAAGTCCTGAAACGATATCCGCTCTCATTTTAGCATCGTTTTCACCGATACCCGCTGTAAATATAACTGCGTCAACTCCGCCCATTGCAGCAGCATACGCACCGATGTATTTTTTAACGCCGTATTCAAATATATCAAGCGCAAGTGCACATCTTTCGTCGCCTGCGTCTTTTCCGGCAGTTAAATCTCTGAAGTCAGAGGATTTACCTGAAATACCGTAAACGCCCGATTCTTTATTAAGAATTGTGAGCACCTCTGAAATTGAAATTCCTCTTTTATTTGCTATAAATTCAACGATTGCAGGGTCAATATCACCTGAACGGGTTCCCATTGCAACACCTGCAAGCGGTGTAAGTCCCATTGTTGTATCAACAGATTTCCCACCGTCAACAGCAGTAATCGAAGAGCCATTTCCTAAGTGACAGGTAATAATTTTCAAATCTTCGGGAGCTTTTCCGAGATATTCGGCAGCCTTCATTGATACATATTTGTGGCTTGTGCCGTGGAAACCGTATCTTCTGATACCGTAATCCTTATAGTAGTTATAAGGGAGTGCATAAATATATGCTTTCTGAGGCATTGTCTGATGGAACGCTGTGTCAAACACGCCAACCTGCGGAACATTCGGAAGTATTTTCTTACATGCTTCAATTCCAACGATATTCGGAGGATTGTGAAGCGGTGCAAGCTCGATACATTCATCAAGCGCATTCATAACAGCTTCTGTAATCACACATGAGCCGTTGAATTTTTCTCCGCCGTGAACAACTCGGTGACCGATTGCGTCAATTTCATCCATAGAAGCAATTACACCCATTTTTTCATCTGTAAGACTGTTAAGAACAGCGTTTATAGCGTCGCTGTGGTCCTTTAAGGTAAGTTCAATTTCAAATTTTTCTCCGTCTTTTTCGTGCTTCAACTTACCATCTATTCCTATTCTTTCGCATAAGCCTTTAGCCATAACGGACTGGTCGTCCATATTAATAAGCTGATATTTCAAAGATGAGCTTCCTGCATTAATTACCAAAACTTTCATTTTTATTATTTCCTTTCTTAATTTAAAATTACAATTCTTTTTTCAATGATTGCTTTGCGGTTGTAATAGAAGAAATTAATATTTTCCGTATTTTACTATTTTGAGAAAACAGTATATCATAAGTTTCTTTGGAAATTATTTTGGTTTCTTTAAAAATATCCAACCAATATTCAGTTTCATAACATTCCTTTAATGCTATCTGAAATTTATTAATAAAATCCGATTTGCTTGATGCATAATTTCCCTCATGTATGTTTGCACCAATACCAGTACCGCTTCTCAAAAGTTGATTTAATAAAACATTGCCCCTTTTATTATCTTTGATAGTAGTACAAACATTTATAATATCAACAGCAAATTTTTTTGATAAATCAACCAACAAATTTTCCTTCATTTTTTCCTATTATTTTATGATTTGCAAAATTACATTTTGCATGATTTGACATCTTTGATGTCATGATTTCTCGCTATTTCTCCATGAATTGAATTGCCTTTTTAAGAATGCACAATGTGCAATTCATGAGCCGACAGGCTCAATTCATGAAAGCTTTCTTTCAATTCATGCCAAGGCAATTCATTGTAATTTGCTGGAGCAAATTACTGCGCCTGTACAGCAGTAATAGCCACAACTCCAACTATATCATCGCTGCTGCAACCACGCGATAAGTCGTTTATAGGCATTGCAATACCTTGTGTTATAGGTCCGTAAGCTTCTGCCTTTGCAAGTCTCTGAACAAGCTTGTAGCCGATGTTTCCTGCATCTAAGTCAGGGAAGCAAAGAACATTTGCTTTTCCTGCAACATCACTGTCAGGAGCCTTCGATGAGCCAACCTCTGGAACGATTGCAGCGTCAAGCTGTAATTCACCATCAACCTTGAGATTCGGATTATTTTCTTTACAAATTCTTGTTGCTTCAACCACCTTATCAACATCAGCGTGCTTTGCACTGCCTTTAGTTGAATGAGAAAGCATAGCAACGATTGCTTCCTTTTCGCAAAGAAGCTCAAAGGATTCAGCACTGCAAGCAGCAATTGCTGCGAGCTTTTCAGGATCGGGATTCTGTTCTAAACCGCTGTCAGCAAAAATAAATGTGCCGTTTGCGCCGTATTCACAATTTGGAACAACCATTAAAAAGAATGCAGAAACAAGCTTAACACCAGGCTTTGTTTTTATAATCTGCAAGCTTGGGCGAAGTGTATTTGCCGTTGAATGACATGCGCCCGAAACAACGCCGTCAGCGTCACCTGCTTTAACCATAAGACAGGCATAATACATATAATCTCCCAAAGCTGTTTTTTTAGCTTCTTCATATGTCAGCCCTTTTGATTTTCTGAGTTCAACAAAAAGGTTGAGATATTCTTCTGTTTTTTCGTAAGTAAAAGGATCAATAAGCTTAGCCTTTGAAATATCAAGACCTGCGCTGTTTTTTTCAATTTCTTCCTTTGTACCGATGATAATGAGGTCGGCAATATCTTCTTTTAATATTTTTTCCGCTGCCTCAAATGTTCTTCTGTCCATTGATTCGGGCAGAACAATAGTTTTTTTGTTTTCTCTTGCTCTTTCTTTGATTCTGTCAATGAATGCCATTTTTAATACCTCCATACTCATATGCAAGATAATGGAAAAAAATCCATAATATTTCATGTTACTTATTATATACCAATAAACTTAATTTTTCAAGTCTTTTTTTAATTTTTTTGAGTAAACATTTGACTTTTTTGTTTTGATATGCTACAATCTTTTTAGATAATAAATATAAAAGAGGTGTTTTTTAAAATGGCACTTAGTATGACAGGCTACGGCAGAGAGAAAACGATGAACGGAGATTACGAAATCAGCGTTGAGATAAAATCAGTGAATAACAGATACTTTGACGCTAATATCCGCGTCCCGAAAATATTCACATTTTTAGAGGAAAAAGTACGCAAATACTTATCAGAAAAAATCAATCGGGGCAAGGTTGATGTTTTCATCTTTATGAAGAATACCGTTGAAGATGAATCGGAAATTGACTACAACAAGGACCTTGCGCAAAAATACTACGATGTTTTTAAACAAATGGCAGAAAGCTTTGATATTCCGTTTGACCTTACAGCAACTAAGCTCGGCAGAATGAACGATATTTTTACAGTTTCTCAAAAAGAATACAGTGAAGACGAAATTTTTGAAATATTGAAGCCTGTTCTGGATAAAGCAACAGAAGACTTTCTGGATATGCGCAAAAAAGAAGGTAAGCGTCTGGAGGCAGATGTTTTATCAAGAATAGATAAGCTCAAGGAAATAGTTTCTCAGATTGAAGTTCTTCTTCCCGAATCGGTAAAGGAATATGAAAACAGATTGAGAACAAAGCTCGACGAATATTTAAAAGGCGTTGAATACGATGAGCAAAGAGTTCTTACAGAGGTAGCCATATTCTCAGACAAGGTTGCCACCTTTGAGGAAACAACAAGATTAAGAAGTCATTTTCAGGAATTCTGCGATTTGGTTTCAAAAGAAATCCCCGTCGGTAAAAAGCTTGACTTTATAATTCAGGAAATGAACAGAGAAGTAAACACAACCTGTTCAAAATGTCAGAGCATAGAAATCTCAAAGCTTGGCATTGAAGCAAAATCAGAAATTGAAGCTATAAGAGAACAAATTCAAAACATAGAATAAATTTATTTTTTTACAGAAAGTTAAATTTTTTCTGAGGGTACAGCTATGAATACAAAAAAATATGAAATTGATACTACACAAGGAAAAATGTTCGGAAAAATTATAGCCTTTTCCATACCGCTTATGCTTACGGGTATTCTGCAGGTTTTATTCAACGCAGCCGATACCATAGTTGTAGGAAGATACGCAGGTGATAATTCTTTAGCAGCAGTAGGCTCTACAAGCTCACTTACAAATCTTATTATCAATCTGTTCATAGGAATGTCGCAAGGTACAACCATTCTTGTTTCAAGATATTTTGGTGCAAGAAACAAGGAAGGTATGCAAAGAACTGTACACACCGCAATTCTTTTAAGTATACTGAGCGGAATTTTCTTAGCAATTTTCGGTGTAGCTTTTGCCCGACCACTTCTTTCTCTTATGGGCTCACCTTCGGATGTTATTGACCTTGCAACATTATATTTAAGAATATATTTTGCAGGTATGCCGGTTTCTATGCTGTACAATTTTTCAAGCGGTATTATGAGGGCATACGGAGATACCAAACGACCGCTTTGTTTTCTTACAATAGCAGGTATTGTAAATGTTATTTTAAATTTAATTTTTGTTATCATATTTAAAATGGATGTTGCGGGTGTTGCTATTGCGACAGTTATTTCTCAGGCTATTTCAGCCTTCCTTAATATGAGATGTTTACTCAAAATTGACAACGACTGCCGTGTAAGCTTAAGAAAATTGAAAATCCATAAAAAAGAACTTTTTAATATCGCCCGTCTCGGTATTCCTGCAGGTATTCAGGGGTCGATGTTTTCAATAACAAATGTTCTTATACAGTCAGCCGTAAACTCATTCGGTTCAACCGTTATGGCTGCACACAGTGCCGCGGCTTCTATTGAAGGTATTATCTACACTGCAATGAACGCCTTCGGTAACACAACGGTTACAGTCTGCTCACAGAATTTCGGTGCAAGAAAGAAAAAACGAATACTGCGCGGCTGGGCAATCTGTATTTTTTGCGTAACAGTTGTCGGACTTGGACTCGGAATGTTATCAGTTGTTTTTGCAGAGCCTCTTATGTCGATATATACAAGCGGTGAGGAAACAATCAGAACAGGCGCAATGCGAATAGGGATTGAAATGCCGTTTTATTTCCTTTGCGGAATTATGGAGGTGTCTGTCGGCGCACTCAGAGGCATAGGATTTTCGCTTCTTCCGATGTTTGTTTCCATGTTCGGTGCGTGCATATTCCGTATAACATGGCAGTATACAATTTTTGCATATATACACACTCTCCCCTGTTTGTATGCCTCATATCCTGCTTCGTGGCTGCTTACGGGCGCTATACAGACAATACTTTTCATTACATTCTATAAAAAACTGAAATTACAGGATAAAGGAGCGTAATATAATGACAAAAAAGGAGCGTTTTTTTAAGATAAAAAAAGAGCTTGATATTTTATACAAGGATGCACACTGTACGCTCGATTACAATACTCCTTTTGAGCTTCTCATTGCAACAATGCTTGCGGCGCAGTGTACTGACGCAAGAGTGAATATTGTCACAAAAGAAATGTATAAAAAATATAATACTCCCGAAGCTTTTGCAAAGCTCAGCTTAGGAGAAATTGAAAAAGGAATAAAGTCGACAGGCTTTTATAAAAACAAAGCAAAAAATATCAAAAAATGCTCACAGCAGTTACTCGAAAAGCATAACGGAGAAGTTCCCGAAAGTATGGAGGAACTTGTTGAGCTTGCGGGAGTAGGCAGAAAGACCGCCAATGTTGTAAGAGGAGAAATCTTCAAAAGGCCTGCCGTTGTTATAGATACTCACGCAAAGAGACTTACAAACAGAATGGGGCTTACTAAAAGCGATGACCCTGTAAAAATCGAGTTTGAGCTTAAGAAATTTATACCTGAAGAATATCAGTTTGATTTCTGTCATTGCCTTGTTTTTCACGGTCGTGAAATCTGCAAGGCGCAAAGACCTCTTTGCGAAAAGTGTCCGCTTAATGATATCTGCACATATTATTTAAAAAATAAAAAAGGAAAGAAATAAAAATGATTTTATATACATCAATCTGCATAGCGGTTATAGCATTAACAAGGTTTTTAGCATACTGGGGAATCCATTTTTTAAAGGATAACCGCATTACGCTTATAAAAGACGCGCTTTATCTTACCTATGTGGAAAACACAGGTGCGGCATTCGGTATTTTCAATAATTCAACTGCACTTCTTTCTGTTATAGGAATACTATTTTTTATTATATTAACATATATTGTTGCAGCAAAGAAATTAAAAGGAAAATCGTATATTTTTCCTCTTGCATTTCTTGCAGGCGGCGGGATTTCAAATGTATGCGACAGAATAAAATTCGGTTTTGTTGTTGATTATATAGATTTTTCTCTTATAAATTATCCTGTTTTCAATCTTGCCGATATCTGCATAGTATGCAGCTGCATATTTATTTTTATAAAAATTCTTTTTTCAAAGGAAAGCGATGAAAAGTAGTTATGGAAGAAAAAAAACTGACTGTAATCACAGATGAAGCTATAAGAGCAGATAAGTATATTGCGGGCGTTTTTGAAGAGCTTACAAGAAGCCATATTCAGAAGCTTATTGACTCTGAAAATGTCAGTATAAACGGAAAAATATGCACAAAGAAAACGATTGTTAAAACAGGCGACGAAATTACAATCTGCATACCCGAGCCCGAAGTTTTAGACGCTAAACCGCAGGATATTCCGCTTGATATTGTATATGAGGACGATGATGTTATAATCGTAAATAAGCCTCGCAATATGGTTGTGCATCCTGCAAACGGAAATCCCGACGGAACGCTTGTAAATGCGCTTATGCATAAATGCAAGGATAAGCTTTCAACAATAAACGGCGTTATCCGCCCGGGGATTGTCCACAGAATAGATAAGGATACAACAGGAATACTTATGGTCGCAAAAAATGACAGCTCACATCTTTTTTTATCAGAACAGATAAAAGACCATTCATTTGTAAGGGAATATATTGCCCTTTGCGACGGTAATATTAAGGAAAACACAAAAAGAATAGATAAGCCAATAGGACGAAGCGAAAAGGACAGAAAAAAAATGGCTGTCACAATGAAAAATTCAAAAGAAGCAATTACCGATGTTGAAGTTCTGGAAAGATTCGGAACACATACGCTTATAAAATGTAAGCTGTACACAGGAAGAACACATCAGATACGAGTACATCTTTCTTCGATAGGGCATCCTATCACGGGAGACGCCGTATACGGTGCAAAAAAACAGCCTCTTTTTGATAAAGGACAGCTTCTTCATGCATATAAGCTTGGATTTATTCATCCCAACACAAAAAAATATATTGAATTTGAAAAAAATATTCCTGAAGAATTTACACAGGTTTTAAAAAAATTACAGCGAAAGGAATTGGATTGACATATGAAAATAACAATTTTAGGCTCAGGAGGCTGGGGTACTGCCCTTGCATGTACGCTTTCAAAAAATAACGACATACTTTTATGGTCGCTTTTTGAAAAAGAAATAGACGAATTGAAAGAAAACAAAGAAAACAAAGCTTTCTTACCGGGAGTAACACTTCCCGACAGTATAGAATTTTCATCAGATTTGAAATACAGCGTAGAAAAGGCAGAAATAGTTATTTTTGCTGTTCCGTCGTTTGCTATGCGAGAAACTGCAAAAAACGCAGGAAAGTATTTTAATCCTGAAACACAGATTGCTGTTTGTGTTGCAAAAGGACTTGAAGACAGCAGCTTCATGACTCTCGGTGAAGTTATAGAATCTGAGCTTCCGAAAAACAGCCGTGTATGCGCATTAAGCGGTCCTACACACGCGGAAGAGGTAGCAAGAGATATTCCGACAACAATCGTTGCTGCTGCAAGAGATATAAAGACGGCTGAAATTGTTCAGAATGCAATGATGAACGAGAATTTCAGAATATACACCTCAGACGATATGAAGGGCGTTGAGCTTGGCGGAACGATAAAAAATGTTATTGCACTTTGCGCAGGTATTTCAGACGGTTGCGGCTTCGGTGACAATGCCAAGGCGGCTCTTATGACAAGAGGTATTCACGAAATTGCAAGACTCGGTGTGGCAATGGGCGGAAAAAGAGAAACATTTTACGGTTTGTCGGGAATAGGCGACCTTATCGTTACCTGCACAAGTATGCACTCAAGAAACAGGCGCTGCGGTATTCTTATCGGAAAGGGTATGAGTGCCGATGAGGCTATGAAGGAAGTAAATATGGTTGTTGAAGGTGTAAAATGCTTAAAGGCGGTATACAACGCGGCAAAAAAATGTAATGTTGAAATGCCGATTATAAACGAGGCATATGATGTAATATTCAATAACAAAAAACCGCTTGACTGTGTAAGCGCTCTTATGACAAGAGAAAAAAGACCTGAGCTTTAATGATTACTAAAAAGAAAGCTATTATATGTGTTTTTACAGTTTTTCTTATAATCATCGCAACAACAGCTTATTATCTTATACCATATGTAAAAACGGGCAATAAGCTTACAGTCAGCTTTATAAGTACAGGAAAATCTGACAGTATTTTTATAAAATTACCAAACAGAAAAACGATGCTTATTGACGGCGGCTATGCAGACTCACTTCCCAAAATTCATGATACACTTCATAAATACAGGGTAAGTAAAATAAACTATTTATTTACCTCTCATCAACACGATGACCACATCGGTGCATTTGAAAACATCTTGAAAATATACGAAACTGATGCTGTATATATGCCGCAATCACCTATCACAAATTCACAAAAGAACAGGTTTGACAGAAAAATATCGGAAAAGAAAATTCCTGTTCATAACATAAAGCACGGTGATGTTATAATAAACGAAGACGAAATCTATGCAGAAGTGCTTTCGCCTTTTTCGGAAGATATATATGGGGACGAAAATGATTACAGTGCAATTTTATATCTCAGCTATAAGGATACTTCATTCATTTTTATGGGTGACGCTTCTGCAAATATAGAAGGGCTTCTTCTTAATTTCTACGAAGATAAACTGAAAGAAGCAGATGTTATAAAGCTTGGTCACCACGGAAGCTATACTGCAAGCACATATCCGTTTTTAGAAAAAATAAATCCCGATTACGCAGTAATAACAACAGACGGCAGTGATGAAAGCGTTCCGTCAAAAAGACTTGCAGATTCTCTTGACAAGCTGAAAATAAAATGCTATAAAACCTTTGAAACAGGAAATATAACATTTACCTCAGACGGAAAGACGATAGATGTTGAAACTGAAAAATAAAAAAGGGAATGCAAAAAATCAATTTTTTTACATTCCCATCTGTTATTCGCTTCTATCCGTTTCGGCTTTTACAAATATTTCAAGCAGTTCTTCGGCATAAGCCTGCTGTTTTCCGTTCAGCTTGGAAAGCATTGCAAGAACCGTATTATTCTGATTATTTTCGCTTATTCCAAATAATATATAGTCAGCAGACGCGTCAAGAGCTTTGCATATAGCCATAAGTGAGCTTATTGACAGCCCTGCTGCGCCACGCTCTACCATACTTAAGTTTTTTTGGCTCATATCTATTATTTCTGAAAGCTGTTCCTGTGTATAGTGTCTTGCTTTTCGCATTTGCTTTATTCTCATACCGATAGGCTTAAAATCATAAGGACGAATTTTCATTTTTACACCTCGAAAATCTATTTTGTACTTATAGTTTACCCTATTGTATGCCGACTTTTAACTGTACACAACTTAAAGTTGAGAAATCATATATTGACTTTTGTCGAAATATGTAGTATAATAAAATAAAAAGGGTATAAGATAAAGATGACCGACAAAAACAAAAAACTTATGAAATACATTCAGCTATATCACGAATTAAATCATGCAAAGAAAAATGAAAATTTTTGGAATTATAAAGAAGTGTACGACAATAAAGCATATTTTTTCGCAAAACTTGAAGGAAGAAACAGAATCACAATTCCCGCATCGGCAAATTTTTTCTTCAGAAATTCGGGAAATAAATTTATTTCTATGCTTTCAGAACGCAGCTTAGATTTTATAAAAAATGAATTTACATATAAGGCTCCAAAGAAGCTTATTAATTTTTTTAAAGAAGACCATCTTGAAGTAAAGTGTTTAAAAATTAAAACCACTGTAAAGCTCAGCAAAGCTGCCATGCGTGTGCTGAAGCTTAATAAAACAGACACTGTATTGATAACATTTTACAATTCAGGATTTTTTATAAAGAAGCTGAATTTTCCAGTTCCTTTTCAACCCACGCCATAAGAAGATTAACAATTTTTATTTGCTGAGATTTTGTAAGCGCCTTATTCTCAGAAACCTTATACCATTTTTTCAGACACCCTCTGCAACAGCAGGCGGTAGCGTGCTGTGCAATAAATATCGGGTGACCTCTCATCGGAGTTTGCTTACCGTCGTTTTCGATAAAAGAAGGGGCAAGTCTTTTTTCGACAAAATCCTCTGCGTGTCGTTTCACGGTATCAAGACCGATTTTTTCTATGTATTCAATATCCTTCTTTTTCAAATGAAATGATGAACGGAACTTCGATTTTTCAAGTTTTTCTAAAGCTTCATCTATCGTCTGCATATTTTATCCCCCCTTTTTATCATTATATCATCTTCCCTCTTAAAAATCAAGGTGTTTTAAACTGTCTTTTTTCGGACATACTGATAAAAGCAGGGAGTGAATGTAAATATGGAAATAATAAAAGTAATTTTAACATCATTGTTGTCGGCAGGTTCTTTATTTATACTTGCGAAAATTATGGGACATAAACAGGTAGCACAGCTTGATTTTTTCGACTACATCACCGGAATCACCATAGGCTCAATAGCTGCGGAGTTAGCTACTGAGCTTGAAAAACCGTGGAAACCGTTGATTTCAATGATAATTTACGGAATAATCTCGGTTGCACTGACAATTGTCGCACAAAAAATCTCAAAAAGCCGTAAATTTGTGAACGGCACTCCGACAATTATTATGGATAATGGAAAATTATACAGAGAAAATATGAAAAAGGCAAAGCTTGAATTAAGCGAATTTATGGTTATGTGCAGGCAAGAGGGATATTTTAATTTAAACGATATTCAGACCGCGGTGTTTGAGCATAACGGAAGGCTTACAATACTACCTTTCAGCGATAAAAGGCCGCTTACGCCTTATGATATGAATATTACTCCGCCTGCTGACAAAATCTGTACCGAGGTTATAATGGACGGTAGGGTTTTAGGAGAAAACTTGAAAAGACTGGGCTTGGATATAACATGGCTCGAAAAAGAGCTTCGAAAGCAAAAATACGACAGTGTAAATGAAATTTTTCTGGGTATATGTGATAAAGATAATAAGCTTTCGTTGTTTTCAAAAAAATAGGGGCGCTAACCCCTATTTTTTATCTTAAAAACATTCTTAAAAGTATTTCGTTGAATTTTTTATACGGCTGATATCGCATAGGTAAATCAATCCATGTTTTTTTATCAACAATACTTTTATGGTGAGTAAAAGTATCAAAACCTACTTTTCCGTGATATGAGCCCATACCGCTTTCCCCTACTCCGCCGAAGCCCATATTGCTTGTAGCAAGATGAATGATTGTATCGTTTATACAGCCTCCGCCAAACACACACTCAGACATAACTTTTTTTGACACCTTTTTATTTTCTGAAAAAATGTAAAGTGCAAGCGGTTTATCGTGACTGTTTACGGTTTTTATAACATCATCAATATTTTCATATGTAAGTACAGGCATCAAAGGACCGAATATTTCTTCCTTCATAACTGCGTCATCCCATGTTATATTATCAAGTACGGTAGGCTCGATTTTAAGTGTGTTTTTGTCTGATTTTCCACCGAAAAATACCTTTTTCTCATCAATGAGACTGCAAACTCTGTCAAAATGCTTTTCACTTATCATTTTTCCGTAAGCTGCATTTTCAAGCCCGTTTTCTCCGTACTGCGTTATTATTTCAGCCTTTACATAGGATAAAAACTCATCCTTGACAGTTTTTTCACACAGTATATAATCAGGTGCAACGCAGGTCTGTCCGCAGTTCAAATATTTTCCGAATACAATTCGCTTTGCTGCAAGCTTCAAGTTTGCACTTTTATCTATAATACAAGGACTTTTTCCGCCAAGTTCCAATGTTACGGGAGTAAGATATGCGCTTGCCTTTTCCAAAACAACCCTTCCGACTACCTTACTTCCTGTGAAGAATATATAATCAAATTTTTCAGATAAAAGATGATTATTTTCTTCTCTTCCGCCTGTAACAACGCTTACATATTCAGCCGGGAAAACACTTTCTATTATTTTTTTTATGACTGCACTTGTTTCAGGAGAGTATGCACTCGGCTTAACTACCGCTGTATTTCCTGCAGCAACAGCGTCAACAAGTGGGTCTAAGGTTAGTAAAAGCGGATAATTCCACGGACTCATAATAAGTACAACACCGTATGGCATTGGCTTTTTAAAGCTTCTTGAATGAAACTGGGCAAGCGGAGTTGCAACTCTTTTTTCCTTTGCATAAGACCTTGTGTGCTTTATCATATAGCTTATTTCGCTGACAACAAGCCCCACCTCACACATATAGCTTTCAAACTTTGATTTTCCAAGATCGCTTTTTATTGCATCAGAAATCTTTTCCTCATTTTTCAGAAGCTCTTCACGCAGCTTCTTTAAATATTCTATTCTTTTATTGACATCAAGCGTTTTATTTTCAGAAAAATACTCTCTTTGCTTTTCTACAATAAGCTTTATTTCTTCTCTTGTCATAGCTTAGTCCTCCATAACATCAAAATAAAATTGTTCCAGTTCTTCTCTTGTCATCAGCTTCGGCACCGGATAAAGCGGATTTGCTTCCTTCTCAGCATACCCTGAAAGCTCCTTGATATCTTCCCTTTTTATGCCGGAAAGCTTAGTTGGAATTCCCATATTTTCATTCATTTCTCTTATTTTCTTTACCAAAAGAATATGTGCGTCTTTTTCTTTTATATTTTCGTCTGCTATTCCCATCGCAAGCACGATATCCTTTGATTTTTTATATATGCTTTCGTCATATGCTTCAAGAACATACGGAAGCAGAACTGCGTTTGCAAGTCCATGTGCAATATTATATTTTCCTCCAAGCGTATGGGCAACTGCATGACAGTAGCCTACATAAGATTTTGAAAATGCTCGCCCTGCCAGAAAAGAGGCTTTAAGCATATTTTCTCTGTTTTTGCTGTCTCCGCCGTTGTATGCTTTTTCTAAATTTTCCGAAATAAGCTTCATGGCTGTAAGCGCGTCATTTCTCGTTGATTTCGTAGTTGAACGACCTATATATGCTTCAATCGCATGTGTGAGTGCATCCATACCCGTTGTCGCAACGATATGCGGAGGAAGATTTTTTGTTACTTCAGCGTCCAAAACAGCTACACGAGGAATAAGAGGAAAATCACTTGCAGTAAATTTATGTCTTGTTATTTCGTCTGTAATAACGGTTGTTACAGTTGTTTCACTTCCTGTTCCTGCCGTTGTGGGAACAGCTATAAGAAACGGTATCTTTCTATGCACTCTCAGAATACCTTCCATTTTTGAAATTGGTTGTCGGGGCTTTGCAATTCTTGCGCCGATAGCCTTTGCGCAATCTATTGAAGAACCGCCGCCGAAGCCTACAAGTGCGTTAAGTTTATTTTCTTTGTAGATTGAAACTGCCTCCTCAACATTCGCTATTGTAGGGTTTGGAACAGTTTTATCATATACAAAATATCTGATATTTTTTTCTTCAAGCGATTTCTTAAGAGGGTCAAGCAATCCTAAGGAATGAATGACTTTATCTGTAACAATAAGAACAGAATTAAGCTTTTTTTCCAAAAGCACATCACCGATTTCTTCTCTTTTTGATAAAACAAGCGGATTGCGGTACGGAAGTATCGGAATCGCGAGTTTAAACACAGTCTGAAAGACTCTGCAATATATTTTCTTTGCTATATTCATTTTTGTTCTCCGTTTCTGTTTTTTTATACCGTTATTTTACCACAATTTGTTCACATTGTCAACTTTTTCTCAAAAAATTACTTTTGAAATCACATAAAATTCATATCAAAAATTTATACTTGACATATAATAGTGTATTGGAGTATAATATTATTATAAAAATATTGTTGAAAAAGGAGAGATAAATATGAATATATGTGTATACGGTGCTTCAAGCGATGAGATTAAGAAGGACTATATCTTAAAAGGCGAAGAGCTTGGAAGAAAAATAGCACAGAGAGGCCATAAGCTTGTTTACGGTGCCGGTTCAAAAGGTATGATGGGCGCAGTTGCAAGAGGCGCATATGAAAAAGGCGGCTACATAATGGGAGTTGCACCGAGATTTTTCAGTGCCGACGGAGTTCTCTTTGATAATTGCACTGAGCTTGTCAGAATGGATACTATGCGTGAAAGAAAGCAGATAATGGAGGATAACTCAGACGCTTTCATCACTACTCCGGGAGGAATAGGAACATTTGAAGAATTTTTTGAAATTCTTACATTAAAGCAGCTTGCCAGACTTAACAAGGCAATCTGCATATATAATATTGACGGCTATTACGATGAAATGCTTGCGCTTATGCATAACGCTATTGAAGAAAACTTTATGAAGGAAGAATGTACAGCGCTTTATAAGGTATTTACAGATATGGATGAAATGCTTGACTATGTTGAAAGCTATAATCCTGCTTCTGTTGATTTACTTCAGATGAAAGATATTCACGATTGTGACGAAGAGGAATAAAATATGTATACAATAAATTTTGGCTCATCTACGCTTAAAGTGCCTACAATGGCGGTAGGCTGCATGAGAATAAACAATACAGATAAGAAAAATGCAGAGGCTTTTTTAAAAACTGCGATTGATAACGGCGCATGCTTTTTCGACCATGCTGATATATACGGCGGCGGAGAATGTGAAAAAATTTTCTCAGATGTTCTTAATATGAACGATGATATAAGAGAAAAGCTTATTATTCAGACAAAATGCGGAATTGTTCCGGGAAAAATGTTTGACTTTTCAAAGGAGCATATCATAAATTCTGTTGAAAACAGCTTAAAAAGACTGAAAACAGATTACCTTGATGCTCTTCTTCTGCATCGCCCCGACGCATTATGTGAGCCTGAAGAAGTTGCAGAAGCCTTCACAAAATTAAAGGATAGCGGCAAGGTGCAATATTTTGGAGTTTCAAATCAGAATCCAATGCAGATTGAGCTTTTAAAAAAATATCTTGATATGCCGATTGTTGCAAATCAGCTTCAGCTAAGTATCACAAACTGCACCATGATTTCAAATTCAATAAATGTGAATATGGAAAACTATTCCGCAATTTCAAGAGACGGAAGCGTACTTGATTACTGTCGTTTAAGCGATATAACCATTCAGCCGTGGTCACCGTTCCAGTACGGATTTTTTGAAGGAACATTCATAGATAACGAAAAGTTCCCTGAGCTTAATAAAAAGCTTGATGAAATTGCAGAGAAATACAATGTAACAAAAACTACCGTTTCATTTGCTTGGCTGCTTCGCCACCCTGCAAAATTTCAGCCGATTACAGGAACGATGAATATAAAAAGGCTTCTGGATTGCATAAAGGCGACCGAAATCCGCCTGACAAGAGAAGAATGGTATGAAATATATAAAAGCGCAGGAAATGTCTTGCCATAGATTAAAATTTATTTTAACAAGAAGCAAAGGGAATGTTAAAAAAGCAATATCATTAAGTTAAGAATAATATAAAAGTTTAAAACACACCTAACGAAGATAAAGATTCTAAGTTAGGTGTGTTTTTCTAAAAAATGGCATACAAAAAAGACAGGCTGAAAAGTCTGCCTAAAATTCACTTAATTAATTTACATATCAATAAAATTATGGTATTCTGTATAAGAAAATTGCCGCTACTCTTGCGTGTGCTTTTCGTGGATTGGTGAGTCCTTGTCGAATGGGCAGCAAATGATGTAGTAACAATGTTTCAAGCTTAGACGGAGATATATTTTTCAGGAAGAATTTACGACATATATGTACTGAGACAGCAAAATTAATTTTGTATGAATGCTTTCGTTTCTTTTGTTTAACAATTATGTGTGAGATAATTAGTTGACGTGCGAAACGTTCCTATTATATGGATTTTTAATAATTTAGTATGTGTATTATGATTGAAATATTAGACGATGGAACGCCGTATGAGGGGAAACTCTCACGTACGGTGTGAAGCGGGGGAAAAGCTGGAGATAATATCAAAGGTTTACCTATCGCTATTATTTTCAGTTTATAAATCTGTCGTAATATACAGCAGATTGTTCAAAGGACGTGAAAGTAAAATGAATAAAAATGAAAAAGCATTCGCAAACTTTTTGATGCTTATATCTGTGATTCTCGGTGTTCTGTTACTTGTTGTTGCCGGACTATTGCTTTTTAAACCTGAACTTTTGTTCACAATAGTAAAAACGATTCTCATAGCAGCATGTGCCTGCGGAGGTATATTATTTTTGCTTACAGCACTCGTTCTGGGAATTGTCTCTGTTGAAATATCAAAAGATAGTGCTCGTAATAATAAAAAAACAACTTCACAGAAAATCAATATAGAATAATTAAAACAAGGAGCTGATAAAATGAAATACGAAGTTGCATATATAAGTGCTTCGGGCAACACCGAAAAGCTTGCCCACGGAATTGCAGACGCACTGCCTGAAAAGGATACCTTTGTTACAGATCTGTCCTGTGAAGAATTAACTGACGTAGCAGATGTATATTTAATTGGTTTTGGAATGAAGCACCACGCTATTCCGCTTAAAATAATGGAAATATTAGAAAAACTTGAAGGCAAAACCATTATGTTCTTTGTCACAGCGTCTATTGCTCCAACACCGGAACACATTGAGGAAACTGAACGCAGGCTGAATCCGTTTCTGCCTGA
This sequence comes from uncultured Oscillospiraceae bacterium, assembly GCA_964537245.1. GTDB lineage: Bacteria > Bacillota > Clostridia > UMGS1840 > UMGS1840 > UMGS1840. Next base: position 65,429 of record CAZHZL010000003.1, read on the forward strand.
CGATTGTG
>CAZHZL010000004.1:0-13448 GCA_964537245.1 uncultured Oscillospiraceae bacterium
AAAAGAGAAAAAGTATTATATTTCATTACAAGATTTTTCGATTCATCATAGAAAACATCAAAATAATATGAATTTCAAACAGAAAGGAGCAAATTTATGTTGAGAAAAAAGAGCATTATTCTTACACTTTTTCTGTTGGTTGTAACCGTTACAGTCATAACAGGGGCATCTATGGGAGCAACAACACAATCTGATGAAACAGAAAATGCAACTGAACAAAATATTACAATGTCATTTTCTGATGTGACTAATAGTGATTGGTTTTATGAAGATGTAAAATATGTCAACGAAAAAAAGTTAATGACAGGAACAAGTGACACAGCATTTTCACCCAATATTCCCACAACAAGAGGAATGATTGTAACAATTTTATGGCGTATCGAGGGTGAACCGATTAGCTCAGGCAATAATCATTTTAAAGATGTAAAAAATGATTTGTATTACTACAATCCTGTAATATGGGCGGCTGAAAATAATATTGTCAGCGGATATGATGATGTCACATTTGGAGCTGAGGACAACATAACCCGTGAACAGCTGGCTACAATTTTATATCGCTACACATCATATAAAGGTTGTGATGTTACAACAGAACACGATTTAACCACCTTTGCTGATAAAAACGAAATAAGCGAATATGCAGTTAATGCTATGACTTGGGCAAATTTTAATCAAATCATAACAGGAACAACAATCGACAAAATCAGTCCGAAAGATACAGCTACTCGCTGTCAAGTAGCCGCAGTATTAAAAAGATGGTGTGAGAATATTCTTGCAGAAACAAACCCCGATAATAAAGTCGAGAATAACCAAAATGAAGATGAAAAAAATACCGAAAAAGACAATACATCTTCAAACACAAGTTCAGGAGGAACAAGCACACCACCTATCGGAGCAGGCAGCAGTCCGTCTGATGAAATTGAGGAGCCAACTATTGATAGTGATGTTGCCGATAATAAAAGACCGACCATAAAGGTAAATACTTCATATGGAAATCCCGGAGATATTATTTCTGTAAAAATTGATATACAAAACAACCCCGGTGTTTTAGGTATGATTTTGTCTTTAGAATATGACGAAGAAGCTATGCGATTGATAACTGTCGAAAACGGTAATGCTATTTCGGATATATTAACATTAACTCCCTCTCAAGAATTAAATTCTGGAGTTAAATTTGTTTGGGACGGTATTGAAATATCAGACAACGATATACAAGACGGTAATATCCTTACTTTAGAATTTGAAATATTTGATAGTGCTATGTTCGGCAAACGATACCCTCTTAAATTGGAATATACTGCTGGTGACATAGTTGATGCGGATTTAAACGAAGTAGCTCCCAAAATTATTCAAGGGTTCGTTGAAATTGAACAAGAAAACAAAGAGTAAGTAAGGGGGTGATAATTTTGAAAAAGAGTTTTTTACTGATTTTTGCTATTACAATGCTTTTAACACTTTCTAATATCGGCGTAACAGCCGCAGAAAGTGTTTCGATTTACGTTGAAAACACAACTGTTAGTGTAAATAGTGAAATTCAAGTGCCAATAAACATAAACCAAAATAGCGGTCTTTGTGGGGCAACAATTACTGTCAACTATGACAGCAATTTGACATTATCAAATGTTGTCAAGGGTGAAGCTTTATCAACACTTGTTATGACAAAACCGGGAAATATGTCATTAAACCCTGTAAATATTGTTTATGACGGTATGGAAGAAGACAAGACAAATGGCATTATAGCTTATTTGTGTTTTGAACCTATGAATACAGCAGGTGTTTATGATATTTCTATATCTTACGAGGACGGAAGTATTGTTGACGGAAGTTTACAACCAATACAAGTTGAAATGACAAATGGTAAAATCACAGTAACATCTTCTGATAGCGGAAATGATAGTGAAGATGATGAGGATGATGTAATTACACATAATGGTCCTATTATCACAATAGGAAATGTGACCTCAAACGGAAATGAAAGCATAGATGTTCCTATTTACATATCACAGAACACAGGTATATGTGGCACAACCATTACTTTCAGCTATGATTCTTCTCTGACATTAACAGGGATTACAAGAGGTGAAGCGTTACCCTCGCTTGTTATGACAAAGCCGGGGAATTTATCATTAAATCCCTTTAACCTTGTTTTTGACGGTATGGAAGAAGATACAACAAACGGTATTTTTGTAACATTATCATTTAATGCACCTCAGACAAATGGCACATATAACATTATGGCAACCTATGCAGAGGGTGATATTGTAAACGGAAATTTACAACCCGTTGATGTTTTAATCAAAAACGGAAGTATCGCAGTAGGAGAAAAAAATGTAGAAATTACTATTGGTAGTGATAAAATCACATTGCCTGTAGTCGCAACCGCAGAAGGCGATGTTTATATCGCTTTTTACAAAAACTCAGGACAGATGACATCTGTTCACAGCTTCGCTTTAAGTGATACAGATATTGCTGTTTCTGTCGACTCTAATGCTGATTATGCAAAGGTATTCTGTTGGACAGATAATTTAGTACCGCTATGCGAAGCACAAAAATTTATAACTAAATAAAAGAAAGGAAGAAAATGCAATGAAACAAAAAAAGCTAATTTCATTGATTCTGTCATTGATAATGTTGGCATCGTTGTTTACACCTTTTTCTGCATTTGCTAATGGTGCAACAACAATAATAATACCAACAATAAGTGACACGGCAGGGGCAACAGTTGATGTGGCTGTAAGCATTGAAAACAACCCCGGCATTCTTGGTGCAACTTTAAAATTTGAATTTGATGAAGCATTAACGCTGTTAAATGCTACAAACGGAGAGGCTTTTTCTGCATTAACTATGACAAAGCCCGGAACTTTAACATCACCGTGTAATTTTGTATGGGACGGTCAGGAGTTGGCAGATGAAAATATTACCGATGGTGTAATTTTAACACTTCAATTCAAAATTCCTGATGATGCAGTTTCAGGTACTAAATACAATATCACTGCAACATATACAGACGGTGATATTGTAAACAACTACTTAAATCCTATCTCGGTTAATATTATAAACGGCAGTGTTGAGGTTTTGGATTTCACTTACGGAGATTTAAACTCTGATAAAAAAATAAATACTACTGATATAATTATGTTAAGACGACATATAGCTGGTGGTTATGAGCAAGTTATCAAAGAACAAGCTGCTGATGTGAATATCGACTCTAAAACAAATTCAACTGATACTATTTTAGTTAGAAGATATATTGCAGGTGGTTATGGAATAACTTTGCCGTATATACCATCAGGCTGTAATCACGTAATGGAAGCAATTCCAGCTAAAGAAGCAACTGAAGAAGAAGAGGGCAATATAGCATATTGGTATTGTAAGGCTTGCGGAAAGTATTTTAGTGATGAAAAAGGCACGACATCAATTACACTTGAAGCTACTATTTTACCTATATTGCCAAAATCTGAATACACAATTCAATATGTGTGCGATATGATAGCTCCAGACAACACTACTTTTAAAGAAACTGACACATATAAACCGACGCAGACAAAAGTTTTACAAGATGTCAAAATGGATACATACGAATTTTTGGGTTGGTCTGACAAAAACGGCAGAATGTACGGTATGGAACTTCCAGAGGGTACAACGGGCGATTTGATATTATATGCAAACTGGGCAAGTCTCCGAAACAGAGCTGTACCTGTAAGCAAATTGGGTAAACCTATAATTTTGGAAGATTCCACAGAGGGACAAATTTTGTTTGTCTATGAAATAGGCGAAATACAAAACATTCCTTTGTTTGAAACCCAAGATTTACTCGTAGCTGACGGTATCATTACAAGTAACGGCGTTGTAAATCAAACTTCAATAGAAACAGGCAATGCACAGGAAGTTGCAAAAGCAGTTGCAAACACAACAACAAACTCATCTGCTTGGACATTATCAAAAGATTGGAATGAAATCACATCTGTTAGTGAAGAATGGGCAGAACAGCAAGGAATGACTACAACAGAAGCAGAAGAATTTACAAAAAGTAATAGTAATACATACAATATGACAAATTCCTCTGGCGGTTCTTCAAGTTTAGTAAATAGCAGCGGCTCATCATTCAGATTGTCACAAAATGAAGCTCACAAAGACGAAACTTACACCGAAGACCAGAAATATACTGAATTTGACATTAACGGTAAACTTTCTAACTCTACAACAGTTTCAGCAGGTGTTAAAGTTCCTGCCGGTCCTGTTAGTGTAGAGGCTGGCGTAGAAAATACAACCTCTTTTGAAATAGGTGCAGACTATAACGAGAAAAACTACTCTAAAGATGTATCTACAGGTACAGATAGTTGGAGTGAAAACATTGACGTTTCAAGCTCTCAATCCTCTACCTCGACATCATCAAAAACTTGGAACAGTTCACAAGGCTTTAGTTCAAGTAGTGCCACAAGCTCAACACAAGCTGTTTCAAAGGCTGTATCAGAGCTTATAAGTCAAAAGCACTCAAAGGATTCAACGTATTCAACAGGTAGCGAAGAAGAACAAACACGTCAACACGCTACTTCAAATGCAACAAACGATTCCTACAGTTCGTCTATAACATATTCTAATGCGGAAATGACTATAAACGAAAGAGTGTTTACATCAACAGGTAATACCTACGGTGCGTACAGATTAGTACAAGTAGGAACAGCTAAAGTTTTTGCTGTAGTCGGATATGATATTAAAAATAAAACCTATTACACATATACGCATACTATTTTAGATGATGATGTATACAAAGAATATCTCGACTATTCATTTGATAGGTCATTCAACGATTACGAAACAAGTGTACTTCCGTTTGAAATACCTGTTTTTGTTGATGATTTTGTAAACAGTAGAATTACATCATCAAAATTGCAAATTAGTGATGACGGCGTAGTTAAAAAATATCTTGGTGAAGCAACAGACGAAATTATAATAATTCCGTCTTATTACACAAAAACCAATACAACAACAGGCGAACCCGAAATGATTAAGATTACAGGGCTTGCACCGGGATTATTTAAAGATAACACAAATATAGTTGGTATATCTCTTGGTAATTTTGTGAATGAAATTCCCGAATCGGCATTTGAGGGCTGTACCTCCTTGAAAGAAGTTATTTGTCCTAATGTTATGCGTATAGGTGCAAATGCGTTCAAGGGTTGTACTTCTCTTAGTGAGTTCTCATTACCTGACGAAATAGAAACTATCGGTGAAAATGCTTTTGACGGCATTCCTGCACTCAAGTCTAATGCACCGACAAAAGAAATCGCTAATATTGTAGCAAGCTCAAATGTTCAAAACATAACTTTGGATATATCCAAAATTGCAACAGACGATTTTAGTGATATGTCTTTTGAAATCGGAGAAATTGAAACTTTCAAATTACTTGGCGGACATAAAGAATACAAAGGGTTAAACATCAATTCTGACGCACAAAACACTATTTTAAGCGGTATCACAATATCGGAATGTGATGTAGTACCAATAGAGGTTTCATCACCAAACTTGACACTTGAAAGAGTTACAGCTCAAGGTGACGGTTTTGCACTTATTTTAAAAGCCGATGAAACTACACTTTCAATAGAGGGCGTATCAAGTATGTTATCAGAAAGTGCAAATGCAGTTATCGGTAAAAAAATTAACTTTGTAGAGATAAACAGCGAAACATATTCTGCAATAGAAACAAATGGTAATACCTTAATTTGTGGCGAACTTAATAATAATGACGGTTATTTGTCTGATGAAAAAGTTGTGTATATCACAGAAGAAGAATATATAAACTATCTGACATCAAGAAAAGTATCATTTGATGCTAATGGCGGTACAACCACAACCGAATATATGATGATTCCATACAATGCACCATACGGAGAGCTTCCGACTGCAAGCAGGGATTATTATACTTTCGATGGTTGGTACACAACGCCTGAAGACACAGAAGAAATACAAGGCGAAAAAATAACAGCCGAAACCTTAATGACCTCGTTAGTAGATGTGATTTTATATGCTCGTTGGATACAAAATGACGTTTCAGAATGGGTATTGAAACCTGATATGCCGATAGATGGTCAAATAGTTAATACCGAGTATAGATACACCTTGACAGAATACACAACATCAAGCTCTTCTTCAATGTCTGGTTGGGAACACTACAATACAACGTCAGAATGGAGTGCTTACGGTGGTTGGAGTGATTGGAGCAGAAGCACACAATACTACGCAAGTGATTCAAGAGAGGTTCAGCAAGAAACTTGGTCTGAATGGATTGATACAAGTTATAATTTGCATGAATATCATTATTATCATTGGAGTCCTAAAAAGGGTTGGTATTACACAACAAGGTCTGCGGCAGCAAACGCTGGTGTTGGAACACCTGTATTTAGAGAACATTGGCTGACATATACTTTGCCTTGGAACAAGTATAGCGGTGGAATGGATCATTATGGTCCGCATAGCGACGGATATTTATATTTCAAAGCTGACGGAACAGCAGGCGGAGCATCACCGTTTGAAAGAGATACTTGGATTTCGCAAGGATATACCAATTACTATAATGTTTGGAGATATAGAGACCGTTATTTAATTTATACTTACCACTTTAGAAGATATTTAGATAAAACATCTGCAACTTATCCTACAGGTGACAATATTTCCAATATTCAGGAATGGGTACAGTACAGAGCGAAATAATTTTTGCTTATAGACTGAACAAGTGAGGCTAATCCACCCAAGAGCAAACCTCTTGGGTGGATGTTTTATACACTGTCATTTAAGAAGTTTTTAAATTAAATTTTTGTCAATATTGACATTTTTTAACGATATATATTTACATTTTAGCCTGTTTGTGCTATAATTAAATAAATAAAACTTATGAACAAGAGGTATTTTATGGGTAATGATTGACATTTGAATAGGAGGTACAACATATGTTGAAGATTATTTTTTATGGGCAAAAGTCAAGGTAAAACAAAGTCTTGTTTCCTTTCTTTTGCCCTTTTTTGTTACAAACTATTATTGAGAAAGCGAGGGTTTAAACTATGAGCAAATTAAAAAGATTTATAGCACTTGCGGCGGCGTTCTGTATGTTTTCTGTAAGTGCTTATGCTGAAACAAGAGATGTTTCGTACAAAGTCACTGTTGAGGGTGAAAATGTTTCGGTTGTCGAAGATAGTTTGACATCTGAAACTGATTATTCGGATTTATATGTAAATGTCATAAAGGACACAAACGGACAGCAGACAACGATATATAGCGGAGCTTTAGGCGGTTATGCTGACGGTGCGTTTGCTGATGTTGACTTTTCGGAAATCAATTTTATGGTTGTTTTTGATTGGAACACTATGGAAGAAGAAGCGATTTATATTATACCGGCAACGCAAAATATAAACGAAAATGATATAAGTGCTAATACTGTTTCAACAAATGAAATTGCTACACTACAAAATACAGAACCGACTGACCCCGTATTTTCTGCCGAAGCTGTTTTTTGGAATACAAACGAATATACAGAATTTATTGCAGAAAATACAGATTGTTTAGGTGTAGATTTGAAATTAAAGAATATTTCAGAGCAAGAGCAATATATTCAGCCGTATATTGCTTTGTATGAAAACAACAGACTTTGTGAAGCAAAAGTGTGTTCATTGCAAACATTTGAAGCTGGTGAAGAAATCAGTTATAGAGAGGAATTTACGATTGATACAAGCAAAACTGAAAGTTATACAGTCAAGGTTTTTAATTGGAATGACAATTTAAAACCTATGACTAATGCTATTTCTATCAATGCAGTAAAAAATGACTATTTCAGTAATTCCATTGATTCAGCTTCGACTATAACCACAGAAAAGAATATTAGAGGTAAAATAAATTCATCTGAAGATATTGATTATATACAATTTACCCCTACTCTTTGCGACTATTACGATATTGAAAGTGCAGATAATATAAATATCACATTATTAAAATCAAACAATCAATTAGTTGAAAAAGAATTGAATAATAAATACTATTTAGACAAAGAGTTGTATTATCTCAAAATATCGGCAGAAACAGCTACAGAGTATTTAATAAATATTGACCGATATGCAGAACGAGTTGAAAACTTAACTGCAACAATTAACGAAGAAACAAGCCTTATCACTTTATCAGGGACTGTTTCAAGTGCTGATGAAAGGCTACTAACTGTAACCATTTATAATCCCGAAAATGTATGTGAACAAGTTGATACGGTTGAAACATCTTCAACAGGAGTATTTACATATTCGTATAAAACACCTGAATTATTAGATGGCTCATATCAAGCGGTTATAAATAACTACGAATTAGCAAGTCAAGGTTGGTTGACTTTTGATAGCGGTACATCTTCTGAATATATTGATAAAAACACATATCAAAACGAAAAACTAACATTGATTAACTCGGAAACATCTGTTAGTATTGACGGCGTTGAAAATTCAACGTCTATAGTTGCAGGAAAAGATGTTGTTGCAAATGTATCTGTTCACAATGAAAGTGAACTTGCACAAAATGTATCTGCCGTACTGGTCTTTTATGATGAAAATAACTCTATGATTGATTATATGAGTATTTCAAAAGAAATTTCCCCAAGTACAACTGAAACATTTACCCCGACAATTACATTGCCTACAGATAAAACCACAAGCAAAATAAAGGTTTTTGTTTTAAACGGAAATGGTATTTATGATAAAACAAATTCTGTAATATCAAATGTTTTGGAAATATCAAACGGACAAATAACACGATATGAATTTGAAGAATTAACAGATGAAACACTTTCTGCCACATCAACAGCTATCTTAACTGCTGAACCGTTTTCGTATAATGAATTGAAACAAATCAAAGAAAATTTAAGCAACACATTAAACTCCTATCAACCTACGGCTACATCTGATTATGAGCCGTGGGGTGTGGAATTTAATCAATCGGGCGAAAAAACAGATGTTGATGTAACTGTATCTACAAATGATGTGTTTTACGAGAAATATCTAACTAAAACAGGTACAGAAAACTATTATTTAACAATCAAAAACAAACAATCAAAACCCGTATATGCTGTTTATTATATAAACACATCTTATGAATCTTCTCCCGGTGAAGATGTCGGATTTGCAGGTGACAGATATTTTCATATTTACGTTGAACGTATTGAAGCAAATAAAACAAAGGAAATAAATATTGAAATACCGAGCAATGAGCTTTACAACGAATACGGAGAATACGGACATCAATTAGGCTTTGGAGTTGCTGATATTGGTGCAACTTGGAACGAAATTGATTGGTTTGATGTATCAGCGGTTAATTTATACCCATCACACAGAAACTCATTCGGCAATTCATTTGATAATGGTTATAAAGTGATTTCAAACACAAGTAATAACGCTGTGTTTGAGGGAAAAATTGATAACAGCGGAGATACAGAGTATTTGCGTTTTACGCCAACCGAAACAAATGATTATTTGATACAAAGTTCAGGCACAGCTAATATATACGGCGAGTTATATAATTCAAGCAAAAGTAAAATATCAAGTAATAATATAGGCGGTACAAACAGTACATTTTCTATAACCGCTAATCTAACAAAAGGTCAAACTTATTATATAAAAGTCGGTCATAACACAGGATATGCACAGGGAACATATAAAATAAACATAGGAACAGGAAAAGACCCTTACATAGATAAACAATGGGGCTTGGAAATTATAGATGTTGAAAAAGCGTGGAAAATTTCTACAGGTGAAGGTGTGAAAGTTGCAGTTTTCGACGGTACACCTCAGTTTGACCACGAAGATTTTGGGGATAATATGCTGACAAGTGAGTATAAAGATTTAGGCGGTGACGGTACTGATGCTCACCCCACACATATTTCGGGCATTATTGCCGCAAAAAAAGGAAATGGAGTTGGTATAGCAGGGGTGGCTCCAAACGCTAAAATAGTTCCTGTAAATACTGTTTCAGGTGTTGTTGGCATAATTAGTTTAGTAGAAGCTATTGCTTATGCACAGGAAAAAGGTGTAAAAATAGTAAACATTTCAGCCGGAACATCATCAAAGAGTGAACTTATTACAAACGCATTTAAAAATGCAGATGATATTTTATTTGTTTGTTCGGCAGGAAACGCAGGACAGTCAACCGATACACATTACCCCTCTGGGTATGATTTACCTAATATAATTTCTGTTGCTAATATGCAAGAAAGCGGCTCATTATATTCAGGCTCTAATCACACTAAAAAAGTTCACGTTGCCGCACCGGGTACGGAAATCTATAGTACATATCCAAATAACACTTACGCAAACAGTACAGGAACATCAATGGCTGCACCTTTTGTCTGCGGAATAGCGGCATTAGTAGCAAGTGAATATCCGTCATTAAGTGGTTCGGATTTAAGAAATGTAATTGAGGGTAGTGTTGTTAAATCTTCAAAAATTGGTTCAAAGGTTAGTACAGGCGGTTATGTAAATGCGTACAATGCTTTAAATTATGCAAAAACCTATACCCCCTCTGTCGCATTGTTAAGTGTCAACGAAACTGAAAAAATGGATAAGACAAAAATCAATTTAGAAAATTATCTTTACGACACAACAGATATTTATGTTCAGTTTTTAAACAATGACAATGCAGAGATAACATTAAATCAAGTGAAAACAGATTTAGGACTTACTTCAATAGAAATATGCAATTACTTTGATTTTGTTGATACCTACAAAATACGAATATCAGACAAAGAGAAAACAAGAGCTGTTATTGAAAAGCTCCTTACTCAAGATAATGTAACGTATGCTGAATCAACGGTATTAAAATTGCAAAATTAGGAGGTTATAAGATATGATTAAAAAAGTTTTGCCATTTATAATTAGTGTTATGATGATTTTCACTAATATAACAACTGCATTTGCTGAAAATCAAAATTACTTGTTTCTCTCTGATACAGTAAAGAAATTACGGAGTACAAATGTCATTACAGGATATGACGTTGAGGGGTATTTTGATGATAAATATGATACAGCACAAGTAACAAGGGCTGAATTTTCACTTGTGATTTTAAATGCTCTCCGAAAAGACGTACCGCCTATAGCTGAAAATTCATATTTTCAAGATTGCGAAACAAAAGATTGGTACACTCCGTACATTAACAAGTTATTTGATTTAAAAATTGTTTCAGGATATGGAAATGATAATTTTAAGCCTAAAAATATTGTGACAAATTTTGAAGCTATTACAATGCTTGTGCGTTGTTTGGGGTATGACGAGATAAAAACAGAAAATGAAACATATCCGCATAAATATCTTGAAATTGCAGAACAGTTAAAACTAATTGAAAATATATCAATTAACAAAACTGTTGATAAACCTCTTACAAATGGAAATATGTTTATGCTCTTGTTAAATGCAATGAGAAGTAATATAAATAACGACACACAAAAATTATGGGATTTAGGTATAGAAACCTCTTTGTATAAAAAGATTACAGGTAAGGTTACATCTATAAATGATTCTGAATATGTTGTTGCAAATGATACCGAAAGCATAAATCTAATTTGGAATTATGGTGAAGATATATCAGCTTACTTAGATAAAAATGTTTCTGTATGGTTTAATCAAAGCGATAGTGAAAACTATGCAATAGATATGATTATAGAATAAAAACTATATTTTTGTGGTTATTAGAATATCATATACACCGATACGTTTTATTGCCGAAAAACTCGGTAGCACTGTTGATTGGAACCCAGATAGTCAAATTATAACAATCACAAAATAATATTTTAAAAGCAAGAAATACAGTCGGTTATATGTAAAAATATAACGGCTGTATTTTGCTTTTTAATACAATGAATTTACGAGGTTATTTATTATGAGTGGATAGGAAAATAAATCTTAATTACAGGCAATTTAATATAGCACTTTCTAAAGACCGTAGAATGTCCTTTATAGGATTTTTCTGCGGTCTTTTTTCTATGCTTGTAAAAAAATTTGAAAAGAATTTTAAGATTTTTTTCTTCAAAAGTTGCTATTTCGACATTTTTCGGATTACTTATATGAAAGGGAAAAAAGAAAGCACCTACTTTCGCATATGAAAGGAGGTGAAAATCTTGAAAAATTCTTATGAAAAACGTGTGCAAAATCAGTTTGGCGGTTTCTGTGCAAAGGTACTCAAAAACGAAGCAAGACGTATTCACAATGAATATAACAAAATTCGTGATAATGAGAAATCTTTCAGCGAATTGACAAACGCAGAGCTTGCACAATTAACCGTTACGGATAGCTATTTTGCTGATGAACGTATTTTTAGTGTTTTGGGTAATGAAATTGTTGTTGCCGATTCAGTATTAGCAAACGCAATCAGAAAACTTCCCGACAAAAAGCGAGATGTAATATTATTGTCGTATTTTCTTGATATGACTGATACTGAAATCAGCAAACAGCTAAACACATTACGTCAAACAATTTCTAAAAGACGTAAAAGCACGCTTGAGCAACTGAAAGAAATTTTGAAAAAGGAGGGCTATCTATGGCATACGGAAAAATGAAAGAATTGCCGTTTGATGTAATCATCAGGGCAAAGGCAGGTGATGAAGCTGCTTTGACTGCCGTACTTCATCATTACAGTCAATACATACGCAGTTTATCAACTCGTGTCCTGAAAGACGATTACGGTAATGAATATCTCTATGTTGATGAAGATATGCGTATGAGATTAGAAACAAAACTGATTTGCAGTATCGTAAGAGATTTTAAGATATTGCCGGCATAATTAAGACGGAGTGCGTTCCCTTTCCGCACTCCAATTCTTAATAGAGTTTGTCACTCTTACAAAACACACTTGAAAGAGTGTGTTTTGTAAGGTGGATAAGCCTTTAAAAATTGAACTTTGACAAACACATCTGATATTTGATGTCATAGACAGAATCGGATACGTTACATTAGTTGAGCTTTGCGAAAGCTACGCCAAGATGTTATTTATAACGGAGCGATAAATAGCGGTCACGCAAGTACAGTTTAGCAAGCTGTACGGCAACGATAACAAAATGTGTATAATGATACTCCCGTCTTGAACTCGTCACTGAATTGGGCGGCTGTATGAGAACCATACAGGGGTGAGATTCCCGTGTGACTGTTTGCTGACAGTCATTCGTTTTTGTCATTAAACAGCTATTTTTTTATAAATGACAGGAGGTGCTATTATGGCTACAAAAAGCAATAAGCAAGCCGAGATTATCCCTATGCTTAAAACAGTTGAGCAAATGAGCCGCATTAGCGGAATAGGTGCTAATAAGCTGCGTGAGCTTATGGAAAACGGCGAATTGGAATATATACAAAACGGCAACAGACGTTTGATTGCCGATAGTGCTATTTGGGATTGGTACAACCGAGCTAAAATAGCAGTAAATTCCTCTGTAAGCGAG
>CAZHZL010000004.1:13548-62935 GCA_964537245.1 uncultured Oscillospiraceae bacterium
CTGTAAGCGAGTATTTGAAAGACTGGCTTGAAACACACGCAAAAACAAATTTGCGTTTTAGTACATATACAACGTATTCAAGTCTTATCAATACATATATAAACCCGAATGTCGGAAATGTTCAGCTTACACATCTAACACCTGTAATGCTTGATAAAATGTTTAAGAAGCTATTGGGTAACGGACTTGCCGTAAGTACAACATTAAATATAAAGCGTGTGTTGAGTGTAGCACTTGAACACGCCCGAAAATATCGTTACATAGATACAAATGCGGCAAAGGACACATTGACAAAATTAAGTCCCGGTAAAAACACAGCTCCCCCATATAACATTGAAGAAACAAAGACACTATTAAAAAGTGTTGAAAATACGGTTTGGGAAATGCCGATTTTACTCGGCGGCTTATATGGCTTACGCCGTTCAGAAATTGCAGGTTTGCGTTGGCAGAATGTTGATTTGCAAAATAACACATTTGAAGTTCTTGAACAACTACCCTTTAAATTACCGCCCGACACAAAAATAATTGAGGATATGGCACCGACAAAATCAAGAGCAAGTATGCGTGTTCTACCCATAACTGAATTAGCAAAACCTTTTTTTGAAAAACAGTTAAAGATTCAGGCGTTGCAGGAGCAACACGCTATTGATAATAATTTACCATTTTATAATAATGATTTGGTTGTAGCAAAACAAGACGGTACACCCATTATGGCTGATTGGATTTCAGCACAATTTAATCATCTGTTAGAAGCATTTAATCTGCCGCATATACGCTTTCACGATTTAAGGCATAGTGCGGCAACCAATATGCACCAATTAACAGGTGATTTTTTTACTGTTGGTGAGATTTTAGGTCATACAGGCATTGCCTCATCACTCGGAATGTCGCTTAATTTTGAAATGGTTACTTCTCGTTATGTTGATGTAAGAATGGAACGAAAACAAAAGGTACTTGAAGTATATCACGATGAAATAAAAGCAACTGCCGCTGAACCGATTAAACCAATAGTAGATAAAAAGATACCTACCCCCAAAATGAAAAATTATAGAGGTTTTGAATTATAAATTGCTATATTTTATTGTATCTCTTTATATTGTTTTAGGGAGTACAGTCACCATTTTGTCACCAAAACACAATTTTTTTGGTTTTGTCACCCCAACTCAAAATGCTCAAAAAAGCCGTCAAACGCTGATGTAATCAGTATTTAACGGCTTTTTTGTTTCTTCATAAGATTTATTTATCTATAATTTTGTTGAAATTTTTTTAAAATTTTTTTATTTTTTCTTTTTAAATGCTGCAAAAAACATCGGAAAAGTATTTCTTGAATTTTTCTTTCCCATTAACATCACCGAGTTAATTATACCTTTTACAAAGGTTTTTGTCAAGAAAAAATCAGCTTGTTTTTCATTTTCTCCAATATTTTTTTCTCAAGTCTTGATACCTGCACCTGAGATATATCAAGCTGACGGGCTACATCGCTTTGAGTAAGGTCATTAAAATACCTTTGTTCAATTATCTTTTTTTCTCTTTCGGAAAGCATTTCAAGCGCTTCATAAAGAGAAAGCTTATCAATCAGCCTTTCCTCCTCGTCAACTCCTGTTATTATTTTATCCTCCAAAGTATTCTTTTCGTCGTTCACACTTGCATTAAGCGATTCACATACGGGACTGTAAGAAAGCGCCGTAACAACATCATCACATTCTATTCCAAGTGCTTTTGATATTTCGCTTATGTGCGGCTCACTTTCATTTTTGCTTCGATAGTCCTCTAAAAAATGTGAAATTTTATAATAGTTCTCTTTTATACTTCTTGATACCTTAATTATTCCGTCATCACGCAGAAAACGCCTTATTTCTCCCATTATCATCGGAACAGCATAGGTAGAAAACTGTACTTCAAAAGTAAAATCAAATTTTTCTATCGCCTTATAAAGCCCTATTGCTCCTATCTGAACGCAATCTTCAAATTCAATTCCCCTGTTTAAAAACCTTGAGGCAACCTTTTTAACCAAACCCATATTGCTTTTTATGAGCTCCTCAACAGCCTTTTCATCTCCGTCTTTTGCGCGTTTTAAAAGCTCAATATTCTTATTATGCATATAAGCAAATCATCCTCCGTAATTTTTATGTACCTTCTGCTAACCGTTTGCGCATAATAACGGTTGTTCCCTCGTTTATCTTTGAAAATACTTCAACGCTGTCCATAAAGGTTTCCATAACCGTAAAGCCCATACCGGCTCTTTCCTCATCTTTTTTAGTTGTATAAAGAGGCTCACGGGCTTTTTCTACATCTTCAATCCCCTTCCCACTGTCCTCTATACTTATTTCAACGGTCCTGTCAAACAAAACGCGCATATTTACGGTTATAATTCCAAAGTTTTCTCCGTAACCGTGAATTATTGAGTTTGATACTGCCTCGGAAACTGCTGTCTTTATATCCACCAAATCGTGTACCACAGGGTCAAGGTGCGATAAAAAAGCAGCGACGCTCACTCTGCAAAAGCTCTCGTTTTCGGTTTTTGACAGAAACATCATTCTCATTTCATTAGTTATTTCCATTTTCAGAATAACCTCCTTTTTTTCCTTTGACATATTCAGATACGATTTCGACAAATTCCTGCATTCCTGCGAGTCTGAGTATCGTTTTGAATTTTTCATTTGAGGTCACAACAAACACCTTTTTAAAGACGCTGCTTGCTGTTTTATAAATATTATAAATAAGACTTATCCCTGAGCTGTCCATAAAAGAAAGACCTTCCAAATCGAGTACAATATTTTCTGACGGTGTCGTTGCTGTTTTCATTTCGAGCCGTTCTCTGTTTTCGCGTGCAGCTATATGGTCAAGCTCACCCGAAAAAAGAACAAATAAATCTTCTTTCAAAATAAATTCTATGTTCATTGCTCATTTCCTTTCAATATTGTTTTTAATCATTTTATCATATATAAATAAAAAAATCCTTTGTATTATGTCGAAGGAACATAAAAATCAATCGACAAATAATGATAAAAATATAAAAAAGGAATGTATCAGATATTAAAAAAAGGGAAATAATGAGAAAAAAGAAAAGAGAAAAAGGAGAACAAAAATAATGGAAAGAAATTTTTCAATGAGAAAAAGAAAATCAATTTTCCCTAAAATATTTCTCACAGCTTTTATTATAATAATAGCCGTATTGATTCTTTATATGTTCTACCCCAAAAATGAGCCTACTGTGGCAGATACGCCTGTGGCTGCAAGAAGTGAACCGGTATTGAATGAGGATTCTGTTACAAAAATAAAAACACTTTATAAATGCGGGCATGAAAAGAATGAAACAAAAAGGTCAGACTCAAATTTTTCGGGAAAAACAAGACAGGAAATTGAGCTTATGCATCCGGAATGGAAAATAACAAAATTTACACGCGAGGAGGTTGACGCTGAAATAACAGTAAATAAGGACTGCGACAACCATTATTTTATTCAGCTCATAGGAAATCAGCTTCATGTGTATAAGACAAGTAACCCGGACAAAATACTGAGGAAAAAAGAAATAAATCTGAATGTTTTAACAGGGGATGATATAAAAACATTAATCACAGGCATAAAAACAGATTCAGAGTTTGAAATGCTGGAAATTTTAGAATCCTTCTCGGAATAAAAAAGATACTGATTTTTTACAAAAAAAGCTTTACAAATAAAAGGAACTATGCTATAATATATTCACCACACAATCTAATTTAAAATTAAGTCATAGTATGTTTTTTACTTTTTGGTAAAAATGCATGCGCTTTTTCGCATACTATGCTGATTTTATTTGGGATTGTGTGGTAACAAACCCGAGCGATGCATTTTTCGGTGCATTAGCTTAGGTTAGTGCACTTTTTTATTTTTAGTCGCGCGGAATATATATTTTCATCCGGAGAAGATACATATTATAAAAATAAAAAAGTGACAAAAAATGTTCGGAAAATTGTCGCCACACAAATTCAAAAAGTACAAGGGACTGTTTAAAAATAATTTTTAAACAGTCCCTTGTTTTTTAGGGGATAGGAAAAAAAGTTTCAGAACGGACAAACTGAGCCAAAGCGAAGCTTTGGGACACCCGAAGCTGTATGTGTATACAGCGAGAGGCGAAGTTTGTTCGTAGCAAAAAAAGAAAAAATTTTTTCAAAAATTAATAAATTTATCTTTTTTTCTTAATTTTTAATAGTAAAAAAGATTAAAATATCCTTAATTTTGGGGGTTCCTTTCTTTTTTTGCGGTCTGAACTTTTTTAACATCACCATTATTACCTAATATTCTTCATCGTCGTCATATTCATCGTCTTCGTCGCCGTAGTCATCATATTCATCTTCATAGCCGTCATCATAGCTTTCTTCCGAAAACGAAGGAACATCAAGAAGCTCTATAATTTCCTTTGCAATATCATGCTCGTCCTCATAACCTCTTGTAAATTCCAGAACCTCTCTGGCAACCTCGTAACATTCTTCTGAATCGTCCGAACGGTAAACCTCCTCGATAACCTCACAAAGAGCCTCACAGAAAGCTTCGTCATCGTCATATGCATTTGACGATTTTATAGCATATCTTATTTTTTCTGCCATATAGTCCTCGATATCGCTTACATATGTGCTCCATTCGAGATTAATAATTTTTTTACAGCTTTCACACTCTAAGCTCGGTTCCTCATAGCTTATTGATTTTTCAACCTCTTCCATACAGTACGGGCAAAAATGTCTGTAAACAATTCCGTCATAGTCCTCAAGTCTAACATTTATTTTTATCTGATTATAATTTTCGTTCATATGGTGCCTCCGTATTATTCTTATTAAAATTAAATCACAAAACCGCCGTTCGGGCTTATTACCTGCCCTGTTATAAAATCGGCTTTCTCACTTGCAAGAAAACAAACAAGGTTTGAAACATCTTCAGCCTTACCTATTCTCCCAAGCGGAGTCTCAGCTTCAAGCTCCTTTATATCCTCAGCCGAAAAACAGCTGTTCATCTTAGTGTCAATCACTCCGGGCGCAATACAATTTACAGTTATGTTACTCGGTCCAAGCTCTTGTGCAAGCGCTTTTGTAAAACCGATAACCGCCGACTTTGAAGCTGAATAATGCACTTCGCAAGAAGCACCGCATATCCCCCACATTGACGATATATTGATAATCTTTCCGCTTTGGTTTTTTATCATAACAGGCACAATTTCCCTGCACATATAAAATACGGAATTAAGATTTATATTAATCATATTATGCCAATCCTCTGCGGTAATATCGCAAAAAAGCTTCTGCTGTGCAATTCCTGCATTATTCACAAGCAAATCGACTCTGCCTGTTACAGAAAGCGCTTCACTAACAGCTTTTTTCACTTCATCATAATCAGCTAAATTTGCTTTTACACAGCAAGAATTGAAGTCTGTTTTATTAAGCTCCTCACAAAGCTTATTTGCTTCAGCTTCGCTTTTGTTATAGAATATTACAACAAAAAAGCCTTCACTGCACAGCTTTATTGCTGTATCTCTTCCAATTCCTGTTGCACCGCCCGTAATAAACGCTGTTTTTTTCATTTTTCATTTTTCCTTAATATAATTTTTTTCCTGCTTCAATATCAGAAATTGAGTCTATTCTCGCCTGATGTCTGTCGCCTTCAAATTCAGCGTCAAGCCATTCTTTTAATATTTCCTTTGCAAGCTCTCTGCCTGTTATTCTTGCTCCCATAGCAAGAATATTGGAATTATTATGTATTTTTGAAAGCTTTGAAGAAACAGGGTCTGTGCAAACAGCCGCTCGGATTCCCTTGACCTTATTTGCGGCGATTGAAATACCGATACCTGTTCCGCAGATTAAAATACCTCTGTCACATTCTCCGCTTGCAACAGCGTCCGCAACCTTCTGTGCGTAAATCGGGTATTCGGCTTTATCTGTGGAATAACAGCCGAAATCCTTGTATTCCAAGCCATATTCTTTTAACACGCCTATTACCGTTTCCTTAAGCTCATATCCTGCATGGTCGTTTCCTATTGCTATTAATTTTGCCATTTTTTTATTTTCCTTTCTCCATTATAAAATCATATAATTCTTTTACTGCGTTTGGTTTTTTGATAAGACTTATATTTTCAAGCATTGCCTGTCGTCTTTTCGGATTCTGGAAAAACTGATAAACCAGTTCTTCCGCTGTAAGCGTTTTTGAAATTTTCATTGCGCATCCGAAATTAAGCAGAAATTCGCTGTTTCTGTCCTCCTGACCGGGTATCGGCTTTGATAATATCATCGGCAGCTCTTTTGCAAGCGCCTCCGAGGTTGTAAGACCGCCCGGCTTCGTTATAACACAGTCTGCCGCGTCCATAAGCTCATCAACATTTGACACAAATCCGTAAGGATATATCTTATGTCTGAATTTTCTTTTGTTTATTCTGTTGTAAAGCTTTTCGTTATTTCCGCATACAACAATCATCTGGAACGGCAAATCAAGGTTATCAACATTTTTTAATGTTTTAATCATATTACCGAATCCCATACTGCCGCCCATTATAAGAATAGTGTTTTCATCTTCTATTCCCAAATTTTCTCTTGCCGTAAGCTTGTCCTCTTTATGCATGAACTTGTCCATAATCGGAATCCCGAAGGGAAGTATTTTTTCTTCGGGAAGTCCTTTTTTGCATACAGAAAACTTTATATATTCGTTCGGAACTATATAGTAGTCAAGCTCTGTGCTTTCAAAATAGGGATGAAGCCTGAAATCCGTCAGAATACCAATAACAAAAAGCGAAGGGCGTTTTCTCTTTGCGTATGTCATAAGCATACACGCAAGTACATGTGTGCAAACAATTACATCAGGAGCATACTCGTCAATATATTTTATAAGGTCCTTTGACATAATCTGATTCGCACCCTTGACAAAAGGACCGTGTTCCTCCCTTTTTTCAAGCATACTGTAAAACTTTCCCCACAGTGCCGGAGTATATTTGGTTGAAACAAGATACCCTTTTGAAATAGCTTCCTTCAAAATCGGATTAAGATATTCGTAGCAGTCAAGCGTAGTAGCGTCATGACCGTTTTTTCTGAAATATTCTGCTACTGCCTTCGCAGTCTGGTGATGTCCCTGCCCTGCAGTTACGGAAAGCATCAATATCTTCATCTTTATAAAGCACCTCCGATTTCTTCAGCTATTCTGTGAGCTAAAAAATCAATTCTCTTATTTGCATATTCGTCATCAGCAGCCGGCTGATGTGCGCATAAACCAAAATGACCGCCGCCGAACTCACTGCTTGAGTCACCAATTATGCTCATTCCCATAACAAGCATACTATCGTGTATTGCACGCACGGTATTTTCCTGACCGCCATACTTTGTTGCTCCTACACTCACTGCGCAACCCGGTTTCCCCAAGAAGCCTTTTTTTGCACGAACATCTCTGCATTTATCGAAAAAAGCTTTCAGCTGTGCAGACATTGACCCGAAGTATACCGGACTTCCGAATACCACAGCGTCCGAAGCTATAACCTTATTCATAAGCTCTTCAAACTCAGTTCCCTTGTAACACACCTTACTGCACGGTGACGAACAGCAAACGCAAAACGGAAGCTTAAGCTTTAAAAGCGCTTCGTTAAGCTGTAATATTTCGGTTTTTATACCGTAAGCCTCTATCTTCTCGCTAAGTGAGTGGAGAAGATAGTATGTATTACCGTCTTTTTTCGGACTTGAATTAATAAGTACAACCTTCTGAGACATCAGTTTTCCTCCTCAAAAAACAAGTTTTAAAATATGCTGTTTACAATAAATATTATTTCTATTGTTACAATTATATAACATTTTATTTAAAATGTAAAGTTTTTTTGAAAAAATTATTTACATTTCTGTGATTTAGTGATATAATTATCTTGTAAAAAAGTATTTGTTTTTATTATATAATGTGAAAGGAAGTTTTATTATGGAAATACTTGTTACAGGCGGAGCCGGATATATAGGAAGTCATACTGTTCTTCTTTTATTGGAAAACGGCTATGATGTTGTTGTTGTGGATAATCTTTGCAATTCATGCGAGGAATCCTTAAACAGAGTTCAGAAGATTACAGGCAAAACAGTTAAATTTTACGAAAACGACATAAACGACTTTGAAAAAATGGATAAAATTTTCAAAGAAAACGATATCTCTGCAGTTATACACTTTGCAGGGCTTAAAGCGGTTGGTGAATCAGTTGCAATTCCGCTTAAATACTACGAAAATAATCTTACAGGAACATTTACACTTCTTGAAGCTATGAAGAAAAACGATGTTAAGAAAATCGTATTTTCATCTTCAGCAACAGTTTACGGAGACCCGAAGGTTGTTCCGATTACAGAAGATTCAGAGCTTCACGCAACAAATCCTTACGGAAGAACAAAGCTCTTTTTGGAGCAGATTTTATCAGATGTTTATGTTTCTGACAACGATTTTTCAGTATCGCTTTTAAGATATTTCAATCCTATCGGCGCTCACGAGAGCGGAATGATTGGCGAAAATCCACGCGGTATTCCGAACAATCTTATGCCTTATATCACACAGGTTGCTTCGGGAAAGCTCAGAGAGCTGAGTGTTTTTGGTAATGATTATGATACACACGACGGCACAGGTGTTCGTGACTATATTCATGTTATGGACTTAGCTATGGGTCATCTTAAAGCTATCGAATACATAAAAGACAAAACAGGAGTCTTTGTACACAACTTGGGAACAGGCACAGGATACAGCGTTTTAGACATTGTAAAAGCTTTTGAAGAAGCAAACGGACTTACCATTCCATACAGAATAGTAGACAGAAGACCCGGAGATATTGCTACCTGCTATGCTGACCCTGAAAAAGCTAAAAATGAGCTTGGCTGGGTTGCAACACGTGGCATTGTAGATATGTGCCGCGATGCATGGAACTGGCAGAAAAACAACCCGATGGGTTACGAAGAATAAAATATGCGGACGGGGGAGGCAGCTTCTTGCTTCCCCAAGCGTAATTAATAAATAAAGAAAAAACGGAGGACAAGCATGATGAAAAAAACAAACGGAAAAAAACACATTTTCAAAAGAGCTGTGGCTCTTCTCGCGACAGTTTGTATACTGTCGGGCTTTACGGTAAATGTTTTTGCCGAAAACGATGAACCTACATTTTCAAAGGTAATAGGTTCGGAAAGTATAGTTGTAGATAACGGCTCCGGAAAATTTACGGATATTACAAAAGACACACACTCATGGGCTATTGACGCTGTTAATGCAATGACAGAAAAAGGTATAATAAACGGTACCTCAGCTACTACCTTCTCTCCTGATAACGAGGTTACAAAAATCCAGGCACTTCTTCTTATTTCGAGAATGCTCGGATATAACGATAAGATTGTACAGACTTATATCAATACAATCTACGCACTTTATGAAAATGAGCTTAGCAGCCTTTCAACTGTTTACAAAAAAGAGTTGGCTTACCTTGTTTTCAACGGTGCATTCTCATTGGAAGAAATTATCGCAATGAATCTTGAAGCTTCTCTTACAAGAGAAGAAGCGGCGATGTTCCTTGCAAAAGCTGACAAGGCTGACCTTGAAAGCTACACAATAAAATCAAGTGCATTGTACGCTGATAACGACCAGATTTCAAACGAATATGACGAGAGCGTTTATTATGTAAGTGAAAAAGGTTATATGAACGGAGTTGGCGACAATATGTTCGGACCTTCGTCAACTGTAACAAGAGCGCAGATTGCAACAATGCTTTACCGTATAATCGAAAAAACAAACATCACATATACACAGGCTGTTGTTGACAGTGTAAAGGCTTCTGACAATACCGTAAGCGTATTTGTTTCAGGAAAAACATACGAGCTTGGAAGTGATGTTATTTACAAAAACAACGGCGAAGTTGTTGACATGAAAGAATACTACACAAATCTTTACTGTATCGCAACATATGTTGACGGCGTTATAGTTCAGCTTGACTCATTCTTCAAGCCTGCTGTTGTTGAATCAATCACAGACGGAAAAATCACTTATTTGCCTTCAACAGAAACAGGCGTGCAAATCAAAAATCTTGATACAGATGCTGAAACAACATACAAATGGGCTGACAGATATTCAATCACAATAAAAGGCGAAGAAGGCTCACTTTCACAGCTCAGAAAAAATGATTATGCAGTTCTTCACTTAAATAAAGCAAAAGAAATCATTCTCCTTGAAGTTCTGGAAACAGAAGCTACTCTTACTGATCTTATCATCACAGATATCGTTGTAAGCGCGCAGACAGCGCACATTACTATGACAGATGAAGATGAAAATGAACATACATATGAAATCAGAGCAAATGCAGAAATCAGAAAGAACGGCTCAGTGGTTGAATTTTCATCACTCGGAAAAGGAGACAAGATTTCAAAGCTTACACTTTCATACAACAGAATAAAGAGCATAGACGCATACTCTGAAATCACTTCAACAAGAGGAAAAATCTCAGCTATTCATATTTCAACATCTGAAAACTACATTGTTTTATCAAATGGAACTGACGAATCAAAAATCGACCTTAACAAAGATACATTATACTATGTATACGGTGAAGCAAAAACTCTTTACGACATAGAGCTTGACCAGTATGCATCTGTAACACTTGACGGAAGTGTTGTTTCAAAGGTTGAGGTTTCAGCTGCTACTGCAACTGCTACAAACATTGTTGGTACAGTTATCGCTGTAAACACAGCTGCAAACATTCTTTCAGTACAGACTGCAGACGGAACAGTAGTTATCTACATTTCAAAGAAAGTAAACAACACAACAAAGATTATCGACAACAATTCAACAAATACAACAACAAAAACATTGTCAGATATTAAAGAAGGCGCAACAGTAACAGCTATCGGAACATCAGAAGCAGGCTACTTCACAGCATCAACAATTGTTTATTCAAATAATTAATTGTGAGTAAATAATTTTAAAGAAGCTTTGGCTATTTTCAAATGATAGTCAAAGCTTCTTATTTATTTTTCAAAAAATTTGTTTATTTTTTTCGCATTATTATATTGACAAAATTGTATTATATAATGTATAATAATTAAAGTCGGTTTTATTATTATACATAAATATTTGTTTTATATTTTTGATTTTATGAAAGGATTGATATAAAATGGCTAATAAAACTATTTTCACAGGTGCGGCAACAGCGATTGTTACTCCGCTTAACGAAAAAGGAATTGATTTTGACAAATTCGGCAAATTAATTGACTGGCAGCTTGAGGAAGGTATTGACGCTATTGTTGTATGCGGTACAACAGGCGAATCTTCAACACTTACTGATGACGAGCATAAGGCTGCAATTGATTTTGCTGTTGAAAGAATAAATAAAAAAGTTCCTGTTATTGCAGGAACAGGCTCAAACGATACTGCTTATGCAGTTGAGCTTACAAAGCACGCGTGTAAAAGCGGTGCTGACGCTATGCTCGTTGTTACCCCTTATTACAATAAGGCAACACAAAACGGTCTTATAAAGATGTTCTCAACTATTGCAGACGCGTCTGACAAACCACTTATTCTTTACAATGTTCCTTCAAGAACAGGCGTAAATCTTACTCCTGCAAGCTGCAAGGTCCTTTCAGAGCATGAAAACATCTGCGCTATAAAAGAAGCAAGCGGAAATATTTCTCAGGTTGCAGAAATTGCTGAAGCATGCGGAAATAACCTTGATATTTATTCTGGTAACGATGATCAGATTGTACCTATTATGGCACTCGGCGGCAAAGGTGTTATTTCGGTTTTGTCAAATGTTTGCCCTAAAGAAACATCTGAAATGTGCCATGCATATTTAAACGGCGATGTAAAAAGAAGCTTAGAGCTTCAGCTTAAATACATACCTCTTATCAAAGCACTTTTCTCAGAGGTCAACCCGATTCCTGTTAAAGCGGCTATGGCGGCTATGGGCTGGTGTGAAGATTATTTAAGACTTCCGCTCACACCTATGGAAGATAAAAACAAAGCTGTTCTGCTTGATATAATGAAAAAACTGTGTTGTATTTAACAACACAGTTTTTTTATCCTTCAACCGCTGTATATACTTCTAAAAGTATATCAGGATAATATGAAAGCTTTGATTTTCTTAATCCTTCAATTCCCATATCGTCCTCACGGTTTATATATTTCACATCGCTCCAGCAATTTTGCACAAAATCTCTGTTTATAACAGCATACGCGCCCGGATAATCAGTATCCGCCTTTTCAAAATGGATAACCGCCATTTCATCGTTTCTCTTGTCCCCCATTGAAAAAGCAATAATTTTTCCGTCAACCTTTATAAGAGCGCCTCTCATTCCAAGTTCCTTATAATATTCAAGTGCGTTTTCTATCGCGTTTTTTTCATATATAATAGACGCGTCCTCAGTGAGCTTTTTTTCATACCATTTTTCCAAAAAAGAACGCACTTCGCCTATATTTTCGTCATCAAGCTTGTGAAAGGTGTAGTTATAGTTTTTTATGAAGTTGTTTATATGGTTTCTTTTTGAATGAAGCTTCTTTCCCGAAAGCGTCGCAAGCTTCTTGGAAAGATAGATATAATTGTCCATATCCCTTTCGTGAATGAATGTAAGCCTGTCGCCTAAATTTTCTTTAGCCTTTTCAACCATGCACTTACTCAGGCCGACAATTCTGTAATCACTTCCGAACTTTTCTTTTATAAAATCAAGAAACTCATGTGTGATACAGAAGACACACGGAAGCATGAAATATCTCTTTTTATTAAGGTCAATCCCTGTAACTACAAGACATTCGTTGTAAAAGAAATATTCAATCTGTTCTGCATCCTTCCATAAAAAAAGGTTTGCAAAAGTAAGATACTGATTATGAACAGTATCACTTTTATATTTATCAAAAATAACTTTATCTGAAATTTCTATTTTCTTTAATTGCATACAATCTTCCTTATTTCTTCGTGAATATCTTCAATCGTTCTTATTTCATCACCATTAAAGCACTTTATTTCATTCCATTCGTATTTTTCTGCTACAAAACAAGCATTATCATAACATTTTTTCATATATTCACAATCACGCTCATGAATATCCTTTGAAGCTTCATCAGTAATTTTGTTTTTTCGGTTTGCCATAAGCTTCTGCGCAAGGTCGAAACGCATATTTAAAAATATAACCTTATCAGGCTTCGGAAGCCCCATAATATTATACTCAAAATCATAAACCCAATCAAGAAACTCATTTTTCTCTGCTTCATCATCATATTTTGCCGCCTGATGAACCATATTTGAAGTTACATAACGGTCAAATATAATAATGCTGTTTTCTTTTTTTATAAATTCCTCCCATTTTGTTTTGTAGGAGGCATATCTGTCGGCCGCATAGAAAACAGAAGCAGTCTTAGCGTCAACGCTGTCCGCCTTATCGCCAAACTTCCCTTCCAGATACATTCGCACAAACACACTCGTTTCGCTTTTATAATCGGGGAATGTAAGCTTCATAATATCATTATTCTCTTTTTTTAAATATTCATACAAAAGGTCTGTCTGCGTTTGTTTTCCGCTTGCATCAGTTCCTTCTATAACTATGATTTTTCCCATTTTTTTAACCTCACTTTTGCCAAAAGACCGTATTAGCTGTAATTTAACAAGTATTTTGGATGAGAAATTCGAATTTGCAAGAAAATATTCCGCAGGCGTATTTGCTATACATCGAGGAAAGATTTTTGAAGCAAAGTCGGATTTATCGCCAAAAGACCGTTAAATTACTTGGTTATCATTGTACCGATACCATTATTTGTGAATATTTCAAGAAGCAGACAATGCGGAATACGGCCATCGATAATATGAACAGAGCCTACATTGTGGTCTATTGCGTCGATACAACCAAGAACCTTCGGAATCATACCGCCTGAAATAACACCTTTTTCAATAAGCTTAAGTGTTTCTTTTTTGTTTATAATATGTATAATTTCCTTGCTGTCCATATTATATTTTATACCTTCGATATCAGTAAGAAGCATGAGCTTTTCAGCTTCAATTGCAGTTGCTAAAGATGATGCCGCTGTGTCTGCATTTATGTTGTAGCTTTGTCCGTTTTTATCAACGCCGACAGGTGCTACAACGGGGATATAGCCGTTATCGCAAAGGTTTCGTATAATTTCGGGATTTACATTCACAATTTTACCTACATATCCCAAATCCTGTTCAACACCGTCAACAAAGGTTGATTCTTTTGTACATTCAAAAAGATTTGAGTCAATACCGCAAAGCCCCACAGCGTTGCCTCCGTTTACATTAAGAAGAGAAACAACCTCTTTGTTAGTTTTTCCTACCAAAACCATCTGTGCGATTTTCATTGTTTCTTCATCGGTTACCCTTAGTCCGTTTATAAACTTTGATTCAACATTATAAGTTTTTAAAGCAGCAGAAATATCAGGACCGCCTCCGTGAACAACCACAGGATGCATTCCTATATATTTCAAAAGAGTTATATCCTCCATAACAGAGTTCTTAAGCTCCTCATTTACCATAGCGTTACCACCATATTTGATAACAACTGTCTTTCCGTAAAATTTCTGAATAAACGGTAATGCTTCAATAAGTATACCGGCTTTTTTGATAAGTTCTTCCATTTTTTTCACTCCCTATTTTTTAATCATACTTTATTTTATCTAAAAATTTTTGTATTACTGAATTAAAAAGAATATAAACTTTATCAGCTAATTTATTAATACAGAATATTTTGAACAAAAGCATACGCAATTTGTCTACTAAACAACAAAAAACATAAATGGCAACAGTAAAAAATAATGTATAAGCAAGCACATAAAATGATGTCAAGTTTATTGAAGTATCCCGTAAATTCCTCATGACATATTTGCTGAAAAGCGAATGATTATGTATCAGATAAACAGCAAACGAAGACGAGGCAAAAAAATTTATAGCTTTAAAAAGCTTCACATTGATTTCAAATTTTGAAAACAGCATCAGCATACACAATGCTACTCCTAAAATCGTAGGAGAAACATAACTTATAAGTACATTCCCTATTCTGCTCAGTGAAATTCCCAAAATACTAATATCAATACAAGAAAAAAATACTTTCAATCCCCAAGTAAATAAAAACATACTAATCATTATAATAAAAAGTGTTTTTTTCTTCAACCTCTTACATATTGCATATTTTTTTATTATTGCACCAATCACATAAAGAAATGTAAGCCATACAAAACTGTATCCCCCGTTGAAATTAAAAATATCGCTTTTCAAAAAAGTGGGTAACAATGAAAACAATACACCTCCAGTTGTAACAGAAAACAGTGCCATTTTATTATCGGATTTATGTACAAAACAGTTTAATGCCGGACTAATTAATACAGTACCAAAATAGGCACTAAAAAACCAATATTTTTTTGTAGTAACAGGAAAAAATGCTTTCACTGTTTCAGCAAGTCCGATTTCCGAAGGATAAATAATTTTAAATATTAAAGTTATAAACACACTGTAAAACAATACCTCAAAAAACAGCACTATTATATTTTTAAAATTTGGATAATATTTTTCTTCCCTATAACCCACATATCCACTTATGAGAGCATAGCAATTTACCGCTGGAAATGCCATTATTTCAAAAAACCAAGCGGCAAAGTACCCCCCCGACTGTCTCTTCAAGCATTTTTCCGTGCCCCATAAGGTGCAGAATGACGACCATGCACATAGATATTATTCGTAATAAATCTATACCGTGATTTCTGTTACTTACGCTCGTCGCGTAAACTTTTGTATTCACAGCCTTCTCCTCTTTTCCTTCAAGTAATATTTATAAATAATTCGCAACGGTTGTAAGACCTTTGGTTTCATCTATACCAAACATAAGATTCATATTCTGAACAGCCTGTCCTGCCGCGCCTTTTATGAGATTATCTATTGTGCTTGTAACAATAACTCTTTTAAGTCTTTTATCTACCTTAAGTCCGATATCTATGTAGTTTGAGCCATTGACATGCTTTGACTCGGCTATTTTTCCTTCGTCGCATATTCTCACAAAAGGACAATCCTTATAGAATACTCTGTATGCGTCAAGAAGCTGTTCATCTGTATAATCATCTGTCAGATTCATATAGATTGTAGCGTAAATGCCTCTTTTCTGTGGTACAAGGTGCGGCGTAAAGCTTATCATAACTTCTTTTCCTGCGGCTTTGGAATATTCCTGCTCAATTTCAGAGGTATGGCGGTGTGTTGCTATCTTATATGCCTTTGTTGTTTCTGTACATTCAACAAAGTGGAACGGCTGTGCAAGACCTCTTCCTGCGCCGCTTACGCCTGATTTTGCGTCTATTATGATATTTTCAGTTGACACAAATCCGCTTTTTATAAGCGGAACAGCACCTAAAATAGAAGCGGTTGTATAACAGCCCGGATTTCCGATAAGGCGTGCTTTTTGGATTTTTTCTCTGTAAAGCTCACACATTCCGTAAACTGACTCTTTTAAAAGCCCCTTATTCTTATGCTCAATACCGTACCATTTTTCGTATACTGCTACATCATCATATCTGTAATCGCCGCTCAAGTCAACAATTTTTACATTTTTTTCATAAAGCTTTGCTATAATTTCATCAGAAGCGCCGTGAGGAAGTGAAGTGAACACGACATCGCATTTTTCATCTATTTTGTCATAGTTAAGCTCTTCCAATTCCATATCACAGATATTTTTAAAATTCGGATAAAAATCTGAAATTCTCTTTCCCACACTGCTTCCCGAAACAAGCATAGTTACCTCTACCTCGGGATGATTTACAAGTATTCTTAAAAGTTCTATTCCGGCATAACCCGTTACGCCGAGTATTCCTGCTCTTATCATATATATTTCTCCTCTTTTACTGTTTCGCTCTTGCTTTTGCTCTTAATGAGTTGTTGAGTATTCTTTTTCTGATACGAAGACTTTCCGGTGTTACCTCCAAAAGTTCATCATCATTAAGAAACTCAAGCGATTCTTCGAGACTCAGCTTTCTGTATGGTGTAAGCTTCAACGCGTCATCACTTCCTGAAGCACGGGTATTTGTAAGATGCTTTGTTTTACAAACATTTACATTTATATCCTCCTGCTTAGGAGAAAAGCCGACAACCATTCCCTCATAAACCTCAACACCCGCCGGAATAAAGAGTGTTCCTCTTTCCTGAGCGTTAAAAAGTCCGTAAACAACAGCTGTACCTGTTTCAAAAGCAACAAGAGAGCCTGTAAATCTCTTCTGAATATCGCCTTTGTACTGCTGATATTCAAAGAAAACTGAGTTTAATATTCCCTCTCCCTTTGTATCTGTCAGAAATTCACTCTTATATCCGAAAAGTCCTCTTGACGGAATAAGAAATTCAAGTCTCATTCTGTTTCCGACAGGTGCCATCTGCTGCAATTCAGCTTTTCTGAGTCCCATTTTTTCCATAACTGAGCCAACAGAATCCTCAGGAATATCTAAAAGAAGTCTCTCTATCGGCTCACATAAAACACCGTCAATCTCTTTATATAAAACCTTAGGTGTGCTTACTGAAAATTCAAAGCCCTCTCTTCGCATTGTTTCAATAAGTATGGAAAGATGCATTTCACCTCTTCCGCATACCTGAAAGCTGTCTGTTGTTTCCCCTTCGGAAACTCTTAAGGAAACATCCTTTAAAAGCTCTTTTTCAAGTCTGTCCTTAAGCTGACGGGAGGTAACAAATTTACCTTCTCTGCCCGCGAAAGGACTATTATTTACGCTGAATGTCATTTCAACGGTAGGCTCGCCTATTTTAACAAATTCAACAGGCTCAGGATTTGAAGTACAGGTAACTGTTTCTCCGATTGTTATATCGGTTATGCCTGAAAACGAAACAATATCTCCTACCTTTGCTTCCGATACCTGAGTTTTTCCCAGACCGTCTATCTGATACAGGTTTACAATCTTTCCTCGTCTTGGTGCTCGTCTTTCGTGATAATCACAGATTGTCACCTCGCTGTTTGCCTTGATAACGCCTCTTTCAACTCTGCCTATCGCAATTCTGCCTACATAATCATTATAATCAATAGACGATACCAACACCTGTAAATCGCCTTCCTCATCACCTTCAGGTGCAGGAATATAGCTGATTATTTTTTCAAACAGGCAGTCAAAATTTTCGCCTGCAACGTTAGGTGAATACGAAGCTGTGCCGTCTCTTCCCGAACAGTAAAGTATCGGGCTGTCAAGCTGTTCATCGTTTGCGTCAAGCTCTAAAAGAAGCTCCAGCACCTCTTCTCCTACCTCGTCAAGTCTTGCGTCAGGTCTGTCAATTTTATTTATAACAACAATTATTCTGTGTCCAAGCTCTAATGCTTTTTGCAAAACAAATCTAGTCTGCGGCATAGGGCCTTCCGCAGCGTCAACAAGAAGGAGAACGCCGTTTACCATTTTCAATATTCTTTCAACCTCGCCTGAAAAGTCAGCGTGTCCCGGTGTGTCAATTATATTTATCTTTACTCCGTTATACATTGCCGCAGTGTTTTTTGCAAGGATAGTGATTCCTCTTTCTTTTTCCAAGGCATTATTGTCCATTACCCTTTCTTCAACCTCCTGGTTGTCTCTGTACACTCCGCCCTGCTTTAAAAGCTGGTCAACCAAAGTTGTCTTACCGTGGTCAACATGGGCAATTATAGCTATATTTCTCAAATCTTCTCTTATCATATTATCACTATTTCTCCTCTGCATTAAAATTTTTCAGCATCTTATCTCTTATTTTCCAAAGTTTTTTGGATAAATCCACATAATATGTATGCGGATTTTCAAGTCTTGTTACTTCGTCCCAAAGTGTATCCACCTGTTCTAAGCAATAATCTCTTATTTTCTTTACAGAAGGACTTTTGTAAACAAGCTTTCCTTTATCGTATATTTTAACAAGAAGCTTTTTTGCTACAAAATCAGTAACGGTTTTTCTTTTCCATGTAAACTGAGGATGGAAAATTTCATAGCTCTCGTCCTCATTTATTCTTTCGCCCTTTGTAGTTACGACATCGGCGATTGCTTTCCCTGTTTCCTTGGAATAAAGTCTGTATAAATCCTTAAAGCAGGGAACTGTGATTTTCTGAACATTTTCGCTTAATTTTATTTTAGGAATTTCCTTTTTATTTTCATCAAATACGCTTACAAGCTTGTATACACCGCCAAAAACAGGCTCCGATTTCGAGGTTATAAGTCTTTCGCCAACTCCGAAGCTTGTCACCTCGGCGCCTTGAATAAGCATATCTTTTATTATATATTCGTCAAGTGAATTTGAAGCAACAATTCCGACATCATGATACCCCGCTTCATCAAGTATTTTACGCACTTTTTTAGAAAGATATGTGATATCACCGCTGTCAATACGCACGCCCTTAGGTCTGAAGCCTTTCGGAACAATAACCTCATCAAATACCTTGATTGCATTTCTTATCCCTGATTTCAAAACATTATAGGTGTCGATAAGAAGCGTACAGTTATCGGGATAAAGCGAAGCGTATTCATAAAACGCTTCATATTCAGTATCAAACATCTGTATCCAGCTATGCGCCATTGTTCCGAGCGCAGGAATACCGTATTTTTCGTCTGTAAGCGTACACGCTGTACCGCAGCAACCGCCAATATAAGCAGCCCTTGCTCCTAAAACAGCACCGTCATAGCCTTGAGCACGACGGGAGCCGAACTCCATAACCACTCTTCCCTCTGCAGCTCTCACAATTCTGTTTGCCTTTGTGGCAATAAGGCTCTGATGATTTACCGTGAGAAGAATCATTGTCTCCATAAGCTGAGCTTCAATCGCAGGTCCCTTTATAACAACAAGCGGTTCCATAGGGAAAATAGGTGTTCCCTCAGGAATTGCCCATACAGATGAGGAAAACTTAAAGTCTTTGAGATACATAAGAAATTCTTCCTCAAAAATCCCCTTTGATCTTAAATAGCTGATATCCTCGTCTGTAAATCTTAAGTTCTGCACATATTCGATTATCTGTTCAAGACCTGCCATAATAGCATAGCCGCCGTTATCGGGAATTCGTCTGAAGAACATATCGAAAACAACGATTTTATCTTTCATTCCATTTTTAAAGTAACCGTTTGACATTGTGAACTCATAGAAATCCACAAGCATAGACAAATTATCTTTCACATTAAACTTTTCTTCAAAATTCAAAAAAATCAGATCCTTTCCAAGTTATTGCATATCATCAACATCTGTTTCTAAAATTTTTACTGCTTCATCATCAGGAAGCGAAGTTATTGTTTTTAATTTTCTCTGAATTGCTCTTGTGCGCACCCCCACAAGCTGTTCAAGGGCATTATGCGCCTGGTCCATTCTCTGCTGTGCATTTTTTATTCCGTCCGCAAATTTTTCAAACTCTGTTTTTACTGCACCAAGAATGTTAAACACCTCACCCGAACGCTTCTGAATTGCGAGCGTTTTAAAGCCCATCTGTAAGCTCTGTAAAAATGCGGCAATCGTTGTCGGGCCTGCAATATTTACTTTATATTCTCTTTGTAAGACTTCAACAAGCCCGTTTCTTACAACCTCTGCATAAAGCCCCTCAACAGGAAGGAACATAATAGCAAAATCTGTTGTAAGCGGAGGTGATATATATTTATCCCGTATATCCTTTGCAAACTGCTTTATTCGTGTGATAAGTATTTTCTTTGCAGCTTCAATTGCAGCCGAATCTCCTGAATCATATGCGTCGTTGAGATTAGTATAAGCGTCAACCGGAAACTTTGCGTCAATGGGTAGATATACAGTTTCATCATCATTCCCAGGAAGCTTTATTGCATATTCCACTGCTTCGGTGCTTCCTTTTTTTACATGGAAATTAGTTTCATACTGTTCAGGTGACATAAACTGTTCTAAAATTGAGCCAAGCTGTATTTCACCCAAGATTCCTCTTGTTTTCACATTGGAAAGTACCTTTTTCAAGTCCCCCACTCCCGAAGCAAGAGTTTTCATTTCACCAAGCCCCTTATAAACCTCTTCAAGTCGTTCTGAAACAAGCTTAAAGGACCTTCCAATTCTGTCCTCCAAGGTTTTCTGAAGCTTTTCATCTACCGTTTCACGCATTTTTTCAAGCTTTTCATTGTTGTCGTTCTGCATTTTATAGAGGCGCTGTTCAACAGTCTCTCTGATATTTTCCATTTTCTTTTCGTTAGCAGAAGAAGAAACATTCAGTCTTTCCTCAAATGATTTTAATTTTTCATTTGTTTCATTTGTAAAATTAACAAATTTCTCATTAAGCTCCTTAAGCCTGATATCCTGAATTTCAAGCGCCTGCTTCTGAGTCTGGTTTATCATATCAGCCATATTTTTTATCTCGGCTCTTATTTCTGAATAATCCTGCTTCTTTGTTCTTGATATAAGAAGAACAACAACAAGAATAAGAATAACGGCAAGCATACCAATAAGAATATATTCCATGAAATCACCCCTTTAACTGAAATATTTTGAATCAATATCTCTATACCCTATCGCCTCTGCAATATGTGTATCTTCTATATTTTCGCTTTTCTCCAAATCTGCTATGGTACGGGCAACCTTGATTATCTTTGTATATCCTCTTGCAGAAAGTGCAAGTCTGTCAAAAGCTGTCTCCAAAAGCTTTTGTGCAGTCTCGGACATATGGCAGTATTTCTTTATAAGCGGTGTTGTAAGCTGTGAGTTCGTAGTTATTTTTTCATTTTTATAGCGATTTTTTTGAATCTCTCTTGCTTCAACAACTCTTTTTCTTATTTCTTCCGAGCTTTCTGCCTTAGCAGATGATACCATTTCTTTATATTCCACACCACTGACCTCAACCTGCAAATCTATTCTGTCAAGAAGCGGTCCCGATATTTTCTTCTGATATCTTCTTATCTCGTCAAGTGAACAGGTGCACTCTCTTTTTTCAGAGGACATGTACCCACAGGGACATGGATTCATAGCGGCTATCACCATAAAATTACAGGGATATGTAGCACTCTTTGACACTCTTGTGACAGTTACCTCCTTATCCTCTAAAGGCTGTCTTAAAACCTCAAGCGCAGAACGCTTGAATTCAGGAAGCTCATCCATAAAAAGAACGCCGTTGTGAGCTAAGGAAACCTCACCGGGATTTGCTTTTGAGCCGCCTCCTATTAAGCTAACCTGAGACGCAGTATGATGTATAGAACGAAACGGTCTTTTTGTAACAAAAGGTTTATCGTCACTTATAAGAGAAGATATCGAATAAAGCTTTGTAACCTCGATTGCTTCTTCGTGTGTAAGAGGCGGTAAAATATACGGCACTCTTTTTGATAACATGGTCTTTCCGCTTCCCGGACTGCCTACCATAAGACAGCTATGCCCTCCGGCACAAGCTATCTCCAAAGCTCTTTTTGCCTGTTCCTGTCCGTGAACATCAGAAAAATCAAGTATAATTTCATCATCGCATATATATTCGCTGTTATCAGTATAAGGCGCATGACTTTCAGGTGAATTTATTATATCTACCGTTTCCTTAAGAGTTTTTACAGGAAAAATATTTATTCCCTTTATAATTGCAGCCTCGTTTCTATTTTCATATGGAACTATAATATTCTTAATTCCCGATTTTTTAAGCGTATCTGCCATAGGCAAAATTCCGCTGACGCCCCGCACTTCTCCATACAGAGAAAGCTCTCCCAAAACAGCATAATTTTCAGCATTTTGTATATTAACATTACCCACTGCGCCCAAAACAGCAACTGCAAGCGGCAAATCGTAGTGTGTTCCGTCCTTTTTTATGGAAGCAGGCGCAAGATTCAATGTTATTTTATAAGATTTGAGCTGAAAACCGGAATTTTTTATTCCGCTTCTGACTCTTTCCTTTGACTCCTTTATTGCAGCATCACCAAGACCTACAACATCAAAGGACGGCATTCCGCCCGAAACATCAGCCTCAACAGTCACTTCATATCCGTCAATTCCAAGAATTCCTGCACTCTTTACCTTTGCAAGCGCCACGCTCATTCACCCCTTTTATTGCTTTAAGCTTTCAACAATTTTCATATCCGGCTCAACGGTAATCCCTTTAAAATTATCGTAGATAACCATTCCCGGTTTTGCATTTGAAGGCTTTTTCACATATCGCACCTGTGTATAATCAACATCAGCCTTTGTATCCTTCGATTTTTTTGAATAATAAGCTGCAATAATTGCCGCTTCCTCTAAAGTTTTGTCAGGAACTTCACTTCCCTGACTTCTTATAACAACATGACTACCGGCAGCATTTCGTATATGAAGCCACAAATCACTTTTTGAAGCGATTTTTAAAGTCAATTCTTCATTCTGCCTGTTATTTCTTCCGCATAAAATCACAAATCCGTCTGTTGACATAAACTCGAGCGGCTTTGAAATACTTATTTTTTTCTTCGGATTATTTTTCGTTTTTTCCTTTATATATTCCCCGAAAACAAGCTCTTCTTTTATCTCATCAAGAGACTTTTCGTCGTTACACATGTCAACGGTATCTCTTAATTCATTCAGATACAAAAGCTCATTTTCAAGCTCTTTTATCATCTCTATCGAGATTTTTTCCATATTCTTTTCTTTATTATATTTTTCAAAATATTTTTTCGCGTTTTTTGCAGGCGATATCGTTTCGTCCATAGGAACTTTTAAAAGCTCATTGTTGTCATAATAATTCTCTAAGTAAGCTTCGCGTGCATTTTTTGTAAGCTTATAAAGATTAGCTGTTATAAGCTCCGCATAAATTCTGTATTTATCCTTTTTTTTTGCTTTTTCCACATTTTTATTATGAATATCAAGCTTTTTTGATGTTTTTGAAATACTTCTTGCAATAACCGTATAAAGTGCCTGTTTTTTTTCATCAAGCTTTCTTTTCTGTTCTTTTCCCGAATAAAAATAGTCAACGCATTCATTTATGGTATCAAAATATTTTTTATCGTAAAAATCCGAATATTGCTCAATATCAAAGATATAGTATTCCTTTGCCTCATTTGTTTTTTTATCAATAAGAACTACGGGCTTTTTACTGTAATTCTCCAGTTTTGAAAGATATTCCTTAAAAACAACAACACACTTTATCGGGTCGTTGTCCGATAAATGTGCAATTTCTCTCGCAAAAAGAGGAGACATTCCGTCAAAGCCTTCCATAAGGGCTTCAGAAAGGTCATTTTTATTTGAAAGAATATCAAGCATTCTGACATTATCTGTTTCAAAAGGATCGCTTTTTCCCGACTTTGGAGGCTCTTCATAGTAAAGCCCCGGAAGAACCTGTCTTTTTTCCGAAACGGTAAAATCAACCCTTGACGCACAGTCAATTATTCTTCCGCTTTCATCTGTCAGAATAATATTGGAATGCTTTCCCATAATCTCAACAATAAGAACTCTTTTTGTTATTTCAAAAAGCTCATTTGTGTTTTCTATTTCAATTTTTAAAATTCTTTCGTTTTTAACTGTATATATATCGGTTATTTTTCCGCCTGAAAGATGTTTTCGCATGAGCATACAAAACACAGGCGGCACATCGGGGTTTTCATATTTCTGATTTGTCAGACACACTCTTCCCTTACTTGCGTCACAGGAAATGTAAAGCCTGTGATTACCACCGAGAGAACGGACGGTCATCAAAAGCTGAGATTTAGACATCTGATAAACCTTATCTATCCTTCCGCCGTTCAATTCCTTTTTCAGTTCTTCTGCCAAAAATTTCAATATATTACAGTCAAGCGCCATATTTCAAAAAGCCTTTCTAAAGTATCTGAGGTTTTGCAAATGCAGCCATAAGCACTTTTTTGCCGACGGTATCAAACATAATTTCAAGCTTGACATCATTTCCTAACGGCATAGCGTCAAGAATTGTACCATCACCGAATTTCTTATGTCTTACACGCTGACCTTTTTTGTATTCAGGCATTACAGATGAAGCTTTAATTTCGGGAATTGCTCTGTCCTTATTCTGCGACGGCGCTATAATATAGCTTGGCTCCTTCTTTTTCGGTGCTTTTGCCGGTTCATACTGTGGCTGTATTTCTTTTTCCACAAATTCGTCGGGAATTTCTTTTAGGAAGCATGACGGACGGCAGAACATCATATTACCAAATAACATTCTTTCCTTCGCTGAGGATAAGTAAAGAATTTTTTTCGCTCTTGTTATTCCTACATAAAGAAGTCTTCTTTCCTCTTCAATTCCGCCTTCTTCTCCTTTTGACTGATTTGAAGGGAATATTCCTTCCTCAAAGCCTACAACAAAAACAACAGGAAATTCAAGTCCCTTTGCGCTGTGAAGGGTCATAAGTGTTACAGCGTCCTCATCATCGTCAAAATTATCTATATCCGAAAGAAGTGCAACATTTTCCAGAAATTCAGGAAGCGTCTGTCCTTCGCTTTCCTTTG
This sequence comes from uncultured Oscillospiraceae bacterium, assembly GCA_964537245.1. Taxonomy (GTDB): domain Bacteria; phylum Bacillota; class Clostridia; order UMGS1840; family UMGS1840; genus UMGS1840. Next base: position 38,879 of record CAZHZL010000004.1, read on the forward strand.
CCATAGACAAAAGCTCCCGTATGTTTTCCAGTCTCGCCCTTGCTTCTTCCTTTTTATCTGTCAGAAGGTACTCCATATAACCGCTTTTTTCGATTACACCTTCAATAAGTGCGTACAAATCCTGCGTATTTTCCTTAAAAGAATTTATCATCGCAGAAAAGCTTGAAAGCTTAACCTTTGCAGATGAAATAGTTTCATATTCTGTTGCCTTTTCACATACCTCAAACAAAGATTTGTTTTCACTAAGCGCAATCTCCTTAACTCTGTCAACGGTAGTTTTTCCTATACCTCTTGCAGGCATATTTATTATTCTTAAAAATGCTTCATCGTCATAGATATTGAAAACAAGTCTTAAATATGCAACAATGTCCTTGATTTCGGTGCGGTCAAAAAACCTTAAACCGCCCACAACTCTGTGCGGAATACATTCCTTTAAGAAATATTGCTCAAATGTACGGGAAAGCGAGTTCATTCTGTATAAAACAGCAATATCCTTATACATATACCCGCGTCTTGTAACCATATCTTCAATAAGCATTTTTACTCTCAAGGCTTCCTCGTAGCCGCTGTTAGGAGTGATATGGAATACTTTTTCTCCGCCTTCAATGCTTGTCCAGAGTTTTTTTGATTTTCTGTCTTTATTATTTGAAATAACACCGTTTGCCGCACCTAAAATATTCTGTGTGGAACGGTAGTTTTCTTCAAGCTTGATTGTCTTTGTATTTTTAAAATCCTTTTCAAAATTAAGAATGTTTGTAATATCCGCGCCTCTGAAGCGATATATCGACTGGTCATCATCACCTACAACACAAAGATTTTTATACTTATCTGACAAAAGCTTGACAAGCTTATATTGGATATGGTTTGTATCCTGATACTCGTCAACCATAATATACTTGAATTTTTCCTGATATTTTTCCAATACAGCAGGATTTTTTTCAAAGATTTCAACTGTGAACATAAGTAAATCGTCAAAATCAAGAGCGTTATATTTTTTCATCTTCTGCATATAAAGCTCGTATATCTTTGAAACCTTGATTGCTCTTATATCGCCGTCCGTTTCCTTTTTGAAATCGTCAGGAGAAAAGCCCTTGTTTTTAAGCGAAGAAATAATCCCCGCACAAGCACGCGCATCAATCGTTTCCTCGTTTATATTAAGCTCATTTATACATTCCTTTATACAGTTTTTAACATCAGTTGTATCAAAAATCGTAAAGTATCTGTTATATCCGAGCGCGTCGATTTCCTGCCTTAAAATACGAACGCAAAGTGAATGGAAGGTAGAAGCAAAAACACCTTCTCCATATGTACCCAATTTTGATGACAGTCTCGATTTAAGCTCTCCTGCCGCTTTGTTTGTAAAAGTTATTGCAAGGATACTGTACGGAGAAACAGGCTTATATTTTAAGAAAAACTCTTCCTCCTCCGTTAATTCACGAAAGCTTTTTCCCTCCATAGCCGCAAGCTTTTCTTCAGTCAAGCCTTCCGGCATATAATCGGTATTGTAGGAATCGCCGTATTTAATCATATATCCTATTCTTGATATCAAGGTAGTTGTTTTTCCGCTTCCGGCACCTGCTAAAATAAGGACAGCGCCTTCGGTTGTAAAGCAGGCTTCCCTCTGCGGAGCGTTGAGATTTGAAAATTCTTCTTCAAGTATGCGTTTTTTTATTTTGTCAAATTTAGTTTTCATTTATAATTCTCACATTTCTTTTTAGTATTTCCACGCCCTTGTATGCAAATGCAAAATCACCGTACCGTTCTTTAAATTCTTCCTCTGTAATGGAAAGAATTTTTTCTTCAGGCAAAGAAAGAATAGGTTTTTTAAATTTTTCTATTACAGTTTTTTTGGCATTTTTGTTTACAGGACAAGATGTCTGACATATATCGCACCCGAAAATGTAGGATGCATTTTTTAATAAAACTTTTTCTTCTTCCGAAAGCTCTTTTTTCTGAGTCAGAAAAGATAAACATCTTTCTTTTATAAACCCTTCCGAAAGTGCGTTTACAGGGCAGCTTTTTTTGCAAGCCCCGCAATGCGTACATATTTTCTCAGGCTCATATTTCTTTTCGTCAAGATCTTCTTTAACAAGCGCCTCTCCTATAAAAACATATGAACCGTATTCTTTTGTTAGTAAAAGATTGTTATCGCCTATTTCTCCCAAGCCAAGCTCCTGTGCAATGAGCTTTTCTTTAAAAGGCGATATGTCAACCATAATTTTATAATCTGAAAAAATATCACCGATTATTTTATCAAATTCTTCTTTCACTACCGTGTGGTAATCAGGAATACTGCAATATTTTGAAAATGGTGCTGTTTCTCCTTCAAAAAAATACGGAAAAACAGCAACAATCATTGAACGGTATCCCATAGCAAGATATTTTTTATTATCATTTTTTCTTATTGCGTATTTTATATAAGAGCCGAATTTTTCACTCAGCTTCTTTTCCATCTTCATCACATACCTCATCGGTTACAGTTTGGTTTTTTTCGCTGTATCTCTTATTTATAAAATCTTTCGCAACAGTGCATATAACTGCAGTAAGCGGTACGCCTATTATCATTCCTATAAATCCGAAAAGCTTACTTCCCACAACGATACCGAATATAACCCCTACCGGAGACAAGCCCGTTCTGTTACCAAGTATCTTCGGTCCTAAAATATTTCCGTCAAACTGCTGAAGTACAAGAACAAAAATAAGATACCATATAAGCATTTTCGGCTCATTTATCAGAATAATAAACGCACCCGGTATTGCGCCGAAAATAGGTCCGAAGTAAGGTATAATATTTGTTACTCCGATTATGGCGCTTATAAGCAATGCATATGGCTTATAAATCATAAGCATAAACGGGAAAGCCAGAAAACCAATGATAGTAGAATCTATAAGCTTACCTATAAAAAATTCAGAAAAACAGTTGCTTGTAAGTCTTGACACATCTAAAACGGCATTGGCATTTTTTCCGCAAAAAAATCTTGTCAGCTTTGTCGCCATACGGGAAAACCGTTCCTTGTCAAAAATGAAATATATTGACAGGATAATTCCGATTATTGTATTTGTAATACCGCTTGACAAACTTTTCGGTACATTTATCATCCATGTAAAAAAGCTTTCGGTAAACGATGTTGCATAAGTAGTAAGTGCTTCGTATATTTTTGTGTGGTCAAGAGCGATTTCATTAAGCTTATATTTTTCGACAAGGTCTGTTAAAAATATATCCAGCCTCATAATATATGACGGAATGTTGTTTACCAAGGTTACAGCGCTGTCAACAATCTGCGGAATAATCTGATTTATAAGAAATATAAGAATTATCAGAACAACCACATATGCTAATGTAATCGACAATGCTCTTGCAAGCTTACTTTTCTCCTTACCTTCCTCATGCACTTCCTGTTCTTTTTTAATTTTCTCAGCCACTTTGCCGTTAAGCTTTTTTATTCCCGTTTTATTTGCAAGAAGAATCCACAACGCCTCGATTTTCTCCACGAAAGGCGACAGTATATAGGCAATAACAAAGCCTATTACAAATGGAGAAAGCACAGAGCTTATAAAGCCCAGTGCTCCAACAAATTCTCCTATTTTTGAAATCAGGAAATAAAAGGCTATCAGAATTATACCGACAATAGCATTAGCCCATATTCTTTCGGAATTATTTTTAAAAAATCCTTTCATCTGATCCCTCGTATTCTGTTTTACTCCAATTATTCCTCTGTTGTTGCAGGTGCTTCCGTACCTTCTGAGGTCTGTGCTGACGCTCCTGCAAGATTTGTTTTTTCATATAATACATCTTCGATAGCCAAAAGCTGTTCATAGTCTATATATATTTTTGTTTCTGCTTTCGCTTCTTCAACTATCTTTGAAAATTCAGCATTTTGATATCCTGAAAGAACTTTATCTCTGTTAGCTGTCAAATCTTCGTCTGTAAGTGCAAGTCTTTTTATTACATGATATCCGTAAGAAGTTTCTATAACATCTGAAATTCCGTTTGTTTCAAGAGCTTTTGTTCCTTCGTAAAATTCTGTTACCATTTCACCTTCTGTGAACACATATCCTCCGGGCTGTGACTGTGAGCCGGGGTCTTCTGATTCATTTGCAACAAGCTCGTCAAAATCTGCTCCCCCCCTTGCTTCAGCTAAAAGAGCGTCAATTTTCTTTCTTGCCTCAGCAACCTCGTCATTTGAAAGCGCCACACCTGTTGACTGGTCTGTTGTAAGCTTCAAAATATGCTTAGCCTTTAAGAAATTTTCATCAAAATAAGTTTTCAATGTTGCGTCGTCAGGATTCATTCTGTCTTCTTTTGAAACATACTGTTCCATATAGTCAGAATAAATAAACTGTTTTTTCATAAATGAATCTATACTTTCCGGTGTAAGCTTATACTGTTCAACAAAAAGGTCCTTCTGAGCTGTTATACCGTTTGTTTCAAACGCTTCTGCAAGCTTTTCATCAGTATAGTCAATTCCCATCTGTTTTCCTTTTTCAGAAAAAAGTGTGATTGTAACAAGTGTGTCTGCTGCTTGCTTGTAAATGAGCTCTCTTAATGTTGTGCCATCTTCCGCTGCAGGTGAATCAAGCGCACTGTCACGGTCAGCCTTTTCAGCCTGTTCCAATCCCTGCTGTGTATATATGCTTGCCACATACTGTGACATAAGAAATCTTGCTTCTTCTTTTGTAATTTCTTCGTCGCCTACAACAGCAACAATGCCGTCATCAAGCTTTTTGTTTTCATATGAAAGTCCAAGTTCAATTGTATTTCCGTTAGAATCCTGAACTTCAGGTGCTTCCTTTTTAGCGCATGAGCAAAGTGTAATTGCCATGACAAAAGTAAGCATAAGTGCAATAATTTTTTTCATTTTCTTTTTTCCTCTTTCGTTTTTTTATTAAAATCCTGTATTAACAGGTATTTGACTTATAAGTGCGTCCTCCTGGCTTACCTCGTATTTCGATTTAAGCTCTTCAGACTTTTTTGTGATATATTCATTTTCGTAAGCAATTGTGATTGTTGAAGATTTTTCTGCAAAATCCGCGTCCTCAAGCGGCACTCTTTTTATTATGTGATAACCGTATGATGTTTTCACCAAATCAGATATTTCATTTTCTTCCAACGCTTTTGCAGCTTCATAAAACTCGGTCACCATTTCACCTTCCGTAAACACATATCCTAGCGGATATGTTGCCATACCGGGATCTTCGGAATTTTCCATCATAAGCGTAACAAAATCTGCGCCTCCCTGCGCACGACGAAGTAGGTTAAGAGCCTGTCTTTCTTTTGCTGCAACCTCTTCCTCTGAAAGCTCTTCGCCGGTTTCTTCGTTTGTTGTCATAAGAAGGATATGCTGTGCCTTTAAATAATCTTTTCTGAAGATTTCCATAAGCTGTTCTTCAGTAGGTGTGTAAGCCTCCTCCTTGCTTACGACTCTGTTTATATATTTTTCTTTAAGCATTTGCTTTCTTACAATTCCTTTTATTCCCGCTTTCGGAACTCCGTAGGTTTCTTTCAAAAGCTCAAAATCCGCTTCAGTAAATGCTTTTGAAAGCTGAGTATTCACTTCGCTTGATGAAACGCTCAGACCTTCGTCTTTTGCCGCCTGCGCAAACACAGCGTAATTAATAACCTCAGACAAAGCATACTCCTTTATAAAATCAGCGGGCTTCTTTCCGTCAATATCAGTTTCCCACTGCTCCTTCTGCTGTTCCTCGGTAAGCGCCATAGCCGAAAACTGACTTTTTGTACCTTCGACCATATTCGCAATAACATACGAAAGCTCGCTTTCAGTGATAACCTCTTTGCCTACGGTAGCAACAACATCACCCGTTGAATTGCCGCATCCGCTAAGCACAGTAAGCACCATAATTAAAGAAATAAAAAGACAAATTACTTTCTTCATAACTCTTGGTTTCCTTTCAGAATAATTGTTTTATACTTTAATATATTAATTATACACTATTTTTTTAAAAAAAGCAATGTTTTTTAGCATTGTAACAAATATTTAATATTTTATCACCTTAACAAAAAAATTTTGCATAAATTTGTCAACTTTTTTCACAAAAAATCTTGAAAATTCGACAAGGATATAGTATAATATCAATAAATATGGGCAAAAAAGACTGAAAATGCCCAAAAAAATTTTTAAAAAGGAGTTTTTTTATGGAAAAACTATTCAAACTCAAAGAACACGGCACTAATGTCAAAACTGAAATTATTGCCGGAATCACAACATTTCTTGCAATGGCTTACATTTTAGCCGTAAATCCAAGCTATCTCGGTAACATTCCGGGAGCAAGTCCGGCGGCTATTTTTATGGCAACAGCAATCTCAGCAGCAATCGCAACCATTTGTATGGCATTTTTCGCAAACTATCCCGTAGCGCTCGCTTCAGGTATGGGTCTTAACGCATTTTTTGCTTTTACCGTTTGCGGTGCTATGGGCTGCTCCTATGAAGTTGCTCTTACAGCTGTTTTTGTTGAAGGTATCATCTTTATGATTCTTTCGCTTTTCAAATTCAGAGAAGCACTTGTTAACAAAATTCCAACAAACCTTAAATTCGGTATCACAGCCGGTATCGGTTTGTTTATCACAATTATTGCACTTTTAAACTCAAAGGTTATCGTTGCAGACCCTGCAACAACAGTAGCACTTGGCAATCTGGCTTCTGCTCCTGTTGCACTTTCTCTCATCGGTCTTTTGATTATCGGTGTTCTCCAGTATAAAAAAGTTCCCGGCGGTATCTTAATCGGTATCATTGTTACCTGGATACTCGGTATTATTGCAGAAGTATGCGGCTGGTATGCAGTTGACCCTGCTAACGGAGTTTACTCTGTAATTCCTAATCTTTCCTGGGAGTCAATAAAAGGCAATTTTGCAGCTCCTGCAATGTTTAAATTTGATTTTAGTTATGTTGCAAAGAATTTTGCTTCATTTGCAATCATCACATTCACATTCCTTTACACAGATATTTTTGACACTGTAGGAACACTTATCGGTGTTACACAGAAAGCCGGTATTATGAAAGAAGACGGTACACTTCCAAATGCCGGCGGCGCTTTGATGGCAGACGCTGTTGGTACGGTTGTTGGTGCTTGTATGGGTACTTCAACTGTTACAAGCTTTGTTGAATCAAGCGCAGGTGTTGCTGCAGGCGGAAAAACAGGTTTGACAGCTCTTACAACAGGTATAATGTTTGTTATCGCAATCATCTTTGCGCCTATCTTCCTTGCAATTCCATCATTTGCTACCACTCCTGCTATGCTCTATGTTGGACTTCTGATGCTCAGCGCAATCAAAAACATGGAATTTGAAGGTGATATCGCTGATGTTATCGGTGGATTCCTTGCAGTTATCATGATGCCTTTTGCATATTCAATAGCAACAGGTATTATGTTTGGTATTCTTTCTTGGGTTATACTCAAGGTTGTAACAGGCAAAGCTAAAGATGTAAGCGCAGTTATGTGGGTTTCATTTGTATTATTTGCAATCTACATAGCAACATTGATAATATAATCTAAAGGAAGTTTGTTAAAATGACTTATGAAATTGACATCAAGGGTTTAAAAAGAAATTTACCGCTTTGTAAGGTAAATGACAACTTATATATAGGCGCCTTCGTCATGTTTGGCGATGTTGAAATTACAAAGCACGCTGCGAGCGAGCTTCTCAAAATAGCGCCTAAGCATGATATAATGATAACAGCAGAATCAAAGGGCTTGCCGCTTCTTTACGAAATGGCAAGACAAAGCGGAGCAAACGAATATATTCTCGCAAGAAAAGGTCCTAAGCTTTATATGCAGGATATTCTCACGGTTGAAGTGAATTCCATCACAACAGATCACAAGCAGATTTTATGTATCAGCGGTGATGAAGTTGAAAAAATGAGAGGAAAAGATGTTTTAATCGTTGACGATGTTATCTCCACCGGTGAATCATTAAATGCACTGTGTAAGCTGGTAAAAGAAGCAGGCGGAAACATTGTCGGAAAGATTGCAGTTTTAGCTGAGGGTGATGCAATCGGAAGAGACGATATAATGTATCTTGCACCGCTTCCGCTTTTTAATCCTGACGGAACAGTAAAATAATAAAAAATCTGTCTCACTAAAAAAGTGAGACAGATTTTTTTATACATAATATTCGCCGTTTATCATTACCTTTTCAATTTCAAGGTTATCCGAAAGAATTAACAAGTCAGCATCGTAGCCTTCCTCTATTCTTCCTTTTTTCACATTTATACGGTCAGCAGGCGTTTTAGTTGCCATCTTGACAGCGTCTTCAAACGGTATTCCGATTTCAACAGCTTTTTTCATACATTCAAAAAGCGTTGATGTGCTTCCTGCTATCGTTCCGTCCTTCAATGTAGCCTTACCGTCTTTTACATAAACATCAAGATTCCCCGATTTAATCATTCCGTCAGGAAGTCCTGCCGCAGACAAACTGTCGCTTATAAAAACAACCCTGTCAGCCCCGAATGTCCGATATAAAGTCATAATCATTGCAGGATGAACATGAACAGTATCACATATAAGCTCAATATACACATTTTCCGATACAGCGGCAGCACCGATTGGTCCAGGATTTCTGTGGTGAAGTCCCTTCATGGCATTGCATGTATGTGTAAGACTCTTTGCACCCCATGAAAAAGCTTTTAATGCTGTTTCGTAATCACAGGAGGTATGTCCCAATGATACAACGCAGTCTGCGTTTCTGATAAATTCCTCTGCACCCGGAAGCTCAGGTGCTACGGTAATAACCTTAACATCCTTTAATTTTTTATATTCCTCAAAATTAGGATTTCTCACATAATCAGGGTCCTGTGCGCCCTTATATTCCATTGAAATATAAGGTCCTTCAATATGATACCCCAAAACCTGTGCGCCCTTGTAGTCCGTTTTTTGATGAGTCGCTTTAATAAGCGCCTCGGTTGACGCTGTCACAGTTGTCGGGAGAAACGATGTTGTTCCCTTTTTAGCAAGAAAATCACACACAGCCTCAAGCTTGCAGTCAAGTGCTTCACTTCCTACACAGCCGTGAATATGAGTATCAACCATACCGGGAATTACTTTTTTCCCATTAAGGTCCTCTCCTGCTTCTTCACATTTTCCTACATATACAATTTTTCCGTTTTCTATTCTGATATCACAGATTTTACCGAAAACATCAGCATTTTTCAATGTCACAAATATCACCCTTATAAATATTTTTTTACTATATCATTCATCTGCTGTTCTTTTTCTTCCATATCGGCTACAAGCTTAAACTGAGTGCGACACCTGTCCAGATTCTGCTCCGGATAATGAATTTTGAAATATGTGTCTCCCTGAAGATAATCAGTTAAAAATCTCATACCACATTCAAATGTCATCATCCTTGCAGATAAAGGCAGATAATCAATCTCGGTTTTTGTCATTTTACTTCCGACTTCCTCTAAAAAGCCTTTTGTAAAAAGTTCAAAAAGCTCCATATCGCAATAAACAAGGTCTAAGTTTTTTTCGTCCTCACTCGCGGAATTAGAGCCAAATCTCAGGCTGTCACCATAATCATACAAAAGTGAGCCCGGCATAACAGTATCAAGGTCAATCACGCAGATTGCTTCTCCCGTTTTGTCATCTATCATAACATTATTATACTTTGTATCGTTATGAGTCACCCTTAAAGGTACTCTGCCATCCTCAATAGCGTCAACTATAAGGCTTGTCATAGTTTCTCTTTCTAAAACAAACTGAACTTCTTTTTCAACATCTTTTCTTCTGCCCAGTTTATCCTCCGACAAAACCTCAATAAATGTCTTAAATCTCTTTTTAGTATCGTGGAAATCAGGAATTACCTCAAAAAGCTCATCTGCCGGAAAATCATCAAGCATATTCTGAAATTTTCCGAAAGCCTTTGCAGCGTTGTAGAAATGTACAGGGTTTTCAACAGTCTGATAGCTGCTTGCCCCTTCAATATATTCATACATTCTGAAATAATTTCCCTGCTGGGTTTTTATGTAGCTTTGTCCGTCTTTGGTGTGAATTACATTAAGAGTTTCTCTTCTTGGGTCTCCGCCGCGCTCAATAATCTTATTCTTCAAGAACTCTGTAACCTTAATAATATTTTGCATAACCTGATCAGGATTTGTAAAAATATTATGGTTAATTCTTTGCAGAATATATCTTGGAGAAGTATTATTTGTAATGAACGAATCATTGATATGACCGTCGCCATATGGCGTTGCTTCACCCGTAATGCCGAAATGCGACATTATCTCATTGATATTCTCACTCATTTTTTTAATCAGCCGATAATTTTAATTTTTTCAGTTTTTACCGACTTATCCTTTCCTCTTTTTTGCGTTGCATTCTTCAAAAAGAACACGATTATAAGAGCACTTTTATGGTAAAAACTGAATTTCTATCTCAAAAGCGCTCTTTTCATATACAACTTATTATATAATAACACCGTTCAAGATGGAAAGATTTGCAAAAAAAGTCTTTTTTTTATCCTTTTAGGACGGAACAAAATTTTATTGACATTACTTTTTTGTTGTAGTATAATATAAGAACAGATACAACAAAAAAGGACTGGTTACATATGAAATACAATGCACTAAGCGATGAGCTTATAGAAAGAATAAAAAAAGATAACGAAGAAAAATACAAAAATTATAATAAAGGAATACGCCGCAACAAAAGCCACGATATTCCGAATATCTGGCGCCCTGATTTTATAAGAGATATAGAAAAAATACTTTATTGTCCTTATTACAACAGATACACTGATAAAACGCAGGTATTCTCTTTTTATAAAAACGACGATATATCAAGAAGAGCGCTCCATGTTCAGCTTGTATCACGAATAGCAAGAAACATAGGAAAAATCCTCGGTCTTGACCTTGATTTAATCGAAGCTATAAGCATAGGTCACGATATCGGGCATACGCCGTTCGGTCATGCCGGAGAAACCTTGCTTAACAATCTGTACCACTACAAAACAGGACGATATTTTATGCATAACATCCACAGCGTACGTGTGCTTGACAGAATTTTCAACTATAACATAACATTACAGACTCTTGACGGAATACTGTGCCACAACGGTGAGGTTGAGCTTGAAAAATATCAGCCTGTTCCGCTTACGGACTTCTCAGATTTTGATAAAAAATTTGAGAACTGTTACATTGAGAAGGACGCCTCTTCAAAGCTTATACCTTCAACACTTGAGGGCTGTGTTGTCAGAATAAGTGACATAATTGCATACTTAGGAAAAGACAGACAAGACGCAGAGCTTGTAGGATACGAAGCTGACGAAGAAACCTATAAAAACGGGAAAATCGGAACATTTAACGCACAGATGATAAACAACCTTATCGTAAATATTATCGAAAACAGCTACGGCAAGGGATATATCGCGCTTGATGCAAACTATTTTGAGGATTTAAAGACAGCAAAAGAAGAAAATTATAAATTTATTTATCTTAATAAAACTGTCAAAAAGTTTCTTCCGCATATTGAGCCAATGTTTGAAAAAATTTATAAGAAATGTTTAAGCGACCTTGATAAAAAAGATACTTCGTCTCTGATATACAGACATCATATAGAATATATAAAGGAAAGAACACGCTACTACGAAAACAACAACTACGAAGCAAATGAAAAAAATCAAATTGTTACAGACTATATCGCAAGTATGACAGATGACTATATCACCGAGCTTTACGGCTACTGGTTTCCTAAAGAAAAGCAAATTGACTATATAGGATATTTTAATGTGAAATAACTGTGAAAATGATTGACATTCAATTTTTTTAGCTATATAATGGTAATAATATTCGGAGGAGATTAAAGTGTTTGGATATGTTACAGCAAATAACAAAATACTCTCAGAAGCAGATAAGGAGACATACCGCGCATATTACTGCGGTCTTTGCCATGCCCTAAAAAAAGGTTCAGGACAATTAAGCCGCTTAACGCTTAACTACGACCTCACTTTTTTGGCAATTTTTTTAAACTCCGTATATGATCTTCCAACAGATGAGCATATATCTGGATGTATACTTCATCCATTGAATAAACACAGATTTTATTCAAATGAGATATTCGGATACTGCGCCGATATGAATATTGCCCTTACTTATTACAAGCTTAAGGACGATTGGAATGACGACAAAAATATTATCTCTCTGATGTCCTCGGAATTTTTTAAAAAGAAAGTTCTTGAAATAAAAGAAAAATATCCGCGACAATGTTCCGCTATGGAAGAAAACTTAAAAAAGCTCGCAGAAGCAGAAAAAAACAATATTCTCATTCCCGATATCCCGGCAAGCTATTTCGGAAATCTTATGGGTGAGCTTTTTGTATACCGCGATGATGACAAAAAAGAACTCTTAAAAAGCTTCGGCTATGAGCTTGGCGAATTTATATATATTTCAGACGCGTGCAATGATATAAAAAAAGATATAAAAAATAAGCACTATAATCCGCTTATCACAACGGACAGCAAAAATTTCAGAAACATTCTTACACTTCTTTTGGGAGAATGTACTGATGTTTATACAAAAATGGATATTAAAAATAACAAATCAATAATAGACAATATTCTCTATTCGGGAATATGGACAAAATATGAGCTTAAAGATAAGCGCAGAAAAAAGAAGGAAATAAAAAATGATTAACGACCCATACAGTGTCCTCGGTGTACCGAGAGGTGCTTCTGAAGACGAAATTACCAAAGCATACAGAAAGCTTGCAAAAAAATATCATCCCGACTTAAATCCCGGAGATAAAGATGCTGAAAAGAAAATGAGCGAAATAAACGCCGCATATGAACAGATAAAAAACGGTACTGCTTCTTCAAATTCATATGGAGGCTACGGTGGTTATGGCAGTTACAGAGGAAATTCTTCAAACTCACAAAGCGACCGTTATTCAGCTGTTGAGCATTATATCCGCTTGGGCTATTTTTCTGAAGCACTTAATGTACTCAATTCAATAAACGAAAGAAACGGCAAATGGTATTATTACAGCGCAATGGTGCATTACAGATTAGGAAACAGAGTTGCTGCATTATCACATATTGAAACAGCTGTCAGAATGGAGCCGGGTAACTATCAGTATCAGGAGCTTTTAAACAGAATAAGAAACAACAGCTACACCTACGAGCAAACAAGTTCAACATACGAAAGGCCGTTCTCATTCGGAAATATATGCTGGTGGTACTGCATTATAAACTTCTTGCTTAACTGCTTTTGCGGAAGGGGGTGCTGCTAAATGAATAAGATAAAAAATGCATTTATAAGATTTATGACAGGCAGATATGGTCCCGACGCTTTATATAAATTTCTTTTATTTTTATATATCGCACTTATAATTGTTAATATATTTATCGGAAGTCCGCTTATTCACTACTTAGCGTTAGCTGTGCTTATATATATGATGTTCAGATTTTTCTCAAAAAATATTTATAAGCGGCAGGAAGAAAACCGAAAATACCGGGCAATAAGAGAAAAAGCAAGAAAATGGATTAATCTTCAGAAAAATAAATTCAAATTCAGAAAAACACATATATACAGAAAATGCCCAAGCTGTAACGCAAATATAAAATTGCCGAAAATAAAAGGCAATCACATATGTAATTGCCCAAAATGCAAAAAAGATTTTAATGTCAAAGTTTTATAACTAAAAAGCTGTGCGGAGAACATTTCACCGCACAGCTTTTTTATGTTAGTCGTTGTTACACCAGCATAACAAGAATATAACAGCAATTATAATTACAATTATCCACCAATCATTGTTATTATTTCTGTCATTACAGCAACATGGCTCACAGCAACAGTTGTTGTTATTATCAAATAATCCTGACATACACATTCAACCTTTCTTATTTTTTCTTTTTAATTAATCACAGCAGCCGCAGTTATTTCCGAATAAGCTGTTGTTTGAGCAGCCTTCATGGCAACCGTCGTTACAGCCGGTATTCATAAGATTTCCGCAATTACCGCAGAAGAAAAGAAGTACAAAAAGAATAATGAACCATAAAATTGTGTCGTCCTTACATCCTCTAAAAAGTTGCATAAGATTATCTCCCTTTATAAATTTATTTTTCAGGAAACTTATCTGTTTCCTTTCACAATCAATATATGTATTTTTTAAAAATGTGTTACTTTTAAAAAAAGTTTATTAAAACAGTTGAAATTTCCGAAAAAATATGTTAAAATAGATTGTATAGTTAAAAATTCTGTAAAGAATTTTAAGAAAACTAAAAAGAAAGGCAATGAAAACCATGAAAGAGGCATTGAAAAACATTCAAAAAGCTGCTGAACAAAAGATAGCAGACGCCAAAATTTCTAAAGAATTAGAAGAACTCAGAGTAGCATATTTAGGAAAGAAAGGCGAATTAACTTCAATTTTAAAAGAAATGCGTTCTTTATCAAATGAGGAAAGACCGATTATCGGACAGGTTGCAAACGAGGTCCGCGATTCAATCGAAAAAATGCTCAAGGAAAAAGGCGCAGTTATTCACGAAAAGGAACTTGCAGAACAGTTAAAGAAAGAAAAAATTGATGTTACGATGCCTTCACGATTTATAAAGAAGGGTCACCTTCATCCGCTAACAAAAACTTTAAACGAGTTTTATGATATTTTCACAGGTATGGGCTTTGAGGTTGCTGACGGTCCTGAGGTTGAGCTTGATTATTATAATTTTGAAGCTCTTAATCTCCCAAAAGATCACCCTGCCCGCGACACACAGGATACTTTCTATATAAACGACAATGTTGTACTTCGTACACAGACATCACCTATACAGGTGCGTATAATGGAAAAAACTCAGCCCCCTATCAGATACATAGCTCCGGGCAGAGTTTACAGAAGCGACGCAGTTGACGCAACTCATTCTCCTGTATTCCATCAGATTGAGGGTATCGTTGTTGATAAAGGTATCACAATGGCAAATTTAAAATCAACACTTGAAATATTTTTGAAAAAATTCTACGGAGAGCAGACAAAAATCAGACTCCGTCCGCACCACTTCCCATTCACAGAGCCATCAGCCGAGGTTGATGTTTCATGCTTTGCGTGCGGCGGCGAAGGCTGCAGAATATGTAAGGGTGAAGGCTTTATAGAAATATTGGGTGCGGGAATGATTCATCCGAAGGTACTTTCAAACTGCGGAATTGACCCTGAAGTTTACTCAGGCTTTGCGTTTGGTATCGGACTGGAAAGAATTGTAATGCGTAAATATGATATTGACGATCTGAGATTATACTATGAAAACGACCTCAGATTCTTAAAACAGTTCTAAGAAAGGATGTATAGAAAATGAAATTACCTTTAAACTGGATAAACGAATATACAGATATTTCAGACATTTCCTACAAGCAGTATGAACACGCACTTACAATGAGCGGTTCAAAGGTTGAAGGCTATGAGGATATGGCTAAAGATATAAAAAATGTAAAAACAGGAAAAATTATCTCTATGGAAAAGCACCCGGATGCTGACAGACTTACTGTTTGCCAAGTGGATATGGGTGTTGAACTCGGAACAATTCAGATTGTTACCGCAGCAACAAATATGAAAGAAAATGATATTATTCCTGTTGCGCTTCACAAATCAACAATTCACGGCGGAGTTAAAATTGAAAAAGGAAAATTGAGAGGTGTGCTTTCAAACGGTATGTTCTGCTCAACCGATGAGCTTGGCATCGGTGAACCAAATGTTAAGGCAACAGGCTTGCTTATCCTCCCTTCTGACGCTCCTATCGGTGTTGATATTGTTGAATACTTAAAATTAAATGACGCAATTTTTGATTTTGAAATAACATCAAACCGTCCTGACTGTCTCAGCGTAATCGGTCTTGCAAGAGAAACAGCAGCAACCTTCGGTCGTCCGTTCAATGTTAAAAAGCCGTCCGTAAAAGAGCTTGCAGGCGGAGATATAAACGATGACCTTAAGGTAGATGTTGAAAATTACGAGCTTTGCAGAAGATATACTGCAAGAGTTGTAAAAAATATAAAAATCGAACAGTCACCCGAATGGTTAAAAAGACGACTTATTGCTTGCGGAGTAAGACCTATCAACAACATCGTTGATATAACAAACTATGTTATGCTTGAATACGGTCAACCTATGCATGCATTTGATATTAAGAATATTGCTGAAAGCCACATTATCGTGCGTAATGCAAAAGAAAACGAAACAATCACAACGCTTGACGGTATCGAAAGACAGCTTTCACCGGAAATGCTCGTTATCTGCGACGCAAATAAGCCTGTTGCCGTTGCCGGAGTTATGGGCGGAGAATTTTCCGGAATAAATGACGATACACAAACAATCGTTTTTGAAAGTGCCGCATTCAACGGTGCTTCAGTAAGAAAGACAGCAAAGAAAATCGGTCTTAGAACAGAAGCGTCATCAAGATATGAAAAAGGTCTTGATAAAGAAATGGTTGTAGACGCTTTGGAAAGAGCCTGCGAGCTTGTTGAAGAACTTGGCTGTGGTGAAGTTGTAAAAGGCGTTATAGACAGAAACAATGAAGAAACCAAAGATATAAAGGTTAAATTTGAGCCTTCAAGAATAAACGAATTTTTGGGAACAGATATTGACGAAGCAGAAATGATAAAATCACTCGAAGCTTTGGAATTTGAAGTAAAAGACGGCTACATTATCCCGCCGTCATTCAGAATTGATATTGAATGCTTCAACGACATTGCCGAAGAGGTTGTAAGAATTCACGGTTATGATAAAATCCCATCTGCTCCTATGCAGGGCTCAGGATTTGAAGGTGGACTTAACAAACAGCAGCAGCTTGAAAAAGATGCAAAAATGACTTTGGCTAACTTAGGTTTAAGCGAAATTTACACATATTCCTTTGAAAGCCCTAAAGCCTTTGATATGCTTCTTATTCCTGAAAATTCAGATTTAAGAAATACTGTAAATATCTTAAATCCACTTGGAAGCGATATGTCAATCATGCGTACAACTCCGCTTTTCGGAATGCTCTCAACTCTTTGCTTAAACGAAAACAAAAGAGCGAAAGAAGCTGCGCTTTTTGAAGTAGCAAAAACATATAAGAAAATCGAAGGCGAACAGCTTCCGGAAGAAACAAAGAATATTGCAATCGGTATGTATGGCGCTGATGTTGATTTCTTCAAATTAAAAGGCGTATGCGAAGAATTGCTTGAAGTTTTCTCAATAAAAGATGTTACATTTACAGCTTGCGAAACTGCTCCTTCGTTCCACCCGTATCAGACTGCAAAAATCATTTACAACGGCGAAGAAATCGGTATAATGGGACAAATAAATCCAACAGTAAGAAGCAACTTCAACATTGAAAACCCTGTATTCTGTGCAATAATTTACTTCACAAAGATAAGCGGGCTTGATATTCCTCTTACAAAATATCAGCAGCTTAACCGCTTCCCTGCAAGTGAAAAAGATTTCAGCGTTGTTGTTTCTGAAGATGTGACAGTAGACGAAATCAAAGCAGTTGCAAGAAAAACAGCCGGCTCACTTCTTACATCAATTGAGCTTTTTGATATCTACAAGGGCAGTCAGATTCCTGAAGGCAAAAAGAGCGTATCTTTCACATTCACTTTGGAAAATTACGAAAGAACTCTTACAGACGAAGAGACAAACGGTATGCTTAATAAGATTATAGAAAGCGTAAAAGAAGCGTTCGGCGCTGAATTAAGATAATAAAATTTTAAATAAATGAAAGGTGGTATTCACGATGGATGGAACAAAATTAGTAGATATTCCAAAAGGAGACGACCAGAAAATTAAGCAGATAATTTTCTCAGTTTATGAATCTTTAAAGGAAAAAGGCTACAACCCTATCAGCCAGTTGGTGGGATATATTATTTCAGGTGATCCTACCTATATAACAAGCTACAACAATGCTCGTGCAATGATTGGCAGATTAGAACGCGACGACATTTTAGAAGAATTACTTAAAAATTATCTTAACAGTTAAATTTTATAATTGTACTTAAAAAGGCTGAACGAAAGTTCAGCCTTTTTGTGTGCTTATTCATCTTTTTCAAATTTTATCATAACAGTCACCTATAACATTTTGTTGCATAAGATTAACTTTGTTTATTTAACATTTTCGCCATATGAATTATTATTTGTTCAATGTGCGAAATATTTTCCGAACCCATTGTTGATAATATATTCACCAATAACTTCAAGAGAAAAAGGGTTTTATTATGATGAAAAATTTTTATTGACAAAAACATTGGTATTGGGGTATAATAATTATAATCAATGTTATTGAAAGGTAAAAATAAAAATGGAAAATAGAACTGTGTGGGACGGCTCAGCACTTTTATCTCCTGTGCCTGCTGTTTTGGTTAGTGTAGGCGATGAAAATGAAAAAAATGTATTTACTGTTGCATGGACAGGAACTCTCAACACTAAACCTCCGAAAACATATATATCTGTACGCCCCGAAAGATATTCATACGATATAATTGAAAGAACGGGAGAATTTGTCATAAATCTGCCTTCAACTGCTTTAGTTAAGGCTGTGGATTTCTGCGGAGTACGAAGCGGAAAAAACATGGATAAATTCAAAGAAATGAAGCTGACAGCAATAAAATCAAATTCGGTTAATGCACCGTCGATTGAAGAATGTCCAATAAGTATGGAATGCCGTGTATGCGATAAAATTCATCTTGGAACACATACAATGTTCATAGCAGATATTTTAAAAATATCTGTGAAAAACGAGTTTCTTGATGACAACGGTAAGCTTCACATAAAAAAATGTAAGCTTCTTGCATATGCACACGGCGAATACTTCTCTTTGGGAGAGAGATTGGGAACATTTGGATACAGCGTGAAAAAAAAGAAAAAGCGTGCTGCGAAAAAAAATAAAAAGTAAAAATATTTTATACAAAAAAAGCTATACCGCAATCGGTATAGCTTTTTTATAATCTACAAATTATTCAGTAATTGTAAGTGATGTTTCTTTATCAAAGATATGAAGCTTTGTAAGATCAAATGCAACTTTAATTGTGTCACCAATCTTAGCAGTTGTTCTCGGGTTAACTCTTGCGATAGCGTTTGTCTTTTCGCCGATTGTAACATAAAGATATGTCTCAGCACCCATCATTTCTGTGATATCAACCCTAACATCTATGCAGTTATCAGGATTCATAGAAACGAAAGCTTCTTCATCATGAATGTTTTCAGGTCTGATACCGAATGTAACTTCCTGACCAACTTTTTCTTTAACCTTAGCTGTAAGCTTATCTTCAGGAACTTTGATTTTACCACCGTCAAATGTAAGATAGTAATCATCACCGTCCTGGCTGAGCATAGCGTCGATGAAGTTCATCTGTGGGCTACCCATAAAGCCTGCAACAAACAAGTTAACAGGATGTTCATAAAGATTCTGTGGTGTATCAATCTGCTGAACAACACCATCTTTCATAACAACAATTCTTGAACCCATTGTCATAGCTTCAGTCTGGTCATGTGTTACATAGATAAATGTTGTCTGCAATCTCTTGTGGAGTTTGCCGATTTCAGATCTCATCTGTACTCTCAATTTAGCATCAAGGTTAGAAAGTGGTTCGTCCATAAGGAAAACCTTTGGTTCTCTAACGATAGCACGACCGAGAGCAACACGCTGTCTCTGACCGCCTGATAAAGCCTTCGGCTTTCTGTCAAGCAAATGCTCGATATCAAGAGTTTTAGCTGCTTCATGTACTCTTCTCTTGATTTCGTCCTTCGGAACTTTTTTAATTTTAAGACCGAATGCCATGTTATCAAATACAGTCATGTGTGGATACAAAGCATAGCTCTGGAAAACCATTGCTATATCTCTGTCTTTAGGTGAAACATTGTTTACAAGTTTATCACCGATATAGAGTTCACCGCTTGTTATTTCTTCAAGTCCGGCAATCATTCTGAGAGTTGTTGATTTACCGCAACCTGAAGGACCAACAAGAATTATAAACTCTTTATCTTCAATATCAATACTGAAGTTATCAACTGACTTCTGCTGACTATCTTCATATACCTTTGTGATGTTCTTAAGTATTAAGCCTGCCATTTTTATATTACCTCCGCATTATTGCTATTTTTATGATATTATTGTAACATATTTTTTTCAAAAATGGAAGTGGTTAAATAAACAAAATTTAAATATTTTTTTTATTCACAATGCATAACAGTTAAAAAAAAGGGGTTGAAATTGCGAATCTTTTGTGATAAAATAACATAAAAGATATATTTTTGAGGTATACGCAAAATGAAGAAAAACGATATTGTGAGAATAAGAATCCACGACATTTCCTATGACGGACAAGGTATAGGAAAAACCGATGACGGTGCTGTAATCTTTGTTAAAGAAGGCTTAATCGGTGAGGTGGTTGATGTTCATATTTTAAAGGTACTTAAAAATATGGCATTCGGAAAGATTAAAGAAATAATTACTCCGTCTATATACAGATGTGAGCCTTTTTGTGAAGTTTATACAAAATGCGGAGGCTGCAGCTTTGGACATGCGGCATATGAAGAAGAGCTTCGCTATAAAGCTAATACTATAAAAACTTCATTAAAGACAATTGCAGGACTTGACTTTAGTGATATAAAAGTTCTGGGGTATGACAAGCTTCGTTACCGCAACAAAATGCTTATACCGTTTGGAAAAAATGAAAAATGCGAATGTGACGCAGGCTTTTACAGAAAAAGAACACACGATATTATCCCCTGCGACAGCTGTCTTATTTCGCCCGAAAGCTTCAACCTTATAAAAAACGAAGCTGTAAAGTTTGCAAATGAAAAGAAATTAAGCACATATGACGAAGAAACCGGCAAAGGACTCCTGAGACATCTTTTTATAAGAAAAGGATACCATACCGACGAAATCATGGCAGGGCTTGTTATAAACGGAAATTCACTTCCCTATCAAGAAGAATTTATTGACCGTATGAATAAGCTTGACCTTAATATAAAAAGCATTGTTATTAATATAAATAAAAAAAGAACAAATGTAATTTTAGGAGAAAAAACTGTTGTAATTTACGGTGAAAAATATATCACAGATACGATGAACGGAAACAAAATAAACATTTCATGTCAGTCATTTTATCAGATTAACACACCGCAGGCAGAGCTTCTTTACAAAACTGCATTGTCATTTCTGGACGATGAAAATGACATCGTTTTTGACCTGTACTGCGGAATAGGCACAATTTCAATGTGTCTTGCTGATAAAGCAAAAAAAGTTTATGGTGTTGAAAGCTGTGAGCCTGCCATTATTGACGCAAATATAAACAAAAAAATGAACGAAAAAGAAAATCTGGAATTTATATGTGACCTTTCCGAAAATGCTGTTCCGAAGCTTATTGAAAAAGGGATAATTCCAACAACGGTAGTGCTTGACCCACCAAGAAGCGGCTGCGAAAAATCTCTTCTTCATACAATCATCAATGCTTCTCCGAAAAAAATTATATATGTAAGCTGTAACCCCGCAACACTCGCAAGAGATTTAAAAATTTTAAACGAACATTACGAAGTAAAAGAGGTTGTCGGAGTAGATTTATTTCCGAAAACTCACCATGTGGAGTGCTGCGCTCTACTATGCAAAAAATAACAGAAAGTAGGAAATATTAATGAATTTAGCAGGGCAAATACTAAGTTGGATAGCCACATTATTAACATTTTTATCTTATCAATGCGAAAACCATAAAAAGCTGCTTATTGTTCAAACACTTTCTACACTGAGTATATGCATAAGCTACTTATTGCTGAATGCCCAAACAGGAATGTTGTTAAACATTATATGTATTTTAAGAAACATAATAATTTACAAAAAGAATATTAAGATTTTTTCACACTCTTTTTGGCCATATGCACTTGCATTTATAATGGGAATAATGGGAATTGTATCATGGCAAGGAACTATGTCTATACTTATTGTTGCAGCTTTAATGATTAACACATTATTTTTATATTTTCCTGATGTTCAAAATTTGAGAAAAAGTATTCTCGTTACATCAACCATGATAATAATATACAATATATATTATTATGTATGGGGTGGAGTAGCTAATGAACTTATAGCAATAATTTCTGCAATAATTGGGCTTTACAGATATAGAGACGCTGAACAAAAATAACATATCCAAACAATCATATTGAACCAGTTGCACTATTATCACAAAAGGAGCAAGAACATGAACGGAAAAAGGAAAAGCGGACCGGCGATATTTATGTATATTGTAATCACAATTACATTAATAGCATCTATAATTTTTTTTAGGCTTGTATTACAGCGATATATTAAAAAAAGAAGCAGTCCTGTGGACAGGTATAGTTTCATTTATGATAATGTATCATCTGTGGCTGAGAATACTTATGGGAAATGTTACAAAATTGTTTAAAATAAACCGTGAACACTGGTGGTTCAGGGAAAAGCCCTTCGAAAAAGGACTTTATAAAGTTCTTAGAGTAAAAAAATGGAAGGATAAAGCACTAACCTACAATCCCGAATTATTTTCTTTAAAGAACCATTCTCTTGACGAAATAGCTGATGTTATGACAAAGGCAGAATTGGATCACTGGGTAAATCAGCTTATCTCAATATCAAGCATTTTATTTTCAATATTATGGGGAGAATTCCGGATTTTCTTTTTAACGGCAGTTGTAGCTATGATTTTTGACGGTCAGTTCATTGTTATACAAAGATATAACAGACCGAAAGTTCTGAGAATTCTCAAAAAATCAGATAAACACAGCAGAAAGGTAGTTATATGATAAATACAAAGATTTTTTCTCTTTCCGGCAATCAGTTGAAAATAATCGCGGCAATTCTTATGACAATTGACCATATTGGTGCATACCTTTTTCCAAATGACATTGTATTTAGAATAATCGGAAGGCTCTCGTTCCCTGTTTTTGCGTATATGATTGTTGAAGGCTGTAAATTCACAAGAAACAGAAAAAGATATTTTTTAAATATGTCATCTTCAGCATTTCTATGTCAGCTTGTATATTTCCTTGCACTAAATTCACTGAAGCAATGCATTCTGGTGACTTTTTCGTTATCTGTTTTACTTATATATGTATTTGATAGGGTCGCATTAAAAAAAGATTTAAAAAACATTCTTATTATGATATTTTCAATTATTGCTGTGTTTTTTATTTCTGAAATCGTGCCGATGCTATCAAAAACAGATTTTTATATTGACTACGGTTTTTCGGGAATTTTAGTCCCGGTATTTGTCAGCTTAGGAAAAACGCCTAAAGAGAAGCTTAAACTTCTGTTTTCATCCCTTATTCTTCTTTGCTTCTCAATAGGCGGAATACAGTGGTTTTCACTCTTTTCGATTTTATTTATTTCACTTTATAGCGGTGAAAGAGGAAAAAAGAAAATGAAAAGCTTCTTTTATATTTACTATCCTTTGCATTTAATCGCAATTTATTTAATAAGCTTTACTATATAGATTTTTTTGGAGGAATTACAATGAGTACAATAGTTATTTACAAATCAAAATACGGCTCCACAAAGGCTTATGCTGAGTGGATTTCCGACAAGCTTGGCTGTGAATGTGTTGAAGCAAAAAACATCACCCCCGACAATCTTACAAATTATGACACAATAATATACGGTGGCGGTCTTTACGCAGAAATGATAGCAGGAATAAGCCTTATTACTAAAAATTTTGAAAAAATAAAAACAAAGAAGCTTATCGTATTCACAACAGGTCTTACGCCTATTTCCTGCCGCGAATATTACGATAAAATGGTTATTGAAAAAAACTTTAAGACGCACATGGCGGCAAATATTAAGGTCTTTAATTTTCCGGGAAAGATGGTAATTGATGAGCTTTCGCTTCCGCATAAAGCTGCAATAAAAGCGTTGAAAAAGCTTATGTCATCAAAAGAAAATCCAACCAAAATGGAAAAGTTGCTTATTGAGCTTTGTGACGCTGATGGAGATTTCACAGATGAAAATGCAATAATTGAACTTGTAAAATATGCTGAAAGCTAAAAATGAGGATGTTGAAAAATAATTGGCTCTTTGTCAATAGTTGTGGTGAAAAAAGTTATAAAGAATTTTTTGAGGTG
>CAZHZL010000005.1:0-61040 GCA_964537245.1 uncultured Oscillospiraceae bacterium
TATTTCCCGTCAGCTCTGGTGGGGACACAGAATACCTGCATTCTACTGCGATTGCTGCGGTGAGCTTGTTGTTACAAAAGAAGATAGCGCAGTTTGTCCTAAGTGCAGCAAGCCTATGAGACAGGACCCTGATACACTCGACACATGGTTTTCATCTGCCCTCTGGCCATTTTCAACATTGGGCTGGCCTGACAACACAGAGGACATGGATTATTTCTATCCGACAAATACTCTTGTTACAGGCTACGATATAATTCCGTTCTGGGTAATGAGAATGATGTTTTCGGGAATTGAAAACACAAAAAAAGCTCCTTTTGATACCGTTCTTATTCACGGTCTTGTGCGTGATTCACAAGGAAGAAAAATGAGTAAATCCTTAGGAAACGGTATTGACCCTCTTGAAGTTATAAAGGAATATGGTGCCGATGCACTTCGTTTTACTCTTGCAACAGGCAATGCTCCCGGAAATGATATGAGATATTATTCCGAAAGAGTAGAAGCAAGCAGAAACTTTGCAAACAAAATCTGGAATGCTTCAAGATTTGTTCTTATGAATCTCACAATAGACAAAATTTCTCTCGACGGACTCAAGCTTACCAACGAGGACAAATGGATACTTTCAAAATACAACAGCCTTGTTAAAGAGGTTAACGAAAATATAGATAAATTTGAGCTTGGTATAGCTATAAGTAAGCTTTACGACTTTATCTGGAATGTATACTGCGACTGGTATATTGAAATGGTTAAGCCGAGACTTATGGCAGGCGATGATGTTGCGGCACAGAATGTTCTCACTTATGTTATGAGTGGATTTTTGAAGCTTCTCCATCCTTTTATGCCGTTTATCACAGAGGAAATTTATCAGGCGCTTCCTGTTGAGGACGAAAGTATTATGATTTCTACATTCCCTGAATATGAAGAAAGCCTTGATTTTGGTGATGTAATGGTTAAGGTTGACGAGCTTATTGACCTTATTACAAAAATAAGAAATGTAAGAAGCGAAATGGATGTTCCGCCTAAGAACAAAATCAACCTTTATGTTACAACTGCTCATAAAGACTTTATCAAGGAATGTGAAAGCTTCTTTGTTAAACTGACATATTCATCAAGCCTTTCAATAATAAATTCAAAGAATGAGCTCACTGAAAAATTTGTAAATGTTATTGCAAGCGATACTGAAGCATTCCTGCCTCTTAACGAGCTTGTTGATAAAGATAAAGAGCTTGCCCGTCTGACAAAAGAAAAAGAATTTTTGGAAAAAGAGCTTAAAATCGTAAGAGGAAAGCTTTCAAACAAAGGCTTTATTGACAAAGCTCCCGAAGCACTTGTCAACAAGGAAAAGGAAAAAGAAAAAGACTTCCTTTCAAAGCTTGAAAAGGTTGAAAAAAGCTTGGCTGAGCTTTAATAAAATAAGAAAAAGAAAAAATGAAAAATATTTATAATATTTTAGAAAAAAATCCTGTCGTGATTGCACCCATGGCAGGATTTACAAATCTGTATTTCAGAGAAACAATGAGAAAAAACGGTGCATACCTTGCATTTTCCGAAATGGTAAGCGCAAAAGCTTTATGCTTTTCAGATAAAAAAACATTTGAGCTTTTAAAAACAAACAGCTCTGATACTCCCCTTTCTGTTCAGATTTTCGGACATGAGCCTGATGTTATGGTTAAGGGGGCAAAAATCGTTGAGGATATGGGCTTTGAAATGATAGACATAAACTGCGGCTGCCCTGCCCCGAAAGTTTATAAAAACGGAGACGGCTCGTCTTTAATGCTAAGTCCGCATCTTATTTACAAAATTGTTCACGAAATAAGAAAAAATACAAATGTGACATTAAGCGTAAAATTAAGAATCGGGTACGATTGGGATAATGCAAATGTTGTAAAATGTGCGACTATGGCTGAAGCAGGAGGCGTTGATTTCGTAACTGTTCACGGAAGAACGAGAGATATGCAGTACAGCGGAAAATGCGACAGAAGCTATATAAAAGCCGTCAAAGATGCTCTTTCAATTCCTGTTATCGGAAATGGTGATGTTGTGGATTTCAAAAGCTACAACACAATGAAAAGTGAAACAGGCTGCGACGGCGTTATGGTTGGGCGTGCTTCACTCGGAAACCCCTTTATAGTTAAAGAAATTTTAAATCCTGACTTCAAGTCTGATTTAAAAGAAGGCTTACAAGAAATGTATGAACAGATCGAAAAAATGGTGCTTTCGGGCGACGGTGAAGTAAAAAGTGCAAGAGCGATGATGCTTTATTATATGAATCACTTTAAATTAAGCCGCGAAACAAAAATTATGTGTGCAAAGGCTTCTACATTAGAGGACATTAAAAAAATAGTTGATATGTATTAAAAAATTACTCTCTATGAGGTATACTAAAAAGCAAGCGAATTAACAAGTCCGCTTGCTTTTTTATCAATATAAGATTTAAACGAATGCTTTGCTTGGCGTTCATTAGGGATTCGCCTTATATTTCTCTAATCTCGAAAGTGCCTCCGCCGAAAAAATTTTCTTTGTTTTGTTGTCAACAATAAACTGTAAATATATCCTAAACTCATTATTTTCAAAGCCTTTTAGATACTTCCCGTGATTTTCTTTTCTTCCTGAATCAAAGACTTCTTGAAATATCACTTATAGTATACCTGAAATGATATTTAAAAAATTGAAGGTTTCCCATTCCTGTTTCAGAATCTGTCATTTTGTCCGCAGCATTTTCTTTGCGTATGCGTTTGATGTGCAAAATCAACAATACTACTGCAATTAGAAGTATCAAAAAAATGCCAAGTACAAATGCAAGCAAAATGTAACTCATCTTTGTATTTTCGACTACATAGGAAAGATAAATTCCGTTTTTAACATTTTCCGAAATTTCATTTGCTGAAGCTTTAATTTTTGAAATCACATCACTATCTGCAAGAGTTGTGAAAACAAGACCTGATTTCACCGTTTCACCATCTTTTTCAAAGGATACAAGCTCTAAATAATCCTTGTAATAAGGTAGTGTGCTGTCGTTTTCAGAAGAAGAAACAATCTCTACCTGTAAATTTTCACCCATACTGTTT
The DNA here is from genome assembly GCA_964537245.1 of uncultured Oscillospiraceae bacterium. Classification (GTDB taxonomy): domain Bacteria; phylum Bacillota; class Clostridia; order UMGS1840; family UMGS1840; genus UMGS1840. The sequence continues at coordinate 3,066 of CAZHZL010000005.1, forward strand.
TTATCAGTTTTATTTCCGTTGTTATACACAAAATCCACGCCCGAACGCTCAGAGATTATCCCAAGTATATCAGTGATAATGCCGCAGTATGACTCCTTTTTTTCATCATAAAATTCTATCGGATACATATCCGGACTTCCGGCTACATAAATACAGTTTGCCATTCCTTGCGTTTTTTCTGTGGTATAAACCTCTGCAGATACTGAATAAGTACAGGAAATACTCAACAAAACTAAGGCAATCATATATTTTCTCATTTTTCGCATCACCTCTCCTCTTTTTAAACATTCATCTTCTTTCGTTCAATACGGCCCCAATCAAGCTTTTTCTTTTTATAACCTTTAAATGCCGTAAGTCTTACAAAAGCCATAATAAACCTGAGTGTTGTAACTTCAAAAAAGCAAAGCATTATTGCTTTCATACAGTCTTTGAATGTGACGGTTAAATCAATAGTTTGTATTCTTGAAAAGAATGCCGTTAGTGTAAGTATGGAGTTATATGCTGCATAAATCATCATAAATAAAAGCATAAACGGCAAATTAAGTAAATCCATGAAGAATGCCACTACCATTGTAAACACACCAAAAACCTCAATAAACGGTGAAAGCAATTCGTACAGCAAAAAGTACATATACGAAATAAAGCCAACTGTCCCGAACTTAAGATTAGCCATCATCTTTTTGTGCTTCCACATAGTTTGGAAAAGACCAAGATGCCAACGCTTTCTCTGCTTTTTCAAATCACCGAGCTTTTCGGGCACCTGTGTCCAACATACTGCATCGGTTGCGTATTTGATGGAGTACGGAATCTGGTTTGTAAGACAGTAGGAATGAAGCTTTACTACAAGCTCCATATCTTCACCCATTGTACCGTGGTCATAACCGCCTGCAGCGATAACCATTTCTTTTTTGAACATTCCGAATGCCCCTGAAATGATAAGAGAGCCGTTGAAATGGTCAAATAAAATTCTTGATGCCAAAAAGGAACGGTCATATTCTAAAAGCTGCATACAAGCTAAAATGTTTTTGGGAAGTCTGTATTTTATAACCTTACCTTCAGGCAAGGTTACATCGTTACAAGGTCTTACTGTTCCGCCTACTGCAACTACATTTTCTTCCTCTAAAACGGGAATAACAATTTTGCGGAGTGAATCATACTGCAAAACAGAATCTGCCTCCATACAGATAAAGTAGGGGTACTGTGCGGCATTAATGCCCATATTAAGCGCATCCGCCTTGCCGCCGTTTTTCTTTCGGATAAGTGTCAGCGGTACCTTTTGTTCGTGAGATTCATAAATAAATTTGATTTTCGAAACAAAACTTTGATATCATTCAAAACAACCACAACAATCAAAAATCGTCAATGCTTGGACAGTCAAAATTAGATGGAAATTTAAAGAAAAACGAAAATGAAAAAACCTTGAAAACGCAGTGTTTTCAAGGTTTTTTGCTTGGTGAGCCATCGGAGATTCGAACTCCGGACAACTTGATTAAAAGTTATATTTAGCACTTTTCACTTTTCTTTAAAATATGATTAAACCCTCTATTTTAGGGCATTTCAAGCATTTTTATTTCCCTTATGATTTTAGCTTTTTTTAATATTTTTTCATGCAGTTGTTGTCAAAATTGTTGTCAAATTTTAAAGTAACTTTTCATTATCAAATACAAAAAGCAGAATACAATGGAACAGTTTTTTTACCGTCTTCAAATCCAAAATTTTTAGAGGATAATTTGATTGCATATTTGGGATTATGAGATTTTATATAGGTATTTAAGCTTTTGGCTTTTGTATTATCAGCATTCCTAATATCATAATATTGTTGCTTTTATTCGTTTAATCAACTTTTGCTCTAAATCTTCTATCTTATTCCACCGGATAGTATTAACTTGTTTTATATCAAAATGTGCATCTTTGTCAAAACTATCATCATTACAAAGATGGATAACTTCTTTTCCCAATGCATAAGCATAGCCAGCTTCGTAATATGCCCCGTTATTGTGATTAGTAAACTCTGCAATAACAAATTTTGCCTGTCTAATCTCATATAGTATTTCAGGTACAATCTGTCTATTATATTCCTTATCTTTAATAATCATCGGGACAAAACCACATTCTATAATTACTGCTCTAATAGCATCTTCAACCGGTTTCATCTCTTCTGCAAAAGACATTGCCACAAAAACAGTTTTTGAATTTAGTTTTGCATACTTCTGCAATTCATCTACTCGCTTCCATCCATCAGGTTTTAATATGAAGATCGGGCCTTCGTGATAATAATACTCGATATACTTATTTTCTTCTAAATAATTTATTATTTCATGTAATTGTGCAGTAATGTCATTTTCATTCAATTTATTCCCATCAGTATCATGGCGTTTTATAAAAAGCGCGCTATATAGCTGACTTTCCAATAGTTTTACTTTTTCACCCAAAAAACCAGTCTGTTCTGCAAAACCTAAAAGAACTCTGTCTATTCGATCTGCAAAAGTTTTTGGTTGAAAAGAAAGAATTGCTTCTTTGGAAACATATGCTATATTATTACAATCAACAATCTTTGCATCGTACAAAGTCTTTTCACCTAAAAAGTTCTTAAATGGATAATTTTTATTTGGAAAACTATTTATAGAATGGTAATAGAGATATGACGCAACTTCATCTTTAATATCTTCATTTGTCATATTAGGCTTCGTTTTAATTTCATAACTTCCACACGACGGACAGTCTATTGTTACGTGTAATAAATTTACTCCTGAACGCACACTTAAGTTTTCAGCCCCACAATAAGGACATATTTTCAATTCCATATTATTCCCCTTTCAAATTGTATCATAACAATTATTTGCTCAAATTTGATGACATTATCATAAGAAATATAGTTTAATATAATTCACTCTTATATCAGTATATCACGCTAGGAGTACATAAAAACGGACATTAAGCTTATTTATAAAACAATTTTTCTTTTACACATTAACTCCTTAACCCACATATTGATAAAAGCTTTAGTATTTCAAATACGATTTTAATAACATCACCTAAGAAATTTATATATGGTATGAACTAACTATACCACGAATTACCATAAATTTCAATAGATATATACAAATCCTTTAGCATTATTTATTTTTCAACCCACATAACACAAAAGTAAAGGTAGACAGCACCGTTGGTATAATAGAGATTAAATTTGGGAAAATAATCACAACTCTTATTATAAATAATAGAGTTGCGAAAATTTTCCCTTTTATACCAGCGGTTATGTCTACCTCTTGATTTATAAAAAAATATTCTCCTAACAAAAATATAGTGCAAATTTATCTTTTTTTAATTTTTTATTATTTTCATTGCACTATAAGGAGGAATTTTTTTGATAAATGTAAAAATCGACAATAAAGGTTATAATGAAAAACCTTCTGAATTTGGCCTTATTTCAAACAGGCTTACAAACTGTGAAGCTAAAAAATTAGAATGGTCAGATTTCTGCAATTTAGTCGGAAATGAAGGTCATGCGTTCTTAACTTCGGATTTTCACAGCGGTAAGCGAAACCGGGAGAACTTTAAATCTCAACAAATATTTGCTTTAGATTTTGACGGTACTGCATGCTTTAATGAAGTATCTCAGATTGCGGAAAGATATGGTCTTCCCATAGCGTTAGCATACGAAACCTATTCATCTGCAAATCAGGATAGATTTCGTATTGTTTTTATTAGTAATTGTCCTGTTACAGATATAAGAGTTTCAGAAATTATAATCGATGCACTTATACATATATTTGAGGGCTGTGATACTGCCTGCCGTGATGTTACACGGATATTTTTAGGCGGTAAATCAGTTATATATGAAAATGAAGTTTGTTTTTCAGTTTCCAACTTACTTATGGAATTAGGAAACTTTATGAAAGCAAAATTCAAGGATAATCACTATAAAAAGCAGCTTGAGATATTTTATAAAAAGCACAACTTAAAATGCAGTAACGGCTTCGCTATTCTATTCCATAAAGAATGCGAAGATTTTTATGAATTTAAAGATATTGAAAACATAATATATTTTAATTTTGAATATAGCGAAAGAAAGACCAACAGAAAATCAAATATAATCCGAACAAGAAATCTTAATTTTAATATTCTTAAAAACAAATGTAAACTATATAATGAATTTATTTCAGATGAGCGACCTTTACATCATAATGAGATTTTCGGAATAGCTTGTAACCTCAACTCTATCGAAGGCGGAAGAAAGATTTTTCACAAGATAATAGAAAACAGCCGATATGATAAATACAGGGATAAAGACTGGCACTATTATTTCAATTATATAACTGCGCAGGAATATGCACCTATGTCATGCTGTAACTTCTGCCCATACTGTGAAGAATGTAATCATGCTGAAAATATGGTGCTTACTGCTAAAACTAATAGAAATTCCGTTATAAAGCTGAAAGAAAAAGAATATTTCTCACTTGAAGAAGCATGTGCAGATGTTGAAGAAAAGTTATATGCTTGTGTAAATTCTAACATAAATGCTATCAATATAATAAAAGCACAGACGGCAATAGGTAAAACTCATTGCTATGTGAATTTAATTAAAAACAGCGATAAAAGATTTATAATTGCAGTACCTACAAATATATTAAAAGATGAAGTATATAACAGACTTGTAAATGAAGGTATATCAAATGTTGTAAAAACTGCATCAATACAAACTCTTGAAAGTTTAGATAATGAAATAGGACAAGCTGTAAGAAATTTCAATGAATTAGGTGCTTATAATGATTTAGTTAATTTTATAAAGGAAACTGCTGAAAATGAAGATAAAGAATATTTACTTGATTATATAAAACCATTAGAAGATTACTGTGTCGATGATGTAATGGTTATTGTAACAACACATAAGAAATTTCTTAATTCAAAAGATGATATATTAAAAAATTTTGAAATTATAATTGATGAAGATATATTATCTTCAAGTGTTAAAAATTCGTGCAGAGTTCTTATATCCGATATACAGAAAATAAGCAATTTTAAAAAAGCTAAGTGGTTTCTTTCAAAAATAAAAGACAATAAGGAAGATTATTTATTATCTTGCCCTTCAAAATCCTATATAGATTATGAAACTATGGTAAAGTACGGAATTACAACAAATGTTAATGCTTTTATGGCTTCAACTGCAATACATATAAAAAACGGATATGCAGACTGTTTTATCCCGCCCGAACTTACAAAATGCAAATGTACTATTCTTTCGGCAACTGCACTTGATGAAATATATAAGCTATTCTTCCCCGACAGAATTGTAAAATATTTTGAATGTAAGGAAGCAAAATACAAAGGAAAGCTTATACAAGATTGCACGAGGTCATATTCAAGGAGAGACATAGATTCTGATGAAAGCTTTTTTGAAAAGATAAAGGAAGAAAATCCAGATGTTAAACATATCATAACTTTTTTAAAATATAAAGCTGAACCGATGCTACCTAAGTTAAACGCTTTTTTAGTCAAAATTAGGCGGTCATTCGTTGAAATGGCCGCCACATTTTATATATTCCATATTATTTCTGAATTACCATCTTCATACATAATAATTAATTTTATAAGAACATTACAAATGGCTTTACGCTCTTTAAAATTTGCTTTACTCCACTTCTTTGAAAAGTTTATGGTTTCTTTTGCATTATCATTTGAAACAAGTAATTCATCTATGTTATCCAGATATTTTCTTTTTTCACTTGTTAGTGTTTTTGCTTTTTCGTTAAGCACAGAAATCATTTCTTCGTTAAGCGAACCGGATAGAATTGCGTCACTTAACGTTGATAGTTTTTTTTCTAACTCTTTTATTTTTAGTTTTATTAAATTAATTTTAGTAGTATTTTCTTCTGAATGATGAACCCTCGATAATTTGAGTGCATTAAGCTTTTGAGTTATACAATCATCTATCATATTTTCAATATCTTCTACATAGATAGTTTGCTTGATACCGGAGCAAGTTTTTTTATGTGTTTTGCCTGCACATAAAAAATATTGCCTTGTTGCGCCTTTAACAGTTGTCATAGTATGTCCACATTTAGAGCATACTAATTTTCCTGATAGCCAAGAAGTAGTGTTACTCATTGCATTTCCGATTTGTTTATTCTGCTCAAGTTTTCTTTGGCATTTCAGAAAAGTTTCTGAATTTATGAGCCCTTCGCTTTCAAGAAGGACAATTTTCATATCGCTCCAGTCTGAAAGGTTTTTGTCGTGTGTAGATTTACCGTAAAGCTGTATATTATGCGTTCCGTCAAAATCTTCTATATTTCCTACAATATTTGTATTATGTCGTTCGTAAAAATCATATATATCGGCATCAGCTTTTACATATATAGGGTTTCTAAGCAGTGTGCCAAGCTTTCCTGTTGTCCAATCTGTACCATATAATGGTTTTATTCCGTTTTCTAACAGGTTAGCTTGTAACATTCTTAAGGTTACTGAAGGTTGCGAATATATTTCAAAGATGTACTTTATATGTTCAGCTTCCTCTTTATTCGGAACGAACCTTTTTGTTTTAATTCCCGAGATTACGGCATCTTCTAAATTATATCCGTAAACGCGTCTGCCTCCGGCGTAAAGTCCAAGATCAGACCTTTTTGCATATGTATCTCTAATACGATTTACAATTGATGTTCTTTCAAATTCTGCAAATACCATAAGAAGCTTACATATCATTTCTCCATACGGTGAAGAAGTATCGAAGCATTCCTGTGAACTGACAAACTCAACATTGAATTTTTTAAATTCTGCAAGCATATCCACAAAGTCAATTAAAGAACGGCTAACCCTATCGAGTTTATAGACTATAACCTTTTTTACCTTTCCTCTACGAATGTCCTTCATTAGTGTCTGAAACTCCGGACGATTTGTATTTTTACCTGAGTAACCTTTATCTGAGAAAGCTTTCACTTTCAAGTGTTTTTCATCAGGGCGTATCATTGATTTGCAATATTCAAGCTGTGTTTCAATACTGATTGAATTTTCTTTGTCTATACTTTGTCTTGCGTACAACGCTATGTAATTCATATTATCATGCCTCCTTTTTTCCTCTGTCGGTTATAACTGACAGAGGAGTTAACAAGTCATACGCTGAGTTTTCTATTGTTTGTAAAGATACGATAAAGTTCTTCTGCAATCTTTTCTTCAAGTTCTCTTTTTTCGGTTTCTGTAAGCACTACACTGTGCTTTACTGTATGTGTACGGGATTTGGAATCAGTAAACTCCGAAAGCCCGATTTCTTTTGTATCAATATTATTCAAATTAAGCATAAGTATGTACCTCCATTCAATTTTATACATAATATGCATGGTACATGCTATATTATTCTGTGCAAGCAAACGAAGTCTTGCTTAAATGCAGCCACATAAGGCTGCTTCGTTATTTTCAACATCAATACTATTATCTGCAATAATTATATCAGTGAAATCACAGTTTAATTCTCGATTGATAAATTCGATAATAGCACTACGTTTGTACTCTACGAATACAGTTGTCAGCATTTGCGGGATAACTTTTGACCTTGATTTATAGCATCTGTCATAGTAGTAAGCCTCAACAGTTCCTAAATTATTTTTGTAATAACTAATCTTAATATAAATTTTACGGTGTATTCGATTAGCTAACCTTGTTGTGAGCGTATTTGGTAATCCATTTATTAAATCCCCTTCACCTACGAGTATCAGAAATTTATACCCTTTTTTGAACTCATTAAGCTTAACGGAAATAAATTCATCTGTCGTTAATGCTTCTAATGTATTAACAACATCTACCCCGTAATACATACGGTCAAGTTGTGAAGCTACAACTTTCAAAAGGTCATTTTTATCAAAAGTTTTCGATGTGAGTTTTTGCGGAAAAGCATAAAATTCTCCTGCCTTACTCAACCGGTCCAAATAATAGCAGTTCTTCACCCGGAACACTTTATCGTTACATGTAAGTTCCAGATAGATTATACGACCATGTTTTGTCTTGATTACAGTACGGAGAGAAGCACTCCCCGTACTGTAAAGGATAAGGCTTTGTTTGTGCATATCACATCCCTCCTTTCTTCAATCTCCTAATTGGCACGGTATTTGTCTTTGAGCCTAATACCAACATAGGTAGCTCTTGGGTTTCCGGAAGATAACAAAGTTCCGTTATCGTCTATTCTTTTCTTCATAACCTTAATCTTTTTATGATTTGTAATGTATGATTTAATATTTCCTCTTGTTGTAACTTCATTTTTTATACAAAAGGCTTCGTAGGCATCTTTTATCACTTCAGTTGATTCAAAAACATCTTCTTCAACGATGATACATTTTTCAAAGAAGCTTTTTTCAGGGCAGAATTGAGCCATATTTTTAAGCTTAATTTTATGAGAAATCTTCGAATACGGAAATTTTTCTCCGTTTTCAACGTACTTTCTCAAGCCTTCCATCGCCCAGGTAAAAATTCCGTCTTTTTCTTCAAGAAGTTCCTCTGAAAAATTTTTATTGTCATCATTTTCAGTAATAGGTTTATTTTGAAATGGAAAATATATAAACCTGTTGAATACAGCTTCTATATCACCGATATCAAGCTTGCTATCAAAAGATAACAAATGATTTGTTGAAAACAGCATTTTAGTTTCTCCTTTGATTTTAGTTGGATTTTTATGTAGTAATCTGGCTGAAATGGTATCATTATGAGATGTCAAAGATTTAAAATATCCTACATCTTTTAATGATTCGTTTTTTATATCAGGTGCTATATTCAATAACTTTCCAGATAAAGTAGCTGCATACTCCTGCTTATGCAGATCAGATAAATCGGAATTACTTACATACTCCTTGCCGATAATTACTTCAAGAATGCAACATATTACAGATTTGCCTGTATTAGAAGGCCCCAGAAGTAAAAAAGCAGTTTTTGCATTGTTGTAGTGGGATATTATGTACCCTATCATTACTTGGAGGAGATCTTTTAGTTCCTCATCTCCATTGGTGATTGTATCGACAAATGAAAGAAATTTCTTGCATTTAGCATTTTTGTCATACTTTGCCCTAATGAAGTGTTTAAATTTGTAAGACGGGGCGTGATCTAAAAGTTTCCCATTTACAACATCAACAACGCCATTGATGCAATTGACTAAAGGTTTATTTGCAAAAAACTTTCTTCCGATACAAGTTCTCCTGAAATCATTAACTGATTGTAGGCTTCTTTATATTCTTGTGTAGAAACCTTCATTCTGTCTTTTTCCGGCAAGAACATTCTTAACTTAGTTGCAACATTTTCAGCATCACTGCTATCAAAACAACCTGTCTTCTGATTATAAATCCAAAGAGAATTGTTGATAATCATTAAGCAGTCTGCTTTTTTAAGTAATTCTGCTAATAAATTGCCATTACGCTCAGTTCTTTCAATTAAGTTTTCACTGATACGATTCGCCATCTTCTTAGCGCCTTTTTTATCTTTGTACTTATTCTTTTTAGATTTTTTCTTCTTTTTCTTTTTGTTCTTTTTCTTTTCGACCTTTTGGGGTTCCTTTTCTTCCAACGGTGTTTCAGTCGTAGAGGGATAAATTTTTTCAAGTTCTTCTAAAGAAATTTCAATTCCCAGCTCTTTTAACTTTTGCCTTAGCTTTAGTCGTTGATAATATGGTGTTGGCCTCAAAAGGCGTAAGCCATTAATAACAACCTTAGCTTCTGTCTGTTTTTGCTGGTTTTTGATTATATCTTCAATTTGTTTTTCTCTTGGAGATATAACCACTAAATTATTTTTTGTTTTGAGAGTAACCATCAAGTACTCCTCCTTTGATTTAATAGTGACCATTTCTGATCCTACATCTATTTTAAAACGGGGGGTTTTATGAAAAAGAATACTTTTTTTGCTTAAAAATCACCATCGTTTTTTTCTCAAAACCCTTGCTACAACTGACAATTGGAAGATTTTTACTTTTGAAACTCCTTTTTTAAAAAATTATTTTTTCTGATAAAAACAAAAACCTCCAAATGCGGCATAATTACTGCATTTGGAGATAATAAAAAATTTTTAAGAAATTTTATAAAAACACTTGACAGGCTAAATTTTTCACTTTTTTACAAGTTTTTAATGGTTTAAGAAAGCAGTGAAAGAACAATTTGTTTAGCATATCGCATACAAGTTTCATCTGATGAAACTGACAGAATTGGAAAATCAAATATATCAAGTTCAAAATTGTTAGTTAAGTTTTCAAGTTCCTTTTCGGACTGTAATTCTACTTCTTTGTAAACATTCTCGCGGATATCATCCATTATTGTACAATAACTGTCAATAAACTCTTTCTTTTTTAAAGTACACTTTACAGTATAGAGATCCAAAAAAACATTTCTTGAAATATGCGTAGGAAGAAGTTTACCTGCTGCACTTAACCCTTCATCACTTAATCCTCTACCTAAAAGATCAATAACTTTTATTGTTTCGCCACGATAATCAAATTCCAACTGAGTATACTTCTGAAAAACATCTTGAAATATATCACTATAAGTGTTTCCCGTTAACTCTGACAATCTCGTAAGTTCATCGTAAATCTTTGAACAACGCTTCGTAATTTTCTTTTTAGGAATATCATCTAAGTTTGGACTATTCTTCAGAAGCCAACGATAATTTTTTTGTACTTCTTTTAACAAAGCTTGAATTTCTTCGGTATTTTCTTTAGTTTTGAGTTTCTGAATGGTGTTAGAAACAAATTTATTCACCTTTAAGTTATCTAAAGTTTCAGTCAGTGAATCCGAGTCTTTCAGCTTTGCGTTTTTTGTTGCCTCAAGGCTAGTATTAATAAGAATAAGATGTAAGTCAAATCGTTTGAAAAAATCATATTTTAAATAATTAGGCAATGTTTCAGATTTATATATAGCTTGTACAAACTTCACGAAAATTTCTATGTAAGAATCTATATAATTTTCTAAAGGAAATTGTTTCATAAACCGCAGGATGGATTGAGCGCTAACAAAAACAATTTTTTTGTTATGTGGATTATGTAATGCATTAAAGCATGCTTCTGACAAGTTTTCCGCAAATTTTTCTCTAAGTTCTTCATCATCAACATCATAACAAAAAAAATCAAATAAGGAAAAGGTAAAAAAGAACATTATGTAATCATTAATCAGATTGCTTTTCTTGAATTTATAATTTTTGAAAAATCGTCGTAATTTTTTCAAAAGATATTTTTCGTTACAAAATTCTCCCTCAAATGCTTGCAAAATTTTTGACATCCCGACTGAAAAAGATTCTTCCATTTTTTGTCTTTCTTCATAATATTGACTGCGTTTTTTTTCAATTTCGTACTCATCTTTTTTATCTTTATTTTTTCTCTCTTCAGTTATTTCACTTTTTAATTTCCCAATATTCCCATATTCACCTGAAAGTTTACTGTATTTTCTATCTGATAAACTTTCAATAACAATACTGTTAATTATAAATTCAGTAACTTTTGTAATAAATTCTTCATCGGCATCTTTGAAAGTATCCAGCAAATTGTCTTGTAAATTCGTGTTATTATAAATGTATTCCGCACACCGCTTAAGTGCATCTGATGTAATCCCCATCCTTCGATTTCCTTTCTCAACTTTATATTTTCAAAAAATCAGTAAAAAATAATTGTTCCAACACAAAAAGTGTTAAAACCCTTGTGTTAGCTGGGTTGTTCCGATGTTCCGATTATTATTCAAGAATAATTTATTAGGATTATTTATAGCATTTTAAAAGATTTTTATAAATTTTCGGAACATCGGAACAGGAATTTTTTGTGTTTTCTTAGTTCCTTTTTGACTTTTATCTGAAACAACTTCTGTCGGGTGATAATGTCCGTTATCCATTAAAGGAAGGCATCCGTCGTGAGTTGTTACAAATGAAAGTGAAAATTCAGCGCTACCCGTTGTATATGATTCAACACCGATACCAAATACTTTTGATTCAACACAAGGTTTTTATCAAAAGGCTCTGATAAAATTGCTTAGATTGATTCTTTGTATCTTATATTATTATCAGCATGACGATTTCATAATTTCAGTATTAAAACTTTATACTTTTTTTGATAAAACATCTTCATTTTTTCTTATTTTTACATAGCTCCCCTGCATAATATTTATGGCAGGCAATCATAAGGAGATATTATACAGGTTTAAGCTATGCAGGTTATGTATAAATAATACATACAAAATTGTAATATATCTGAAATCGGCATAGTCTTTTTTCTATTACTTTTTATTAAATTTATACTATGCTTTTCACACATTGTAGCATTTTACATCACTAACTTTGCTATGTATTTTCATTCGACACTCTTATATAAAGACTGTAACTATAGATACTATTCAATTTGCGATAGTTCATATTCAGGAAGACTAAAAACTTTATGAATTACAGGTATACTAGCAATTTAACATTGATACTGGATTTTTATACATTATTGCGTCCACAGTTCTTTCATCAAGTCTTGGAAGAATATTTTTATAAACATATTCAAATCGTGGTATTGGATTTACTTTATGATCAGAGCTAAAACCAGTGAAAAATATATCAGCATGAGAAAGCAGAATTTTATCACCATATCCTGCATCACAAAGACTTTCAATCATCATTATTTTCTTTGATATATAGTCTGCTGATGTATTATTATGCAACCTATCAAGAGCTATATAACATCCAGAAGAGAGAATTTTAAGGACATATTCAATATCATCTGTGTCACTCAAATGTCCCACGGTTACTCTTGGCGGTTTTACTCCGTTATTAAACAGTATTTCCAGAGCTTTAAGTCCTTTTTTATTATTTGCATTTGTATGAAGGACTATAGGTAAACCCAACTCACTTTGGGCTAACGCCGACGATACAAGAAGTTTTTCATTAAAAACTGAAATTTCTTCCGCTTCAACTGCAGCTTTTATAATTCCTGCATTTATGTTTTTAGCATCATTCACATAATGCTCCGCTATAGTTTCTGCGTTCATCGAGGAAATGATTGGATTGTATGTATAGTATAATCCGGTCGAACAAACAATGTGAACACCACTTTTTTCAGAAACTCTTTTTAAAAGTTCTACATCTCTTCCTATATTGACTGGCGTGCAGTCGAGAAACAGATTAAGTCCATATTTTTCTTTGAGATATTTCAGGTGATTGACCGCAACTTTTTCTACTTCTGTTTTGTCAATATATTCATCAAGCGACATTTGATATAAAAATTCACAATAACAACAAATGTGTTCATGACTCAATACTGATTTCACATCACGTTCATTTATTTTTCCTAATACTGTATTTATCATCATTCTTGTCCCCTTTCGACACCATTCGACACTTTTTATATAGTTCATATTCAGGAAGACTAAAAACTTTATGAATTACAGGTATACTAGCAATTTAACATTGATACTGGATTTTTACGCATGATGGCATCTGCTGTTTTTTTCATCAATAAATACATTGTTTATTGCCTAAATAAACTTTGGTCCCCACCACTTTTCATAACCAAGCTTGCTTGGACGAACAGGATCGTTCATGTAAATCTTGTATGATTCATCATCTATCTCTCTCATTTTCGGATCATTCCATAAATCTATTATTTTGAAGTCCCATTTTTCACTTACTTCAACTAAAGTATCAACCATCTTTTGATATAAATTACTTTCAAAAAATGTTCCGGTGTAAAACATTACAGGACAATCCCATTTTTCTTTAACTGTTGCAACAATATATTCTATAGCCCCTATTATAGTTTGTGTATCAAAAGTCTCTTTGTTCTTTGATTCGCTTATTATACCTAAAGGCAAATTATTACTAGCGTCGTTTGTTGATAATTGACATATAAAACAATCACAAACATCTTGTGAAATTATTTCATTTTTAAGTCGCCTTACATATGATTGCTCACCAATATCTGTCAATGTTGTTCCTGATACTGCCCATTTAACAACATCATATCGTGTAAATTGTCTTATATATTCACACATAGACCAATTATTAGCCCCACATGTAACTGAAGATCCTAAAAATACTAATGTTTTATTCTTAATCATAATATCTTCTCCTTATTTTTTATAATCACACAACATGAATATTTTTCAGAAGTCCGTTATATACACCATTTTCTTCATCTAACAAAACCCAATCTGAAATATTTCTTCCGGTATTTTCTTCAATACATCTCACTTTATATGTGAAAAATATTTCAGCTAATTTCTTTCCCATCGGAAGTACTGGATTTTTTATCCATGAATCTTCTTTTATTTTCAAACTTATTACTATATCAGCTTTCCCATCTTTTTGCTGAAACATCTGCCAATCTTGTATATTTAAAATATTTACCATTTTTTCTTAAACAACTCTTATTTTTCCAAAAGCTAAATAATATTGCGACTCTTTCATAATTTAGATCCTTTCTAAACTTGTATATTTAATCATTACAGAAACAAGGCGCTTTACATTATCTTGTAATCTTCCAAGTTCAATTATCCCGTTTTTTACGCCTTCAACTATCGGTACAACATATTTATCGTCCTGTGAGCCCGGTGTGAGCCAACTATTTCCGCTTGCTACTGCTTTTACAGGGTCTATAGTCGTATACGATTCCCAGTCTGTCATAATATAACCTGAAAAACCAAGTTCTTCACGAAATATTCCAAGCATCAATTCTTCATCGCATGCTGTATAACAATCATTTGTTGCATTATATGAGGTCATAAGACCATATGGCTCATCTATTCCCATTGCTATTTCAAAGGGTTTTATGTATATTTCTCTTAAAGTTCTTTCCCCCACTATGCTATGACTTCTCATTCTTGAATACTCTGCATTGTTTGCAATGATATGCTTTATTACTCCTCCAACCTTGTTATCCTGATGTCCTTTCAAATGATAACCTGCCATAACTCCGCAAAGTATGGGATCTTCCGAAAAATACTCTGCATTTCGTCCACAAAGAGGGTTTCGGTGAATATTCATTCCAGGTGATAAAATCATATGTATTTTTTCTTCATACGCTTCTTTTGCAATGATTTCGCCTACTGTATATGCTATATCTCTGTTAAAGCTTGCACATATCATATTACTGCTTGGAAAGCCTGTCGTTTTCTTTTTCATTCTAAGACAAGAATTCCCATCAGCGGTATAAAAATGTTTCATTTTGTATTTATCAAGTGCATATACAGACCCTGCAACACCATTTACATCAATCGACCAGGCACATGCACACACATTAAGTCGTGCCAGTTCTTCTACACTCATTTGTGAAACAAAATTATCAAGAAGAGATATGTCTTTTTCTACATCTTCGTAATAAATTATATCACCATTATATTTTGGCAATGCCTTTACTTCAAAATGCTTTCTTTGTGTTTTTGAAAAATCAAACCCTTTTATTTCAGTATCAAAATATGACATACCTTCAGGGGTTTCACTTTCTTCAAAATCAAGCTGAGGTACACAATAATTATGTAATTTCTTTATTATTTTATCTTCACTGACTTGAAAACTATATACTTCCTGAAGCTTATTTATATGCTCTGCCAAATAAACTATATATTTTCCTTTTTCCATTATAAATGAAGCAGTTTCACAGTCATAAGAGGATAATTCGCTGTCTTTAACCTGAAAATTCAAAACTTCGCTTTCGTTTGGTTTCAACTCTTTTGTTTTATTAAAATCTATAAACTTATGAGAAACTTTTTTCAGTTTTCCCTGCGGCTCTTTAACATATAATTGAAGTACATATTTCCCTGAAATATCGCCAACATTTGTTACTTTTGCAGAAACTGTTAAACTGCCGTCTTCATATTTTGCTTCTGAAAATTCATATATAAAATCAGTATATGAAAGTCCAAAACCAAATGGGTACATAACAGGTACATTAAAAGTGTCAAAATATCTGTACCCTACATACAAACCTTCCTCATATACATTTGTTATATGCGGATGATCACAAGATTCTTTTAAATTGCTTTTAATAATAAAATTCTTTGAAGACGGATGATCATAATAATCCATTGCCCATGTGTCAGGCAGCCTGCCTGATGGATTTACTTTTCCTGATAAAATGTCAGTTAGCGCTTTTGAAGCTGATTCACCGCCAAAACCAAACCATAAAACAGCCTTAATATTGTATTTTTCAATCCATTTTACATCTATTGTATAACCTGTGTTTAGTATAACTACTGTATTTTCAAAAACTTCCGATACTTCTTTAATCATACTTTCTTCTTCATCTGAAAGATAATAATCTCCTTTTATAGGGTTATTATCCAAGCTTTCCGAAGAACCCCTGCATATTGTAATTACAGCTGTATCGCTAAATTTTTTTGCTCTGTTAAGCATATCTTTATTGGGTATTATTCCAAAATCTTCACTATAAAATTTTTCAATTTCGGGATTTATTTCAAAGGTTTTTCTTATTTCTGACGTAAATTCCATTGTAAAGCGTGGGTTTATACAACCCGCACCTGATGACATAATAAAAAAATTATAATATGCTTCACCGAAAATATTGATTTTTTTGTCTGTTATTGGAAGCAAATTATTTTCATTTTTAAGCAAAACAGCACCTTCATAAGCACATTCCAAAGCTTTTTTCTTATGCTCTGCGTATTTTGGGTTTTCTTCATTTGCTCCGACACACGAAAAAACAGTTTTAAATGGCTCTATTGTTTCACCTGACTTTGTTTTAAAATCTGAAACTACAAATTCATAACTGTTTCCGGGCTTAAATCCAAGCTTATTTATATTTATTGTAACGCACCATGGGTTCCAAGAAGCTTCATGTCGATTCCATTTATATGGTATTTCTCGCCCGTTCACCGTTACTTTCCCGCATTTTTCTTCACTCATTTCATAAGGTTCAAAATTTTTTTCTTGTCCCTTTGTAAATGCCCATACATGGCAACCATATAAGCTTTTTGAGCCCCAGAAAGTTCCATATTTATTATTGATGTCAAAAATTCTGTCCTGAGCATTATATATCACTAAGTTTAATTCTTTATTTGTCATCTTTTTTATCCCCTTGTCTATTTTATAAGACCAATTGTTTTAAAATCAACTCTATGGGGAGAAACAATGTCGTTTTCATACCCCATAACAATGTCTGTTCTTCTGTGCCAGTCGTATTCATCACGCCACAGCTTATCAAAATCTTTAACCTGCGTGAAATCACCGTTTTTTCCGTCAACAAAAATGTTATATTTTTTATACATTATTTTATTGTTGTAATACATCCATTCAGGTCTTGCATCATTTTTATAGACATCATATAAATACGGATATTTATTGCGGTAAATTTCGCTTGTTATATCTACACCACGCATATCGTTTTCATCTTTTGTATGAACTCTTGTCATTATTAGGGGCTCTTTATGCATTCTTATATAAGCATTGCTTTTATTATCAGGCTGAACACCCGGTACACAGTCGATAACAAAATTATTATGGAATGAAAGAAATCCGCCACAAGTGTGGTGAACAACACAAAATCCGCCACCTTCTATATTATAGAAAAAATTATCGTATACAGCATTAAAAATCGACCAGTCGTCAAAGTAAATGGCACAAACTCCCAAATCTGTTTCATGAGGATTTTTTAAATCGTGGATATAGTTGTTTCTGAATATATTACCAACTTCGCTCATATCACGCCCCATATAAATTGCTCCGGAATCTGAAGTTTCAGTAACAACATTATAAATATTATTAAATTCTATTATATGATCATTTCCATGAACATTGATTGCAATAGAAGTTAAATCATGCATTTCACAATGCTGAACTTTATTACCAACTCCGAAAATATGAATTGCAACACGGTAAGTTTTTTCAAGACGGTTAAGGTCGTAAAATTCACAGTTATAAACTGTATTATTGGCAGGAGTAAGCGTTTTTCTGTTACCGCCTCCCATAACTATTCCGCCGGCACCCATTGAATAAATTTTGCAACTGTCAATTCTATGGTTTTTACCTGCGTTATTATCCCAGGCGGCGAATTCATAAAGATATTCATGCCATTGTCCGAGTTCTCTTGAAATCGGCTTCGGAACAGGCACTCCATCAGCTCTTTCACCGTGATATGTAGATAATCCGTGAGGCTGTCCCTCTGCTCCCTGACCAATCTGAACTGCAAGTATTCCTAGATTTCTGAATTCACAGTTTTTAATTGTAACACTGTCTCCGCCCTCAATATAAGCACCGCTGTTTCTTGAATTTTCAAAAGCAAAGCCTTCAAATGTGAAATTTTCTGCATTTTCTATTGCAACCATAACCTTATCCATAACGGAAAGCTGAATTGTTCTTATTTCTCCATCGGGTATAAAATAAAGAATTTTGTTATCCTTATCTATATAATATTCTCCTGCTTCGGTAAGTTCAGAAAAAACATTTACTATTTTCCAGCTTGCATGACCATTAGCAGCAAAGCTGAACAGATGTGGCTGTGAAGTGGAGAAGGTTTTATTCTCAGCATCTATTTTTGCCAGCTTTATGCAATCATCTGCCCATGAATTTTTGGGATATCCTGCTAAATATGCATATTTTTCATTTGCCCATTTTTTAATTCTTTCTTCTCGGCATCTCAAAACCGCACATTCATTCTCATATTCTTTATGAGAAACATAACTTCCCGGGTTGATTATGTCACCTTCTTCATAGGTTATATAACCGTTTTTAGGATAGCTTGCAATTCTGTAGGGAGTACCGTTTATAAAAAGTTCATTCGGAGAATTGATATGTGCACGTCTGAAACCTCTGTTTCCATATTCTCCTATCTCAATATTATAAAGCTTCAAATCTACCGATTTAATTCTACCGTCGTAATCATTTACATCTGATAAATTTATAAATATTCCGCCGTCAAGAATAACTTCTCCGTCAGCTTTAAATGTTGTGTTGCTGTCTTTTTCATTAAATTCAAGAGTATTGCTGAAAAAATAGCGACCGCTTTCAATGTGGACTGTACATCCTTCATATTCTCTCGCTTTATCTCTTGCGCATTCAAACGTTTTTAAAGGAAAATCTTTTGTGCCCAAATTTTCATCGTTTCCTTTTATACTTACATATAAATTCATATTATCACCTCGAAATTTTTAGGTTTTTTTATTTTATTATACTATTTACTAAATTTAAAATCAAGGGGCGAAAATAAACTTTCGAGGGGCGAATTGCAGTTTTATACCAAAAAAGTCCCTGAAATGCGGTTGCATTTCAGGGACAATTTTATTTATTGTGAATACAACAAGGCTCGTTGAAATACTCACAATTTTAATTGTATTAGTATTTCGTGAGGTTCTTATTTTTTCTCTAAAAAAGCTAATCAGTCAACTCTGATTGCACTTCTTTCGGGATTCATTCCGTTTAAGCTGCCCCAGAGCATAAGTTTAACTTTCTTAACAGCTGACATATCGATATTTTCAACTGTAAGTGAAGTTGTGCTGTTATTTCCTGCTGCCATTCCGAGAAGCTTATTATTTTCTCCGTAAACAGCAAGAATAGGAGTCACATCTGAATTTTCAGCGTTTATAAAGTAAATATCATTAAGTGTTATGCTGCTTTCTGCTTCTGTAAGTTCTCCGAATCTTACATCAACTCCGTCGATTTCGTAAAGCTTATAACAGAGAACATTATCAAATGTATTGGCAGAACCGTCATTCCAGCCGTATGAACCTGCAATTGAGAATCCACCTGATGTTTTTCCGTTGGCACCTGCTTTTGTGCAATCGTACTCAACATTATCAGACTCACCTGCAATATTTTTATATACTGCTGTAACAATACTTTCTTCAAGAACAACTTCGTTATCGGTAATGTTTGTTATCTTGCTGTAAACATCTTCTCCAAAAATTGAAGCTGAATATGTGAAGCTCTTGTTTTCGTTTATGTTCGGTCTGTTAAGTACAGTCTTACTGTACATTGCATTCGCTCCATCATCCTCCATAACCCTCATTAAGAATCTGCTATCACCACTTAACTCACTTGTATAGAAGAATACGCCAAGTGTAAGATTCTTGTGTTCAGCTGTTGAAGCACTTCCGTTGTAGATTCCCATGTCTTCTTTTCCGATAAAATCAAATTCAACTGTGTAATCCTTCCAGCTTTCTGTTTCTCCGGATGCCACAGCTGTAACACCGTAGGTAAGAAGTGAAGAGTCATCTATAAGCTTAACAAGCTGACCGTCCTCATTTACCGTCCATGCAAGCTTTCCTTCGTAATCTTCTCTGTTTCCATAGTAGAAGTTTTCTTTAGCAGAAGCTAATTTAGAGAAATCTTCATTCATAAGAACTTCATAACCGAATTTCTTTGTCTGTGAGCATTCGTAGTTAATACCGTAGGAAATTGTAATGTCGTAGATTCCTTTAATATCAAGGTCAGCTTCAGGCTTAACGATAAGAGTGTTTTCACTGTAGCTTGATTCTGCAGGAATACTTACGCCGCCCTGTGTTAACACAGCTTTTGCCTTAACAACATCTTCATCGAATTTGAATACGAGATTTCCTTTTGAACCGTACGATGCAATCGTCTGATTTTCATCATATTCAAGTCCGTTATAAAGCTTAATTTTATAAGCTACAACATTGTCAACATATGTGTTTCCAAGCTTATGACCGTCTGCACCTGCAGTAAATCCGAATGAACCGCCTGTTCTTTCCATTTCTACGGGCACTGTGTAAGAAGTGCTTAAATATGTTGTTGTATCTTCGCCCATTCCTACAGCTGTCATTTCTGCATCATTTCCAAAAAGTGAAGCCGAAATAACCATATCTTTTTTAGCCATAAGCTTTCTGTCAGGTATTACAGTAAATGGCATATCTGCTTCTACTTCTGCACCACCTGTATAATAGTAAATTTTGCTGTCATAATCGTTTGTGAATGCAAATCCGCTGAAGTTTGTACCGTTAATATTAGCCCAGTTGCTTCCGCCATAATTCTGCGCATTCATAAATACACTTAACCAAAGTGTAGCATCACTTTCCTGATTTGATTTTGAACCAAGATATTCAAATTCAACTGTATAATCCTTCCAGTTATCTGTTACAAATGCATCAGGTAATGCCGCCATATAATAAGAATCACCTGTTCTTACAAAATATCCGTCTTCAACCTTATATGAGCTGTTATGAACTGTAAGATTTGTGGATGCGCCTTCAAAATCATCTTCAAATAAAACTTCATATCCGAATATAACAGGCTCAACACTTTCTTCCAAAGCTAAACCGTATTTGATTGCAACCTCGTAAGCACCGTCAAGTGAAAGTACATTTTCAGGTGTTACTGTAAGTGTTTTTGTTGCTTTATCATAGTCTGAATCAGCAGCGATCGCCACTGCTTCACCTACTCCGCACACTGTTGCCTTTGCATTTGCAACATCATTTTCAAACTTGAATATAAGCTTATTCTTTGAACCGTAAACTGTTACAGCTTCGTCTGCACCATAGGTTTTTTCAAGAGTTGTAAGCTTATAAGCTACTACATTATCAAGGATTGCATTTTCTTCAGGCTGTGTCCATGCCATAACAGCAAATTTACCGCTTGTCTGTGAAAGGCTTGGTACTTCCGCATGACCCGAATAAATCAATGTTCCGTCTGCTTTTGTAAGCACACTGTATGCTGTTTTATCAAATAATGACGTTGAAAGTGTTACACTTTCTGAAACTGTATTATATGCAGGCATTGTACCATTATCTGTAATCATTGAAACTGTACCTTCAGAATAGCAAAGCTCACCTTGATCATATGCGTGTTTAATACCCGGTACAGATGCTCCTACGCTTGCATTTAATACTGTATCGTTTATTGCGCTGTTATCGCCGGAAACATAGAAAAATGTTCTTATAGCGCCGATATTTACATTTTCCTGCGCGATATAATCAAATTCTACTGTGTAATCTTTCCATAAAGCATTTTCTTCTGTTGTTTTTAAAGCCTTTGCATAATACGGATTTATGTCAATAAGAGCTTCTCCGTTTAATAAAGACTCATCTCTGAGGAACCATTTAGATTTTGTATATGATACATCTGAAAAATCATCACTGAACAGCTCATCAAAACCGTAAACTACAGGGGCAGTTTCATATTCAAGCTGCATACCGTATTTGATTGTAACTTCATAAGCACCGTCAAGTGAAAGTGCTGTTTCAGGTGTTACTGTAAGTGTTTTTGTTGCAGCATCATAATCAGATTCTACCACTTCGTTTGCTTCTGCACCATATTTTAAAACAGTTGCCTCTGCATTTAAGACATCATTTTCAAATTTGAATATAAGCTTATATCTTGAACCATAGTATTCTGATATCTCTTCACTGTCTGTATAATTAAGATCAACTACATTAAGCTTATAAACTACAACATTGTCAACATATGTATTTCCAAGTGCATGACTGTCTGCACCTGCAGTAAATCCGAATGAACCGCCTGTTCTTTCCATTTCTACGGGTACTGTGTAAGAAGTGCTTAAATATGTTGTTGTATCTTCGCCCATTCCTACAGCTGTCATTTCTGCATCATTTCCAAAAAGTGAAGCCGAAATAACCATATCTTTTTTAGCCATAAGCTTTCTGTCAGGTATTACAGTAAATGGCATATCTGCTTCTACTTCTGCACCACCTGTATAATAGTAAATTTTGCTGTCATAATCGTTTGTGAATGCAAATCCGCTGAAGTTTGTACCGTTAATATTAGCCCAGTTGCTTCCGCCATAATTCTGCGCATTCATAAATACACTTAACCAAAGTGTAGCATCACTTTCCTGATTTGATTTTGAACCAAGATATTCAAATTCAACTGTATAATCCTTCCAGTTATCTGTTACAAGGGCATCAGGTAATGCCGCCATATAATAAGAATCACTTGTTCTTACAAAATAGCCGTCTTCAACCTTATATGAACCGTTATGAACTGTAAGATTTGTTGAAGCACCTTCAAAATCATCACTGAAAAGCTCATCATAATTGAAAATTACTGATACGCTTTCTTCTTTTGTTATACCGTAGCTGATTGAAGCTTCGTAAATTTTATCGAGAGAAAGTGCTGATTCCATATCAACTGTTACAGCTTTTGAAGAACTGTCGTAATCAGTTGTTGAAGCAATTATTTCTGTGCTTCCGTATTCTGTTACTGCAACATCTGCGTCAATAATATCGTTTTCAAATTTGAATACAAGCTTATTTTTTGAACCGTAAGCTGTTACAGCCTCATCAGATGTATAATTTATTTCAATCTTTTCAAGCTTATATGCTAAAAGATTGTCAATGTATGTATGACCGTTATTCCATGTATGAAGTGAACAGGTTACAGCGAATCCACCGCTTGTATATGAAAGTTCTGCATCAGCAGGAATTTCAGCATAGGAAGAATAAATTTCTTCTCCGTTGTCCTTAACATTTGCATACATGGTTTTTCCAAACATTGAAGCAGAATATTTTACTGTCTGTGTACCAAGTGTTCCCATACCGCCTGATACAACAGGTGTTAAAAGACCTTCTGTTTTTGTTTCATCCACAAGATAAGAATATCTTACAGGCTTTGAATCAACATCTCTGTTGGAAATAACCGCACCGCAGCTATTGTATGCCGAACTTGCGTCAATTGTCCATACTTCGCCGCCTGAAACATAAAAATATGTTCTGAACATTACGTCAGCTTTGCTGTAATTATAAACAGCTTCACCGCTTTCTGACGAAGTATATTCACTTGTACATATTGACGGATCACACATTTTATCGGAAATATAATCATATTCTACTGTATAATCAGTCCATGAAGAATCTGCAATTCCCGATTTAAGAGCTGTAGGATAACATGACATATCTTTTCTGTGAAGATAACCTTCTTCAGTTATATCCCACTGATCTTTTCCGTTTGATGAAGATAAATAAATCTGTTGCTGTGCTTCTTCTTTTGAATCAAATGTTTCAGAAAGCAAAGTTTTATATTTAAAGCTCTGTTCAACCGAAACACCGCCAACGTTAAGAGTAAGCTTATACATGCCGTCAAGTGAAAGTTCAGGAGAAACTTCAATTGCAAGTCTTTTTCCTGATTCTGCTTCACCGTCAACCGTTACAGTTGCAGTAATGTCACCTGAAGCACCGTATTCGGTAACTGTTGCTGTAACATCGCCTTCCTGTGCGATTGTAACCGGCTGGGACAAGTCAACATAAAGTGTTGATTTTGTACCGTAAATGTTTTCAACTTTGAGCGTTGCCGTTTCACCTTCTGCAATTACACAAAAGCTCATTGTAATGACCATAATCATGGTCAGAAGTGTTGCAAAAATTCTTTTTGCCATTTTTTTCGCTCCTTTTTCTGCCCCTTTTCGGGGCAATTTATATTTTTATTTTTTATTTTATTTAACTCCTACTTCCGACATATCAATATCCTTCATTCCGTATTTTGCTTTTGCAGAATATGTCAGCTCGTAGTTGCCTTTTTCAAAGGTTTTAAAGCATTTTGTATCAGTTCTGTATACATTCTTTGAAATCTCTGATTCATAAAGACCGTTAAGCTCGTTTTTTGAAGCTGTAATATTATCACCGAGCTTTCTGTGATTATACCACCAGTAACCGTATGTATTCACAAAAAGGTTATTATGAATTTTAAAAAACATTTTACCGTTATTGCTCTGATTCATAACTATATCAGCCCACGCAGTAACCTCGGGATATTTTTCTTCCCAGATTGCTCTTTGTGCCTTTGAAAGGTCGCTTGTGCCGAAAATAGGCCAGACCTCCATATAAGAAAGTCCGGAATTATTTCCGACTCCGCCATAAAGCTCATCATTCTCATCTGAGAAGAAATCGCTCTTATTTCCGCCGATTTTATCAATATTCCAATGAGATAAGTTATTCCAGGTACTTGTAACAACAGGGTCAAAGCTATCAATAAAAATATTATTTGAAACTGTCGCACCGCTGTTTACATAAATTCCTCTCGGAATATTTTCAATTATGTTATTTGTTATTTTAACTCCGCATCCGTAAACGTTATCAAAAGCAATACCCGAACGCTGTGATGCTGTACTACCCGGATTTTCTATAGGAAATTCAGGTGCAACATCATGGATATAGTTATTGTTGATTGTAATATCCAAAGACGGAACTATATAATTCATATAGATAAGTCCGTTATCATAGGATTCCGACATTCCGTCATAAATCTCATTGTTTTCAATAACAGCTTTTGTAACATATCCGCTTACTGCGTGAGACGGGCAACGCCCAACCTTATTATTTTTTATCGTCACACCGTGAACATTATCAAACTTTATGCCGGGTGTATATGTGCGCTTGTTCACGCCTGCAAAAGAAATATCACAGTTTTCCACAGTGAAATTACAATCCTCGTCACGATAAAGGTTACCGCCTGAAAGATTTATTCCAGATAAGCCGGTATTTTTCACAGTGCTGTTGTAAATACCGTGATTTTTACCTCTTACAGCTACAGAACGGCTGTCTGAAAGCCAGGTATTTATCTGATAATCAATTTTTTCATCCTGTGTGGCGATACCGTAGAAAATATCATAATATTCTTTGTCCCATTCAGAGCTTGCAAAAGGCGTATATGCTCCGCCTATCGGCATACCTAAAACAACTGCATTTCCGCTTATGTTATAGAAATTGCAATTATCTATGCGGACATTTTCTCCGCCTTCAACAAGTATACCGTTACCTCTTGAATTTTCAAAGCTCAGACCGTCAAATGTTACATTTGAAGCACCGTTTAATCTTATAAAAGAATTTTCACGAAGCTCAGCCATAACACCATTGCTGTTCTGATACCATGATTTATATATTTCACGCCCCGTTAAATTAAGATGTGAAAAGCCTGAATCATATACATAAATGATACCGTCTTTTGAAACATAGTATTCGCCCTTCCGGTCAAGCTCCTCTAAAATATTGAAAATTATGAATTCTCTGCCCTCGGAAATACCTATTGCAGGAGCAGCAGCCGTCTCGATAAGCTTGTTTCCGCCGTCAATCATTGCGATTTTAAGTTCTTCATGGTCAAAAAGCCACTTGGGATATCCGTAAAACCATGCGTCTTCTACGCCTGCGTGATTTGAAATTCTTTCATCCGTATAAAGGAATATGCTTCCGGCTGTATCGCCGTTTCCTGCATTTGTTTCATAAATTACCGCCCCTGTTGTCATAAATGTGGTGTGCGGATTATCTTCATAAAACGCTTCCGTTTTGTTCGGATATCTGGCAAGCCAGAGTGCAGGCTCATTATCAAGCGAATACATAACACGACCAAGATACGGTCTTTCATTAGTGCCGTAGCTGTTTTTTGTCAGAGGATAGAAGCGCTCGTCATATTGAGAAAGCTCTTCTCCAAGCAGTTCCTCAAGATATGATTTTATATCAAAGGTTTTTACCGTTGTACCGTTTGCAAGTGTTTGTGTTCCGAACATTTCATAAGGGATTTTATATCCTGCCTGAAAAACAGGTTTTTCATCCATATATGCCCGGTATGTAACATTGGAATCCTCTTCGGCAAGAGAGACATTCTCAGTCCAATTGTATTCACCG
The DNA here is from genome assembly GCA_964537245.1 of uncultured Oscillospiraceae bacterium. GTDB lineage: Bacteria > Bacillota > Clostridia > UMGS1840 > UMGS1840 > UMGS1840. The sequence continues at coordinate 29,585 of CAZHZL010000005.1, forward strand.
CCCATAAAATAAACAGTTATATGCTCATCTTTTTCAGAGCTTCTTATTTCTCTGATTTTTTCTTTTGCACCGTTTAATGTCGCAAGCGGAGCTTCAAAGGTTCCCGGATTTTCGTCGTTGCCGTTTGGTGAAACATACAAAAATGCTTCTTCCGCACTTGCAAAAAAGCATAAGCCCATAAATATAAAAGCTGCAAAGATTATTGATGTTATTCTTTTTAAAAAGGATTTTTTTATCATTACACATCTCCTTTTTGGGTAGTGGGTATGTAGGTAGCGGGTATGGGGGTAGTGGGTATATTAGCAATCTACCCATTACTCGTTACTCATCTACCCGTTACCGTTTTATTTCAACATTGATAAAATTGAATCAATAACCGATGCATCAAGTGCTTTTTCAGCATCAGATACTACTATAAGTCCTTTCGGATCCCAGAACACCTTCTTAGAAAGTGCAGTTTCGCAAAGTGCACGCAAAGGAACCATTGTTCTTCCTTCGATTGACTGTGCAGGAACGTCCATTACAGCCGCAACTGCTCCGTCTATCATAAGCTCATTTTTATCGAGCACCATTGTTATCGTTTTGCCGTTTATTTTTATGCTTACGGTTCTTGTTGCATCATCCCAGCCTACTTCTCCGCCAAAGCTTTCAGCGATAAATCTTGCAGGAACAAGTGTTCTTGAGTTTATAATATTCGGCATAACATTAGCATTATTTGAATCTACTTTTACCTTTTTGCCTGTTGCAAAAGCATCCGAAGCACCGATTTTAAGAACAACTGAATCTTTTACTGCTTCAGGAATTGCTGTTTGTACAGGTGCGGCAGCACCGCCCTCAACCGCCGGAACACTTGTATAAGATTCCTTGTAAAGGGCTACACCTGTTGCATCTGTTTTTGTACCGATTGCAGACATATCTATATCAATGCCGTATTTAGCTTTAGCAGCCTCTGTAAGCTGATAATTCTGATTTTCGTAATCTACAAACATTGAAGTATCGTCTGTATATGTGTTGTTTTTCGCACTGCTGAAAGGAACATCTGCAAAAATAAGGTCATTGAATTTAAGATGTGAGCCTAAAAGATATCCTCTCTTGTTTACAGCAAGGTTGTTATCAACCTGCAGGAAGTTTCTTCCCTGGTGCACCTGAGACTGAGTAATATCAATCCATTCCATTACCCTCGGATAATTTTCTCCCCAGATTTTTCTGTATTTTTCTCCATGCTCACCTTCTGCAAATACCGGCCAGCAAGGAATATATGTCCAGTAGTTAGAGTGGAATGCTTCTTTTCCGTTAAATACATTTTCTTTATTCTGTGCAGGATAGTTATGCGTTGTCTGGTTAACTGTATATGCAGGCTCATAGCAGTCGATGATTACGTTGTTTGAAATAACCTGCATATCGTTTAAGAATATAACTCTCGGAATATTTTCAATTACATTATGTGTAACATCTGCATCCATAGGACCGTCAAAGTCAAATGCTATAGCCGAACGCTGTGAAAGCGGTGAGTTCGGGCTTGAAATATCAACTTCGGGCGGTACATCATGGATATAGTTATTCTTGATTGTTACATCTAAAGCAGGCATACAATAGTTAAAGTACAAAATACCCATATCATAGTTGTTTGTTACACCGTCGTAAATGTCGTTTCCTATGATTTCAGCACCTGTGATATAACCCTGAATAGCAGAGCCCGGAAAATGTGAAAGCTCGTTGTTTTTAATTGATACACCGTGAATATTATCAACGCATATACCCGGCTGATATCTTGCACAGCTCTGTCCCGAGAAAGAAACATCGCAGTTTTCAACATAGTAGTTGGCTCTTTCTTCAAGATAGATGTTACCACCCGCCATATCAATACCTGTCAGACCGATATTTGTAATAAAGCAGCCGTAAACACCGTGATTCTGACCTCTTACCTTAACTGACTTTGAAGGCACAGCCCAGTCTTCAATTACTTTAACAGCTGTCTGTGCTTCTGTAAGAGCATTGTTTTCGTTCCAGTCTAACCATTTATAGTCGATAAACGGTGTGTAAACAACTTCTGACGGATCACCGATTGTAATACCGTTACCTGAAATATTTTTAACATCGCAATATTCAACTCTTACGCTGTCGCCACCTGTAATATAAATACCGTTGCTTCTTGAGTTTTCAAGTGTTAAACCGCTGAAAACAATGTGCGAAGCATCTTTAACTCTTATCATTTCAGGACCGTTATACAAGGAAATATTGAAGTATTCAAATTCACCCTGCGGATAGAAGTAAAAAATACCTGAATTTTTGTCAACATAGTATTCACCTGCCTGGTCAAGCTCGTCAAGAATGTTATAAATGTAAAATTCACGACCTGAGCTGATACCGATTCGTGGTGCAACTGCAGTTGTAATTGTTGAATTTGATGCATCAATTGAAGCAATTTTCAATTCTTCATCATAAAATACCCATTTTGGAAGACCGTACATCCATACATCTTCATATCCTGCATATTTTGAAATTCTTCTGTCGCTGTACTGGAATACTGAACCCTCCGGATTTTTTACATTTCCCTCATCCTTTGTTTCTTTTAAGACATTTCCTGTAAGGATATATGAAGGGAACATATTTTCAGGATAATTACCTTCTTTTTTATTCGGATATCTTGCAAGCCATAAACCGGGGTTATCGTCTGTTGAAAACATTGGTCTTGCTGCATACTGTTCGTCTGTTGTATCAAGTGAATAGCGGTCAGCTGTCAAAGGATACCAGGCTTCCATATCAGTTCTGCCCATTTTTGCAACATAAGACTTGATGTCAAACTGTCTGATTGCTTCTTTAGCCTTTCTGTTTGACCATTTTGCTAAAACGTTTTCATCTGTTACAGGTGAAAATTCACTTGCAGGGACTCTTGCACCGCCTGTGAAAACAGGTGTTTCACCCGGGTAAGCCATATATCTGATTTTACCTGTTTCAGTACCTGAATCCTGTGAATCAAATGTAACCGATTCAGTCCATTTGTACTCACCGCCTTTAAACATAACGGTAATACCGTTTGCAGGCATACCCGAAGCCTTAATGGCTCTTACTTTGTCTCTTGCACCTTTTAAGGTTGCAAGAGGAGAAGCTTCGCTTCCGTCATTTGCATCATTTCCGTTTGGTGAAACGAAAATAACCTGACCTGTTGTAATTGCTTCTGCAGACACCGCAATAGTTGTCATTGATAAAAGCATTACAGCAAGTGTTAAGATTGTGATTAGCTTTTTCATAAAAAGCCCTCCTTTTATTTTTTTATATGAAATTAATTTATTCCAAAGGACCGTACATTACATAGTCGATTATATGTGCTTTATCTGCATCCGTAAATATTAAAGGAACATCGGAAAACGCAATAAGTCCTGTTTCTTCATCCCAGATAACATTTTTGAAATCTAAAAGTGCTGCAAAATCTCTGTAAACAAGCATTGATCTGTCTTCATATATTATAGGAGATGCTGTCATGATAGCTCCGCCCATAAGCTCTCTGAATTTTGCCCAGCTTACATCACCGATTTTAAAGCATGAATCATAGGTTGACATAACGTTTATATCTTTAGCATCCTTTTTTGGATTCACCCATACGCAACGTGTTGCTTCATCCCAGGCAATCGGAATATCATAAGCTTCAGCAACTGCCCTTACAGGAACATAAATCTGTTCATTTTCTTCTATAGGTGTTACAGCTGAATTGCCCTCATCATATGGAAGATATTTGCCGTTTGCAAACATTGTTCCGCAATCTAAAACACCTGCATATCCTTTAGCCAAAAGGTATTCTGCTGAGCTTATATATTCTTCATCGCTTCTTATTACAAGCCCTTTAACGGTTTTAATTTCATTCATTGTATAAAGACCGATATCACCGGGCATTACCATAAGATTTTCTCTTGTTTCGCCATCTACTACAGTAAACAATTCTTCAAAGGTTTTTCCGAAATTTGTTTCTTTGTCAGGATTATGTTCCCTACCGCTGAAATACCATTTTCTTTCGGTAATTTCAGCATTTTTCTCATCGCCGCCGTTAACATACATAAGCTCTTCTGTAACGCCTGAGGTTAACGGATCATAAGAAAGCATTGAAACAGGAATTGAAATACCGTCTGCTTTTGTTTCAAAAGCTTTGAATTTTGATCTCCATTCAATATTCATATATCCGCTGTCTTTAACTCTCTTTTCTGTATCAAGTGCACTGTAAAGAGTATCTCCGATTTTTAAGAATACGAAAGTTCCTTTTTCTGTATCAACTGCACCGAATTTAACGTTTACTTTTTCATATTCGGGAATTACAGCAGAAGTGTTTAAATGATATTTATGAGAGCCGTCATTATAACTCTGAATTTCTACTCTGTCTTTTTTAATAATGATTACATAACAGTCAGTAGTCCAGCAGTATTTGTTATTTTCCTTTGCACGAAGCTGGAAACCGTTGAATGAATTCTTTTCTTCGCTTCCGTCTTCAAAGTTAAATTCCATATCAACAGAAAAGATTTCATTTAAGTATTTCTTATTTGTTGAAAATACAGGAGCATCGGGTGATTCTGCTTTGCCGCTTGCAAAACCTCTTTCATATACACCCTTTTTAGCAGTAAGCTTAACGCTTCTGCCGTTTGCTTCAGTGTAAAAAATGTCATCGGGATTTTCAAAAAAGTCGTTAAGTGTTATAACCTCTGCTTTTGTTACCAATGGTTCTTCTGCAAATACGACTGTCATTGAAAATAACAGTATAACCGCAAGAATAAGTGATAATTTTTTCATTTTTTTAATCCTCCGTTTTTATTCTAAAATAATCCAGTATTTACCGCCCCATGAATATGATGAGGAAGTGAAGTTCCATACCTTCATTCCAACCTGAATATCATCCCATGTAACCATCTTGAATGTTTCCAAAACAGGATCCCACTTACATACAAGGTCTCTCACATGATACTCTTCAGTACGGGTAAGTATTACCTCATCCATGCCTAAAGGTCCTGTAATATGGTCAGCTTTAAGTCTTAAACCGTCATTGTCGATTGCAATAACATTACCGATTGTAACAACATCACTCTGTACATTTGAATAATCGTGAGGTGTACCGGTAAGCTTGCTGTATAAATCTGCTTTTCTTGTTATTACAGAAAATCCAATAACCTCTCCCGAGAGAGAATCTACTTTGTAGTGAATAACATCACCGGGCTCAAGGTCATAGAAATTGATTGATTGTTCAGGGTATTTAGGTGATTTGGTTCTTTCAGAGTTTGTAAGTTCTGTATCAGAGGTTTTAAGTGTTATTGACATAGCACCCTTGCCCTCGTCATCACTTGTAAACGCCTCATAAACCTTCATAGGCTCACCGTTATTACTTACAACCGTTTTCATTTCGGAAATAAATGCAACATCTGACTCAAAGTTGATATCTGCCATCATTTTCTGTCCCTGATTTACAATAATATATTTTGAAACTCCTACCTTTGTAGTTTCATAAGCCTGGAAATTAGGCAATTCTGTCTGATCGCTTCCTATTAAATTATCCATAAGTCCAAAAGAACATTTTTTCTCATCTGTAGGTGAAATCATATAAATATATGTAGATCTCGGAAGCCATCTCACAAAATTTCTGCCGTCTGTATTGTCGTTATCGGTTGAATCCCAGATAAATTCACGCCACACTGAATAATTCTGCCCTGCAACAGATGTTTTATTAAGACGTAAATAATCCTCATCATATTCAGGATTTATATCTGCAAGTATGAATTTATCAATTTTACCGTCTTTCAAAACAAACTGAATAAGTCTTCTTGCACCCGGATTAGACGGGTCGGCATCTGCCGCATCAAAATATGCTTTGATTTTTGCATATGCTTCAGAATTTGTTTTTGATGAATATGTCATACCACCGTTTTCTGAAAGCTGAATTTTATCGGTAAACTCATATACATTGAAAACTCCGTTTTCAAAAAGCTTGACACTCAGCTTTTTATCAAATGTGCCTTCTTCCATTACACCGTATAAAACAGCATATTTTTCCTCTTTTGCATCATCGGTTTTAATTATGGTTTCATTTATATCAAGGTAATACATTGTCAGCTTGTTGAATGCTGATTCAAGCTTTACGCCCGGATAAATACCGTATTCATAATCGTCAATCAACGCTTTTGAATCTGTTGTTATCTCTGTCAGAGTTCCCTCAAAATTATCCGATGAAAGAAAAACTGTACGAAGCTCACCGTTTTTACTTTCTGCAACAGTGATAACATTGTTTTTATCAAGAATTGTAAATTCGCATTTGTTGTTCGCCCTGTCCAGAAGAATCGTCGTTACCGAATTATCATCATATTTGAAGGAGGTTCTCTTTTTGGAAGAATCGTTTATATTATTTGCACCGATTTTATCCTCAAGATAAACGCTGTCATTCGTTATTGATTTTGTGACGTAGCTTTTATAATCCCATATTTTAACAACGTCGATTTTTCCGTTTCCGTTGTTATCAATAAGCTCAAGCTTACCATATTCAGGCTTAAGCTCACTGTTTGAAGGCTTGTAGCCTACATTGTTATATGAGAAATAAGGACCTTCAACTGTCAGATATTTGTTTTTTCCACCCGGTGTTATATAACCTATTTTATCCGTTGTCGAATCGCTTAAAATATCATTATACATAATCGTTGTTTTTGTGTTTTCGGATGGAGTAATAAACAAAATTTCATTATCATCATTAATATAAAAATCAACTGAAAGACCAAGATAGTCTTTGTTTGAAGGCTTCAGCAATTTAAAGCGTTCATGGTTAATCATTATATAATCTTTAATTTCAAGTGACACTGTCGGATCAATTGTACCCGTTTCAGTCGCAATAACAACACCGGTACATTTTACAACGTCATAAATCTCTTTCATAAGAGCTTCGCCCTTGTGATAACCAACAACATTTCCACCGGTTTGGGAATCAATGCTGATGCTGTTTGTATAAAGCTTATTTGCATGAAGCATATTATAAAGCATTCTGTAAATTTTGCCCTTTGTAAATTCATTCAAAGAAGTAACTCCACTGGTAATACCCGAGCTTCTTGCACAATCAAGATATCCGATTGAAAAGCCACCCTTAGCATTTGCATATTCTTCATAACCAAGTGCATTTGTTGTCATTTTTGCAAACTCGTTAAAGGTAACGATGCTGTCAGGACGGAAGGTTCCGTCTGTATTTCCGTGAACAATATTGTTTTCATATAAGTAGCTGATTGCCGCAGCTGATGAATGATCTGTCCCTACATCAGAAAAAATCTGCATTGAAGCCTTTGAATCCGACGGCATACCAAGTGCCTGCGCTAAAAATAACGCTGCCTCGCCTCTTGTTGCAGTTGCATTTACTGAGCTTGTCGTTACACCGTTCAATCCGATAGTTGTAAGAAAATTTACTTCCTTTGTGTAATCCTCCGTTGCCGCAAAGGCAGTTGTAATAACACCTGACATCAAAAGCATTGAACATACTATTGTATATATTATAATCTTTTTAAATTTTCTCATCTTTTGTGTCCCTCCTACTTAGTCGAAATTCTTTCCAGAATCACAGCCATCTGTGCTCTCGTTGTTTCTGCAAGCGGAGCAAAGCTACCATCTGAATTTCCTGTCATAACACCAAGCGCAAGCACATTTGATATACTTTGTTTTGCCCATTCACTTATCTTATCTGTATCTGTAAATTTCATTTCGGCTGTACCCTCTTTATTAAGCACTCTTGAAACTATTACAGCCATTTCCTGACGTGTAATCGTGTCATTCGGTCTGAAGGTTGCACCGTCTCCCATTACATATCCGCTGTTGTATGCTGTCTGTATGTAAGATGCATACCAATCATTTTCCGATACATCGGTGAATGTTTTCTGATATGTTGCAACTGGAGTATTTAAGAATTTAATAAGTGCACATACAAACTGTCCTCTTGTAACACTTGCATCAGGCTTAAATGATCCGTCTTCAAATCCGTTTATAACACCTTTATTTTTCATATTAACTATAGATGGATAAGCCCAATGTGAGTCTGAAACATCATTAAATACTGCTTCAGGGGATGAAACGGTTGAATTTGCTCCCTGCTGTTCTATATATATATTTCCGCCTGATGAGGAGTAACCGCCGCCGCCTGACGAAGAGCTTCCGCCTCCTGATGAGGAGTAACCGCCGCCTCCGACCACAACACCTGCTGATACCGGTATCGGTGAGCTTTCCACATAGTCACCGGCTTCATAAATATTTTTAGGTGTATAGCGGAACACTATATATCTTCCTATATAAGCTGAAGCATTGAAGCTTTCAGAATTTGCACCGGTTATAGGTGCATATGTCCCATCTGAATTCAGAACGAACCATTCAAAGGTCGAGCCGCTTTCAGCATCATTATCGTCGTCATTATATCTGTAGCTTCCGGTAAGAGTTGTACTTCCCGTAACAGAAACCAATGTAGCATAACATTTTGTACCGCTTAAATTAACATACCTTGTACCTGTAACCGTAACATCAGCAAAGCTTCTTCCGAGAACATCTGCTTTTGTTGCCTGCCCTGTCATTCTATTGCCGTTTAAATATATTTCTGCATTATCATTTTTTATAACATAAGAAACTTCATTTGATGATGACGGTGCTATAAGAAGGTTAACGCCTCCTACCGTAAGCATTTTATATCCGAGAGTTTCTTTCTGAATATTTTCAGTAATATATTCAACCGCAAAATCAGTTGTATTGGTATCAGAAATTTTAGCATAAACAGCTATCATCTTCCTGATTGTTTTACCGTCTTTTTCAATCGTGAGAAGTGATGTACCTCTCTTTTTCGGAACAATCCTTCCATCCGCAATTTCAATAATACTGCTGTCGCCTACTGTAATGTTTAAAGCAGACGGTGAAATAAGCTTTGTTTTTGAACCGATAGTTCCCACTACATCAAGGCTTACCTTTTCACCTATTTTCATTTCAGTTGCAAATTCAGCTTTTATTGTACTGTAAGCTGAGGCAGAAGCTGTTTGGAAATAAAGATTGCCGTTTAACATAAGCTCCCCTTCGCCGTCTTTAAGATTCGACCAGGTAAGTACATATTTTGAATCTTCATCAAGTGTGGCTCCAACCTTGATTTTGCCGTCTTCAACCGTCAGAGGAACAGAAGAACCGTCAGAAGCTTTTTTAAGGCTGAAATTTGAAGCTTTAAATGTAGTATCAGTAATTCCGTCAGGGAAGGTAAGTGTTATTTCGCTTAAAGAAACGGGAACATCATTTTCCATTGCTTTTGGTGATGATTCAACAGAATTTAGGAAGTTTGCTGTTTTTTCAGAAACATTTGTAACCGCTGTATTGAATGCATTTGCTACATCCTGCGGTGTTGTGAATTCTGTATCCGTCATTTCTTCATAAACAAAAAGTGTGTTATCATAGCCATCAATAATACTTAAATCAATATTGAACATTTCGCTGTTATTTTCAACTAATTTTTTTATTCCGTAAGCATCAGATTTTTCAATACTGTCAATTACTGCCTGTTCTGTCGCACCCACAACAACAGGATAAGAGGCTGATGTACATTCAGCACCCTCGCTCACATCATTTTTCGGTGTAGCTTTAAATACGAGTGATTTCCCGTTATATTCACTTAAAACTTTAATTGTTTTCCCGTCAGCTTTTTTCTCACCGTCAATATACCAGCCAAATAATGAGCCGTTTTCTTCATCACCGTCAGCATCTGCGTAAACAGTCGTAGCTGTAAGTGTGTCACCGATTTCAGCTTTATTATTCACATCACCGCTGATTGTTACAGAAGTAAATGTGGGAACAGTGTCGTTTGTTCTCATATAAGCCACATCAGAAGCTGTCCCCTTGGCATAGACACCTTCATATTCTTCCGCAGTTGTCTTAAAAACATTTTCTCCGTTTAAGTATAATGTAACATCTGTTCCGTCATTTACGATTACAGCCTTTACACCGTCCGAAACACTCACTTCAGTAGGTGTTGAAACACCGTTTACAATTGCTTCAAAATATGTTTCGCCCGCTTTTACACCGAAACCGTCTTCGGATAATCCGATATAGCCTGTCTGACGTCCGATTGTTGCTTCTATAACATAAGTTTTATCAGTGCTTGATATATCACCGATTTTTCCATCCTCAGCTTTTGTCAGTATTTCTTTTCTTACATAAACATAAGCAGGGAATTTTTCTGTAAAGCTTGTTCCGTCAACATTTTCCAAAGTAAGAGTTATGTATGTGCTTCCATAGCCTTTAGCAACAAGAAATCCGTTTTCAATTGCTATAACACCTTCATCTGTACTTTCGCAATTAAGAAGCGACATTCCGACTTCAACTTCCGTATCTCCCAAAACTGCCGTTGTTCCCTTTGCTTCTATTTTGGCACTTTCTGAAAAACCAAGTGACTTTTTAACATCAACTTTAAAGCTTGTATAGATGCTTGCTGTTCTGAAATTAAGCACCTGTAATGTAAGGGGAGTTCCGTCCGAATCATATAATCCTGTAAATGTAATTGTATAATTTTCTTCAGTTTTTAAGCCCATAGAAAGGTCAGTCGGTACATTTACAGTCGTTACATTTCCCGAATTAGAAACCGTGAAGTTTGTAAATTCATTTCCGTCTGAATCTGTTATTATTATGTTTTCTTCGTCCGGCATTGACTGAAGCTCTGTATTCCATGTAAATGTGATTGGTTTTATGGAGGCCCAGTTCTGCTCACCGTTTGCAATGTTGGAGGTATATTCCAGATCTGAGGATTTTAACACATATACTCTTATGTTATCTATTTCAGGTTGTGCACTTTCGGGATTAGACCACACAAGAAGACCAAATCTTCCTGATGTCTGATTGATGCCTGCAATCTCATTTTTACCGATGTATGTTATTTCTCCGCTGTGATTTTTTATGCTGTTATAAGCGGAATTTGCAAATACAGATGCTGAATAAACAGCTATATCATCGGCAGCTGAAGGTTTTTCACCGTATACAGCAGCCATACTGTCAAACGTACTTGACGAACCGTATGTCAGATCACCGGCGTGCCAGGGATGCTTATAAGCACCGATTGCAACACCTGCATATTGGAAGCTTTCCTGCTGATTAAGATTCCAGTGTGCATCAGGAGCAATATAGAAAAATGCGCTTAAATTGGAAAGTGCTATTGTTCCTGCAGAAGAATATTCAAATTCAACGGTATAATCTTTCCAGGATGCATTTTCTTCCGTTGACTTTATCATTGTCGCATAATACGGAGCACTCATTATTTTAAGCTTTCCACCCGATGTAATGCTGTGGTTTTTATTTCCGTTTACAACCTTATCAAGTCCTGCCGATGTTTGAAAATCTTCATAGAAAAGGTCTTCAAACCAGATATATTTCTGATAAAAACTGTCTGCTGTCTTAACACCTACGATATATTTCCCGTCAATAGTAAGCTCGTTTTTCAGAATTATATCAATTTTTTCTCCGCTTTCACAATAGCTTGAAACTTCAACTTCGTTTCCGCTCAAGTCCTTAACGCTTACGCTTTCAACCGTAACACTTTCAGAAAAATCAAAAAGTATAACACTTTTATTACCGTATATATTGTCTATTTCTGTTGCCGCATACGCATGTGGAAGTGCCACAAGCGTAAACAGCATAATCATTACTACAAATAATGAAAGTAATTTTTTCATTTAATTTCCTCCTGTAATCATTAAAAAGCAGATGATATTATTTGTTTTTCAAAAATTCGTCAACTTGTTTCTGAAGTTCATCTATAATCTGCTGATTTCCGACTTTATTAAGTTCGGTTTCCATTTTCTTGAATTCTTCTTCCCAGTTTGCGTTAACACCTTCTAAAAGTGGCTGATAATATTTGCTTGTTACAACATTAACCTGTGTGATATAGTCCTGAATATTTGTTGTGTCAACATTGAATCCGATAAGCGGTGAAACAAAATCAGATTTGTTTGACTGATTGAATACCCAGTCTTTATATTCTGCAGGCTCTGTCTGAATGTTGTATGCAAGCTCTGTGTTTCCTACACACCATTTATAGAGTCCGTATTTATCGTTTGAGGTTGCACTTCCGTTATAGGAAACTTCGATTGAATCGTCGCCTGTTTTTTTGTAGTGTTCACCTTCAACACCGAATGTAAGAAGGTTGAAGTAGTCTTTGTTTGTCTGGAGAAGATTTAAAAATTTCATAGCTTTAACTTTATCCTCACAGCTCACAACGATTGAAGTTCCTTTTGCTGAATTCTGATAGCCAATATAATCTTTTTCATGGTATGGAATAAGAAGAACTTCCTTATCATATTTCTGATTAAGCTGTTCTGCAACAAAAGGTGTGTATATTTCATCCCAGAAAGGAACCCCGCCGTCTTTACCTATATATTCGCCTCTGTTTGTTGCCGACATAACATCCTGACGGATATAGCCTTTTTTAAACCAGTCAGCCGCAACTTCATATCTGATTTTTGCCTGCTCATCAAGAGCCAGATTCACAACCTTAGCTTCATCGCCGTAAACAACAGCATAATTCTGAATAAGATAATCATAACCTCTTGTGTTAAAGATTGTTGCATCTTTGAAAGTTTTTCCGTCTGCTTTCATATCAAGAATATATTTTTCAAGCATATCATAAAGCTTTTTATTATCAAATGTATGTGATTTATAAAGCTCTTTTTTAAATGCTTCTATATCAAGATATTTTTCCGCCTCATCCTTAAAGAATGCAACAGCCCTCAAAGCTGCACACATCTGGTAGGAAGGTATTCCGTAAATTTTTCCGTCTACATTCTGATAATTCAAGAACCACTCAGGGAAAGCGTCTTTTATGCCCTTACCATATTCATCAAGCAAATCATTAAGAGGCTCAAAAGTTCCGTTTCTCACTTCCGTTGAAAAATCAAGACTGTAGTTGTTTGCAATATCAACCTTTTCTCTCGCAGACAGCATAAGCATAAAATTCTGCTTATATTCCGATAAAGGAATAATTTCAAAATCAATTTCAAGTCCGGGAATATCTGAAGCGAGTTTTTCATTCAATACTCCCCATACCTTTTCGGAGTCCTGCTGCATACCGGGACCCGGCATAAGATACTTAAGAGTAACCTTTTTATCAGGATTTTCCACTTCTGAATTTTTACAGCCTGCAAAACAGCTGACTGTTGCTGCAATTGCAAGTATACATGCAATTATTCTTTTGATTTTGTTGTTTTTCATGTTTTTTTCTCCTTTTTTATATAAATTAAATTTTAAACTATTTTAGCCTTTCACGCTACCCACAACAAGTCCTTCAGCGAAGTATTTCTGGAAAAACGGAAAGATTACCATCATAGGTCCCGCGGCAATCACTGCCGTTGCATACCTCATGGTTTCGGAAGGAAGCTCTTTTCCTACAAATGCTTCCATTGCCGTTCCCTGCATCTGCGTTATATAATCAGCCTCGTTTATAATTCTTTGAAGCAAATACTGAAGCGAATAAAGTTCAGATTTTCTTATGTATAAAAGCGAGGTGTTCCAGTCATTCCATTTTCCGAGCAAGGTTGTAAATCCTATACAGGCAATAATCGGTGTTGAAAGAGGAATAACAATTGTTCCGTAAATTTTGTATTCGCTCGCACCGTCAAGCTTTGCAGCTTCTATAAGACCTTCCGGAAGTGCCTTGAAAAATGTTTTAAACAAAATTACATTCCATGCACTCATAAGACTGGGGAAAATATAAATCCAGAAGCTGTTTCCGAGTCTTAAATACTGTGTATTCATTATATAACTCGGAACAAGTCCTCCCGAAAAAAACATTGTTATCATAAGATAAATGGTGATAAATTTTTTACGCTTATAATTATTTCTTGCAAGTGGATAAGCCATTAAGCTCTGCACTATTACCGAAAGCACTGTCCCCAATACCGAATAAGCAACTGTTGTCTTATAAGAATTAATAATCTGAGTAGGATTTTTAAACACAAGCTTATACGCATCCAAACTCCAGGATTCAGGAATGAGCTTATATCCAAAATCAGAAATGGAAGTCTCCGAAGAAAAGGAAATGGAAATCATAAGCAAAAGCGGTAAAACATAAGTCAAGCTTACTATAACCATTATAATGTTTAGAATAAGCTTTCCCGTTGTAAGTTTTTTATTCATCTCAAGCACTTCCTTTCTTAAAACATACTTTTTTCTTCATCAATTTTTTTAACAATTGCGTTACTTCCCAGAATAAGAATAACGCCGACAAGCGACTGAAACAAACCTACAGCAGTAGTACGTCCCATGCTTGTTCCCTCCTGCAACGCTCTGAAAACATAAGTCGGGAAAATATCTGTCGTGTCATATAAAAGCCCAATGTTTCTTGTAACCTGATAGTGAAGACCAAAGTCACCGCCCATAGCATGTCCGACACCCATAATAAGCTTTAAGCATAAAAGCGCCATAAGTTCAGGAATAATTATATGGATTATCTGTTGCCATTTGTTTGCGCCGTCAATTGCAGCTGCCTCAAATAAGCTCTGGTCTATTCCGACAATTGTTGCATAATAAAGCAAGCTTCCATATCCCATTCCTGTCCATATTCTGACGATTGTCAGAATTGCAGGCCAGTATTTTGCATTTGTGTACCAATCAGGTCCTTTAGCACCGAAAACCGCTATGAGGTTATTAACAACACCATCTGACGGGGAAAGGAAGATATAAACTATGTAGGAAACCAAAACAATTGACATAAATGTCGGCAGAATTGAGGTTGTCTGATAATATTTCAAAACACCTTTGTTTTTTATGTTGTAGCACATTATAGCAAAAGCCATAGCAACAAAATTATCCACAAAAAGAAACCAGAACGCATATCCCACAGTGTTTCTCATAAGCATGGAAAAATCGTCAGACATAAAGAAAAATCTGAAGTTATCAAATCCAACCCATTTGCTTCCGAAAATTCCGAGAATCGGATTAAAATTTTTAAATGCGAGAATTATTCCGATCATTGGAATATAGCTAAAAAGCAACACAAGCAAGAATCCCGGAAGAATCATCGAATCCAGCTGTCTTTGTTCACTTTTCATTTCCTTTTTCCAGTTTGAATTTATTTGTTTTTTCATGAAGCACACCCTTTTCTATCAGTATTGTGTTTCTATTATATCAAAAGAATATTTCGCAAATCAAGGGGCGAAAATATAGTTTAGGGGGGCAAAACGCAAGTTTTTTTTTTTGAACATTGACATTTTAAAAATATAATGATACAATTAAATAAATCGCAAACTTAAGACAAATAAAAAAAAGGGGGATAACTGTGTATAAAGTGATCATTGCAGATGATGAGCTTTTTGCACGTGATTTTCTGGAACAGTGCATAAACAATCTCACAGAAGGTTTTGAGGTTGTCGGAAAATTTTCAAACGGCAAAGAAGTTATAAGCTATATTGAAAAAAACAGTGCAGACGTTATCTTGACCGATATAAAAATGCCGGAAGTCACAGGTCTTAATGTTGCCGAATATGTATATCGTAACCGCCCTGATATAAAGGTTGTTATTATCAGCGGATTTCAGGAATTTGAATATGCACTTCAGGCAATGAAATTTAATGTAAAACATTATCTTGTCAAGGTTATCAGCACCGATGAATTTGCGGATGTTATGTCTGAAATCAAAAATGAACTTGAAAGTGAAAACAAAAAAACAAAGCCGGCGGAAACTGTTGAAATTGAAATGTTTTTATATGATTTGATTTGCGGAATGTATGAAGTCGAAAATGAATTACGAAATGATTTTGAAAATTTATTTTTGGATATCCCCTATAAAAAAGCAGTTTGCGAAATTATCACTTTGGAATTCTCAGAGCTTAAAGAATTTATAGACAAGCGCTGGAACTATGATTTTGACATTTTCAGAAAATCTGTAAGTAATCTTATAAGTATAACTTTAGGAATAAGAAATACTATGATTTGCCGCTTTGATTTTGAAGGTTGTGTCGCAGTTGTCCTGGTTAGCGAAGATGATGTCAACATTGAAAATGCACAGATTGAATATGAGTTTTCGGATATTTTCGGTCTTGAAATCAAGATTTGCGAGCGTCAAAGAATTTCTGTTTCAGATTTTTCGAAGAAAACGGAAACAATAATACCAAGCGGGAAAGAAAGTTTAATCACTCTTGATAACCCACACAGCAAGGAAGCATGTGTGGAGGCGGCAATTGACTATATAAACAAAAATTATCATAAGGGAATTTCCAGAATTGATGTTGCAAATCATATAATGCTCAACAATGTTTATTTCGGAGAAATTTTCAAAAAAGCGACAGGAAAAACAGTTTCATCCTACCTTCTTGATTTAAGAATGTCAAAGGCAAAGGAATTGCTTGAAAACGGTGAAAAAATCGAATTTATATGTCAAAGTCTCGGATATAAGGACATCAGGAATTTCAGAAGGACATTCCGTAAATATACGGGCTGCACCTTTGACGAATATCGAAGAATATATATAAAAAAATAAGGGATTTATATGAAAAATGGGTTCTTAAAATTTGTAAAAAAATATGGATTCAACAGCATTGTTGTTAAAAATTCAATAAGTATGTTTTTTGTTTTTATGCTTATTCTGACCATACTTATAAGCGCACTTGGAAACTTCAAACTAAAAAGCATACAGAAGGAAATTAAAAACAACAGTGCTTTTTTTGCTTCCAAGACTGTTGATTCCGTCGAAACCACATTCAGAGAGATGGAATATTTATGTTCAGAGTTGCTTTTTAATGAATACATAGGCATGTTTTTTACATCATACGATTTTGATCACATGAAGGAGAACTTTGCCCCTATCCTTTCCAACATCATAAAAGTCAACAACACCAGAAGAAATACAGATTCCGTTTATGTTTATTCAGAAACCCTCAATACAGTCTGCACTCATAATCAATTTGTTCCTATTGAAGAATTTGAGGACAAATCATGGCTCAAGGAATATAAAAACATGGGTAACAGCCCCTACAAAATGGTCACAAGAAAAATGGACAACAAATATGTCTATGCTTTCACATTTATAAAAAAATATCCAATAGGAAAAGGCGCAATAATAGTCAATATAAACCTCTCTGATTTAAGAAAAAACTGCATCGACATATCAAACAACAAGGAAGCCAGATTTTATATGATTGATGATGATAAAATTATCTATTCAAACGACATAAGTAATTTCAATGCCGACATTAAAACAAATCCATTTTTAAATGAAATTTTAAATCAAAAAAGCGGCATAAAAAACTCAAACAGAACAACCTTCACCTACAATGTGATAGCATCCCAATATTACTCATGGAAATATGTTTATATAAGCCCATACGCAAGCCATGAAAAAATGGTCCGAAACATATATTTTGAAATTACAGCAATTATGATAATTGCACTTCTCATATCGGGGTTTGTGTCGTTTTTCTTCTCTCTGCGAAGCTCAAAAGAGGTTGTCGTTCTTCTTGATATACTTGAGCACGAAAACGAAGTAGTTCCCTATCTGAAGGAAAACGAGATTTCAGATATTGTAAACAGGGTTATCCGAATCATAGACAACAACAACACCTTGAAAGAAGAACTTCAGAAGCGTATAAGTGACTACGAAAACATAAAAATAAAGGTTTTACAATCACAGTTCAACACCCATTTCATGAACAACTCACTTGCGACAATTAACGGTAAGGTTATAGATGCAGAAGGCTACAATTCCGAGGCAAGCCAAATGATAGTTAAGCTTTCAAAAATTCTGAAATACAGCTTTATAGTCGATGAAACCTTCGTAACCTTGAAGGAAGAACTTGATTTTGTAAATAAATACATTGAAATACTCGAACTCAGATATGGAAAAATAAACAATCTCATTCATATCCCCGACGAGCTTAAAGAATTTAAAATTCCGAGAATGTGCCTGCAGATTCTTGTTGAAAATGCTGTTTTTCATAACAAAGGAAACAAAAACTGTATGATTGAAATCGACTGCAAAAAAGAAAAAAACGGAGTCACCATTTCGGTTTACGACAACGGATACGGAATGTCGGAAGAAACAATTGCAAAATGCAGAAATTCCTTTGAATCTGACGAGTTCAAAAACGAAAACATCGGACTCACAAATATATACAGAAGACTCAAGCTTATATACGGTGAAAAAGTTGACCTTGTTATAGAAAGCAAGAAAAATGAATACACAAAAATTTCAATAGTCGTAAAAGACTGAAAAAATTCATGAAGGAGATACAAAAATGTCAACACGATTATGGTATGAAAATTACAATCACGACTGGATGAGAGCTTTACCTCTCGGAAATGGAAGAATCGGTGCTATGTTTTACGGTAATTCCGCAAAGGAAACAATAGAAATAAACGAAGAAAGCTTATGGAGCGGAAGACAGCTTCAGGAAGAATACAACAGCTCTCCCGAAGCACTTTCCGAAATAAGACAGCTACTATTTAATGAAGAATTTGATAAAGCCGCAAAGCTTTGCGAAAAAACATTTCTTGCAAATCCTTCAATAGTGCGTTTTTATGAAAGCTTTGGCGAAATATTCATAGATTTTAAAGATAGAAGAAATGCAAAAAACTATTGTAAGGAGCTTGAGCTTTCCGAAGCTATCGCAAAAGCAAAATATGATAAAGGTGACGTTCACTATGAAAGTGAAACTTTTGTAAGTGAAAAATATGATGCATTTGTGTATAAAGTGTCAACAAATAACAAAATTTTTTCATGCGATATAACAATGGAAAGAAAGCAGGATGCCTACACTTCTGCGATAAATAATAATACACTTGTATTGAACGGACAGGTTGTATACTGTGATGATGCAGCGTATGGCAAAGGCGATGAAGGAATGAAATTTGCTTCACTTATTCATATTGTATCGGACGGTATTCAGACTGCAAACAAAAGCTCAATTACGGTTGATGACGCAACCTATGTTATAATTTATGCTTCATTTGCAACCAACTACAATGTAGTTAAATATGATATTGACGAAAGCATAGACTATAAAAAGAAAAACAGAGATATTATAAATACCATAAAAGACATTCCATATGAAGAGATTAAAGAAACGCACATAAAAGACCATAAAGAAAGATTTGACAAAGTTAAATTCGAGCTTGATGCTCCGAAATTTGATGATACAGATACTGACTGGAGACTTGCAAAAATTACGTGGGGTGAGAAAGACATTGAATTTCTCACGCTTTATTATAATTTCGGGCGTTATCTTCTTATCGAAAGTTCTGGTAAAAAAGCAACCCTACCCGCAAATCTTCAGGGAATCTGGGCAACCGGATTCACACCACCTTGGGGAAGTGATTATCATACCAACATAAATCTTCAGATGAACTATTGGCCTGCACTTAACACAAATATGTTTGAAACAATGAAGCCATTTATTCATTTTATGAAAATGATAAGCGAATTCGGTGTTCCGACTGCAAAAAAAATGTTTAACGCAGACGGATGGGTGATAAATCACACAACCGATGTTTTCGGAAGAACAGGAGTGCATGATTCCGTTCAGTGCGGATTTTTCCCGATGGCAGGTCCATGGCTTTGCATAAATTTATGGGAGCAATATGAATTTACAAATAATATAAACATACTTAAAGATATTTATCCTATTTTAAAAGGCTCATGCGAATTTATAAAAGATTTTCTCATTGAAGGCGAGGACGGCTATCTTGTTACCAATCCGTCAAACTCACCTGAAAACAATTTTTATTATATTGATGAAAACGGTAATAAAAAGAAGAGTATGTTTACATACGGAGCAACGATAGATTTCGAGATTATTGATGCACTTCTCACTAGAACAGTTTATGCTTGCGAGAAGCTTGGTATTGACAGTGAATTTTCAGCAAAAATGAAAGAAATTCTCACTAAACTGCCTCCTTTAAGAGTAAGTGATCGTTATGGAACTGTATGCGAATGGATTAAGGATTATGAAGAAACAGAACCGCAACACAGACATATTTCCCATATGTTTGCACTTTATCCGGGTGATGCGATAAACGAAAATAATCCTGAAATTTATGAAGCTGCAAAAAAAACAATTGAAAGAAGGCTTTCGTTTGGTGGCGGTGCAACAGGATGGTCAAGAGCGTGGATAATAAACTTCTATGCAAGATTAAAAGACGGAAACAAAGCACTCTTTCATTTGAACGAGCTTATGAAAAAATCTACGGCATTTAATCTTTTTGATATGCATCCGCCATTTCAGATTGACGGAAACTTCGGTGCAACAGCGGGAATAACAGAAATGCTTCTTCAAAGCCATCTCGGAACCCCAGACAACAGAATTATTGAAATTCTTCCTGCACTTCCCAATGAATGGGAAGATGGCTCGGTTAAAGGTTTAAGAGCAAGAGGTAATTTTGAATTTGATATAGAATGGAAAAACAATAAGCCCGTAAAAGTAACCGTGAAATCATACTCAGACAACACCTTAAGACTTAAAATAACGGATATTATGGGAGAAATAAAAGCCAACAAAAAATTTAAAACAGAAAATTCTGTTTTAAAAATAAATTTAGCTGAAAACGAAACAGCTGAATTCCTATTTTTATAAAAAGGATTGTATCAACATTCTATGAGAATGTACTATATACAAAAAAGGAAAAAAGAATAATTATGCTTAAATTTCCAATTGTAACAAAAACAAAAACTGCTACTGTAAAAGAAGAATACTGGGTTATGTCTGATGGCACAAAGCTTTATACTTGGTATGCGATTCCTGATGCTTATGAAAAATGCCCGATTGTATTAGTAAGAACACCATATAGTTCAGGTGTAAGAAATACTCCGCCTGAACCAAACAGTGTAGATGAAAATATTTTCATAAAAAACGGCTATGCACTCATGTATCAGCATTGTAGAGGAACGGGGTTAAGCGAAGGTTTTATGACACCTTATGAAAATGAGCGTGAAGATGGCTTAAAAACCTTGGAGTTAATAAGAAAGCTTCCCTCGTATAACGAAGAAATTTTCATTATGGGAGGCAGCTATTATTCAACAGTGCATCTATGCTATTTAGATCAAAACCCGTTCGATATAAAAGCTGCCGCTTTAAGCATACAAACTGACAGAATGTATAACATGTATTACAGAAACGGTTGCTGTGCAAATTATTGCAGTTTGCCTTGGTGGCTTGAACGGTTAGAAAGGCAGTTTCCTGTTCAATTGACTGAAAACGCATATAAACGACCGTTTAAGGATATAATGAAACGTGTTATAGGAGAAGATTTCCCTGCATACACAAATCAACTTTTAAACGATACAGAGAATGATTTTTGGAAGAACAAGCCGAATTACAATTCTATGGACAATCTAAAAATCCCTGTGCTTTTGACAGAAGGATGGTATGATTACTATACTGTTGGAATGTTTGATATGTGGGAAAGGATTCCCGAAGAAACAAAGAAAAAATCTGTTTTTCAGATAGGTCCTTGGGGACATTCAGACATGCTTCTTGATGATCATGAATATGAATTAAAAAATGGAAATCTTCCTAAAAACTTCCAATTTTATTGGTTTGAAAGTATCCGAAAAAACCAACCATACGAAATTTCTGATGTTGGGAAAATCAAGTATTATTCAATAGGAACGGATACTTGGAAAACTATGGAATATCCACCTAAAAAAAATCCATTAAGGTTGTATTTCACGGATAAAAATACACTTTCAGATCATTCAACCACAGGTAAGTATAGTTATGAATATAACCCTGAAAACATCATTGATTTTAAATTTTTTAATATTTTCAAAGCATATCCAATCGGTCGTGAAGGCGTTATTTCTTTTGTTTCGGAAGAAACGGAAGATAATAAAGAGTTTTTCGGAAAAATAAGATGGCATATGAATGTAAGCAGTGATTGTGAGGATACTGCATTTTTTATCAGAATATATTTTATTGAAGATGATATAGCATATAATTCAACCGAAACAATTACAACAATTTCATATATAAATAAAAATTATAAACCAACAGAAAAAATACTTATAGATATCGAAACTCCGAATATTGGTTTTACTTTAAAAAAAGGAAATAAAATCAGAGTAGATATTTCATCTTGTTGCGACAGATATGTTCCTCATGCTAATGTTAAAGGTCATTGGGCAGAAGTAACTGAAACAAAAACAGCAACCAATACACTTTATTGCGAAGATGCATTTATAGAGTTAAATCAAATATAAATTTTTAGTTCAAACAGACCGACACATTTTATGCCGGTCTGTTTGCCGTGCTATTATTTCCTCAAAAAAATTTTTGAGATTTTTTAAAATTTTTCTTAACATTATTTAGCAGGTCTTTTGTTATGTTTTGCTAACAATTAATAGTTCTTATAAAAAGTTTCCTTTACCCATTTATAAAATATATTTTTATTTACACCCAACAAAGACATTGCTTTTTTTGCAGTAATCTTCTTATTTAACCATTCAGAATAAATCTCATTCCAATTTTCCGGCTTTTCTATTGCCTTACGACCAAGATGTTTCCCAAGTCTGCGAGCTGCGTCTATTCCTTCTCTTTGGCGGGCACGAGTAGTTAGTCGCTCTTGTTCTGCTATTGTACCAAGCACTTCAATCAGTATATTATTAACCATTTCAAAAACCCATTCCTGACCTTTGGGTAAATTCATCATAGTTGTTGGCAGATCTATAACTTTTAATCTTATACCGTTATCTTTGAAATATTGCAATTCATTTCTTATATCAGATTTGTTTCTGCTGAGTCGGTCCAACGATTTTACAATCAAAGTATCACCACTTCGCAACAGTGTAGTTTTTAGAGCCTTATATCCTGTTCGCTCCAAATTTTTTCCGGATTCTTTATCGCATATAATTTCTCTGTCTGTTGCACCAAGATTTTTAAAAGCTTCAATTTGTCGTGCAAGATTTTGATCCTTAGTGCTTACACGAGCGTAATAATAAACTCTACTATCTATAAGTATCACCCCCTATAAAAAAATATAGTGTCCTTAAAGGTCAAAACATTTAAGGATATATCCGAAAATTGTTTTTTAACCTTAAAGGACACAAAATCAACTTGTTTTTTGCTCTTTTTATGGTGTCATTTAAAGTACACCTTTAATGACACCATAAAATCCCCGACAAGCATTTCGCCTGTCGGGGATAAGTTATTTGATATTAATACTTTTTATTGTTCTTTTACATAACTTTCTTGCTTTGCTGTAAAATTTTAAATTTTTAAGTAATGCTTCAAGCAAAAAAGAAGCTATTTCTCCATATCCGGCTAAAGCAAGTAGCTGTAAGAAGATTATAGTTAGTAAATCCCTATCTTTATTATTATCAACATTGTTCATTAAAATCTCAACAAGTTTTAATGCATCAGTGTATTCCTTATCAATGGCAAGCAAAACTATGTCAGCTACTTCCGGATTTTGTAAAAGTTCTTTTAATTTTTTATCATTCATTTTTTGTGTTCTCCTTTAACTTTATAAGTTTATTTTATATTATACTGTTAAAGGAAAAGTCAAGTTAAGGGAATAAAATTTGTTGGTTTTATGTTTTTTATCCCATTATTTGCCCTTTTTACCGCCTCCGCCCTTACTTGATGCGTATAACTCTACCAATACATCAAGCACTAAAAGCACTGCTCTTCTTATGAAAGTTTTAATTCTCATCACTTCCTTATGTGTATATAAATTCTTCTATTTCTTCCGGAGAAAATCCTTCCTCTATAAGCACATCTATATCATCAGGCTCATAACCGTAATATTTGGATACGCTTTTTAAGTCTGTTATGTAATCGCTGTCATCTTCAAAAAAATTGTGTTCATATCTGCTCCAATCAAAAAGACCGCAATAGCTGTAATCGGTATATTTGAATTTATCTCTTAATATTTTACCACAAGTGCATATTATAAGGATTTCACCGGAATTTATTTCAATCTCTTCAAAGTTTCCTTGCTTTATTTCTTTGAATAAATTTGTGCCCAAAATCGCCTTACAAAGTATTTCATCTGTTGAAGCATATACATATAGCTTATATTTTGGAAAATGAATAATTGAGAGTGGATTATCTCCTTTTATAAGATATAAAGTATTTTTGTCATCTAATATTGAAAAAGTAAAACTACCGTGCACATTTTCAGACATAAATTTTATGCTTTCGTTATCAAGCTGTTTTTTCTTTTCTATTAGCTGAACTGCAATATAACTGTCTGTTTCAATTTTAGTTTTTGGTATTTTGTATTCTTTTCTTAAACGGTCATCATTTGAAATTATTCCGTTATGCGCAAGTGTAAAGCGGCTATTCTTGCACTTCCACATAAAGGGGTGATTATTGAAGTTCTTCTTTTCGCTTCCTTGTGTTGAATGCCTTGTGTGGCCCATAACAGCTATTGTGTTCTCAGGATGTTTAAATTTCATTTTATATGCACTTTTAGGCTCTTTATGTATAACGAGATTATTATTATAGTTATATGAAATTCCTGTTGCATCGGTGCCTCTTATGGTCGCTTCCTGAGCTAATTTGTTTGTAAGTTCTAAAAGCCCTTTTATATCACTTTTTGAATAATTGTAAAATCCGAATAGACTGCACATTACACTTCACCTTCCGTTCCTACCGGCTCATTTACATAAAGCTGTTTTAATTTTAAATATTTTATAAGTTCAGGCTTTTCTTCCTTATTGATTTTAGAAACAAAGTCAAGCCAACTCATCTTTTCGAATTCATAATCGCTCATATTTATTGCACATTTGCAAATCTCGTCTACTAACTGTAATGTAGCATAAAAAGTATCTATATTAAGAGTACCTCTGAATATACGAATTTCAACAGTATTTGAATTAAATAAGTTTACTGCTACATATCTCCCTAAATTTCCTTTTTTAGCTTTATCATAAGTATTTTTAATGTTTTCTACTATTCCATATCTGCTTGCCCAACGCATAAGATTATCTATATGTCTTCTTGAAAACTTAACAAGTTCATTCCAATGAGATTCAACAAAATTCACCACTCTTGCAATAGCTAATTCCTGTTCATCGTAGTTCTCTCCAAATGCTTTACGGTTAATATGTATATGAAGTCCACAAGTTGATGTATTGTGCGATTTATATCCCAATGAAACCGCTTTTTCGAATATTTCTTTCCAGTTCATATCACTGTAGTGGTAGTTAAGTGTCATGGGGTGAGATACAATTTCAAAACCGTTATTTATGCTTCCGTCATGTTTACAATAGATATGGTCTGCATCTTCGTTTCCGATATTTTCAATTTTTTCAGCATTTTCAGATATTTCTCCGCCACAATCAACCTCAAGTTCTACTCCATAATACAACGAATCTTTGCCGTAGAATATGGGGTATGGTTTGTAATTGTAGTCATGTATAGCTGAATTGTCTTCCATTTCGTCAAAGCATTCATCACAGTATGGTGTATCGCACCCATTAAGATAATTTGCGTTATCAAGATGTATGATACAACCGCAATCACCACAGCGGGTATAATAGTTGTTATAACAGCTTTTACATAACACTACATATTCATCACCATGACTGTCGTCATTCCATATTCGTGTATGACATCTTTCGCATATTGAAGTTTCATTGTCTAAGCAATGTTTGCATAAAATTTTTCCGTCAAATTCGTTTATTTCTTCTTTACTTAATTCTTTTCCGCATATTTCGCAGATTTCAATTTCTTTTTCTTTCATTTTTTAGAATTCCTTTCTTATTTTCAATATTCTGATGCAAGCAGCATCGTTGAATGGTCTCCGTCATCAATTACGAAGATTTTTCCAATAAAAATAGGGGCATCCGCTATTCCGAGCAGATACTCCCTCTTAAATTTAGGTTGTTCCTGAGAATGTATTATTTTTTGTTTGTTGTCTTCAAGTGTTAATTCAAACACCTGAAGATAATCTTTAGGCTCCGACATTTCTTCAATGCACTGCCACATAAAAAGTTGAAGGAGCAAATCTATACCTTCACTTACTCCCTTTGTAATAAATTTTGGATTTTGAAACAATTATTTTCCTCCTGAAATTTTTAATTTTGTTTTTTCAAAAATATAATATATATCTTCTTTTTCCAAAAAACCAACTCTTGTATAAAAATTTATAACTTAATTTTTTTATAACATAATTATAAAGAATCTTAAAAAATGTATCACGACCACAGCGGGCTTTCATATATAAGCTATATAAGCTATATAAGCTAAAAAAAGCTAAAATAACTTTTTAATATTTTACCTTATAAGAATAAAATTACTGGCTTATTTAAGATATTTATATTTACCAAAAATGTTAAATGAAAAGGAGATAAATATTATGTTTATACATACATTTGAAACTATAAAAACACTTACTAACAAAGAATACTTCGAGCTACAAAACGAATTAAAAAAAGACAATAACTGGAAAGCTGAAAACAACACTATGCTATACTACGGATTATCTGATAAAGGAATCACAATTCGTATGCACTATATTAAAAAAGAAAACTATCATTCTTATAGTCTTACTTATCGGATTTCCCCATATAGGGTTTTACATAACGATAACTATGTAGGTCTTTTTGATGTAAACAAATATAAAAAGCTTGAAAAAGCTGTTAACGAATTATTGAAAGAAAAAACAAAGTTACTCCCTAAACTTGCAAACTGTTCTCTTAAAAGAATTGACTTTTGCTTTAATGCCATATTAGACAATCGTGAACAAGTTAAAGCATATATCCGTCTTTTAAAAAGAGGCGATGCACCTTCTAAAATGAAAGTGCGTACTGAAAAAAATAACAGGCTTTTAAAAGATGGCTTTACAGTATACAATAAAAATACAGTTGAGATTTCAATATACGATAAATATAAGCAGATGAAAAAAGAAAATGACAAAAAAACCGTATTTTCAAATGAGGACTTAAAGAGAGCTAAGAATATATTACGGGTTGAAATACGATGTCAGGATAAAAAAAATAAAAGAGTTTCAAAAGAAATACAGAATATTCACCATTGAAGAGTTTTTTGAATATGCTGACGAAATAGGTAATGAACTATATACGTACTACTTACCGAAGTTTTTTGGTAGCGGTCAAATATATACGCTCAGCGAACTAAAAGAACAACTTAAAATTTCGGAATACAGAAAACCCACACTGGAATTTATGGGAGAATTTGTATCTTACTGTAACTCATTAAGACATGGTTTTCTTGCTACTGAAGAATTTAATAACCTATATGGAAAAGATAAAGTTAAACGAATAAAAGAAAAATTTGATGAGATTGAAGCTTCATACATAACGATTCCTCGTCGTGATATGGAGTTTTTTAAATTTGGTATACCTACTTTAATGGAATTATATAACGAATTTGCAAATTAGTTTTAATTTTTTTAACATTATATAAACAAATAAAATTAAACTAATTCCCACAGGAGGTAACTTAAATGTTTGAAAGCTCATACGATGTCCTAACAACCTACGAGGTAATGGATTACCTTAATATTGGAAAGAATTCTTTATACAAGCTTCTTAATTCAGGAAAGCTAAAAGGCTTCCGTATCGGGAAAACTTGGAAAATCCCGAGGAAAGCCTTAGAAAAATATATTGATGAGAATATATAAATTACACTACCACCCCAAAGTGGCTTACAAGGCTCAGTCGCTTTGGGGTAATTTTATAATATACATTAAATATTTTAATCACTTTATTTTTTTGCAAATACTTCTAAAATAGTTTTAACTATTGTCTTATCATCCATAATATCGGATATACTTTTAATTGCATCTTGTGCTTTATTAATGAGTTCAGCAGAAAATTGAGATTCAAGAATTTTTGTAGCCCAATCAATATCTTTGACGGTCTTATTTCCATAATATATCTGTTCAAATACGTATATGCTTCCTTCACCTATTGCTGCCACAATAAAAGCTGCTATTACTGCATTCAAAATGCTTGCACCTATATTTATTCCAGGTATTGCCTTTAATGCAGTTATGGCACCTTTGGCTACAATACTAACTGAACCTACTTCAACAATAGAATTAAAAAATCTTTTTGATTCTTCGTCATTCTTGATTCCGTATATTTTTGCCAAGGCATTAACTTCTGCAATTTCAATAGGAGCAAGAAACATAGCATCCGGGTATGGAATTGGAACCGCACCTACCACAATGGCTGCAGTTGTTGATGCAGCAACAATACTTTGAGCAAAAAATCTTTTTCTGTTAAATTTTAAATTTGCAACATCTATTTCAGATGATTTTATTCCTTCCGGCATTAACTCATTCGTTGCATCGATGAGTTCCATTATTCCTTCAGGGGCTGCATATGCGGTATCGTTTAACATATATGTAGCTGCTACAACAGGGATTACCTTTTTCAGATTTTTAGAATATTTTTTCTTTTTTGAGAATGCATTATTTACCATTTCAATATTTTTTTCTCTTTCGGGCACCGAATAGGATTTTGTAATCGTAACTATAACAGGAATTGATTCCCACATAGAAATAGCACTATATAAACTTTTCATTGTTTCATCAAAAAGTTTACTGGATGTTCCGTCCACACAAAACCAAATAACATTAATTTGACTATCTTCATTTCCTGCTTTTGCACTATTCTTTGACCAACTTTTCACCGCATAAATAGCTTTGATTTTTTTTATAAACGAAGATTCAAAACCTATCGTATCAATAATACGGAAAGGAATGGATTCATTTTCATAAATTTCTAATTTATCAGTTGTACCTTTAGTTCCCCAACCCGTTTTTGCTGTTTTCTCTCCCAAAACAGCGTTTATCAATGTTGATTTTCCAACACCCGAATTTCCTATTACCAAAACATTACCTTTCATTGCATTATACTCCTTTATAAGTTAATAAATTAAGTGAAGATAAGTCTACTTTATAGAATGTATTTTCTCAAAGTATTTAATTTAATCTTTTTGCAGTTGTTTCAATAGTCAAGAATTCCCTTTCTCTACATCACCAAAAAATATCTTAAAGGAAAGCAGAAATAAAACCGTAAAACTATATCAACTCCCCAATTTCTTCAATAGCATAAAGCGGGAGATTGATTAATTTCTCCTGTTCTATATAATCTGCCATTGAAGTACGCACAGATAAATCAGGCGAAAAAAGCTCTCTGTAAACTTTAAGACTTTTAGCATTCAGATTAACAGAAGCTTTCGCTTCTATCGGAATCACATTGCCTTTTAACTGAATAACAAAATCAATTTCTGCGTTCCCATTATTATTTGTCCAATAATACACAGGAACATTCTCAAGTGTCTTTAATTGTTGTAAAACAAACTGCTCAGTAAGTGAACCTTTAAACTCTGTGAAAATATCATTTCCTTTCACCAATGTCGCAGTATCAAGATCTGTCAAGCACGAAAGAAGTCCTACATCTGACATATACAACTTGAATGCTTTCATATCCTCATAAGCTTTTAAAGGTATATTGGGTTTAGTTACACGTCGAAGCTGATGAATAAGACCACAATCTGTCAACCACAGAAGTGCTGTTTCATACTCTTTTGCTCTCGCACCTTCCCTTATTAATCCGTAAATAAATTTTTTATTATCTTTTGCAAGCTGTGACGGAATACAATTCCATAGCATTCTTATACGAGGCACTTCATTAGCCGGCGCATGCTTTGAAAAATCAAGCTCATATGCTGACAATATCTGCTTTTGAATTTCGCGTACTCTTGAAAAGTCTCCATTTTGAACATAATCATTAACAGCTTCAGGCATACCACCGATATAGTAATATTCTTTTAGCAAGTCTGTATATTCGTTTTTAAAAACATTTACCATTTCAAAATCTTTTTCACTAAGCAAATCTGCAAGATTTTCTTTTCCCACAGCACATAGAAACTCCTTGAAGGAAAGCGGATATAAATCCATAAAATCAACTTTCCCAACAGGAAAAGATGTACCATGATGAAGTGCTACACCAAGCAATGAACCTGCTGCTATAATCTGATACTGCGGTGCATTTTCATAAAAATATTTAAGACTTGAAAGAGCCTCAGGAATTTCCTGAACCTCATCGAAAATCAGCAAAGTATTATCGGGATTAATTTTTGTATTATAAACAAGTTCTATTCCTTTTATAATACGAAAAACATCCAAGTCTCTTTTAAAAAGTTCATTCATAATCTGATTTTTATCAAAATTTATATAAATACAGTTTTCATAGTAAAGACTACCGAATTCTTTCATTATCCAAGTCTTTCCAACTTGCCTTGCACCTCTTATTATAAGCGGTTTTTTATTTTCTTTTTCTTTCCATTTTTTTAATTTTTCAATAGCAAATCTTTTCATTTTATCTACCACCTTTATAAAAGTATAGCATACTCTTTACAAAAAGTCAATGGAGTTTATGAAGAAACTCTCATTATTTCAATCAAGTTTCTTAAAAACAATACACAAAAAACAAGCAACTTTAAGACACTTATTATAATTTTCAGCACATTATATTGAAAATTTTCGAAAAAATCTTGTAATTTTATTCAAAATATGATATACTATATAAAACATAAAAGCTATGTGTGAATTTATAAGAAAGGAAGGATAGTATGGATTTTGAAAAAATTTTAGAGAAAAAAATAAAATATGAACAAAATAAACACAAAATAGATACTGTTACGCTTTCTTCATATGAAAAAGATTTTGAACTGAGATTTACACACAATTCAACAGCCATTGAAGGAAACACTCTTACACTAATGGAAACAAAGGTTGTATTAGAGGATGGTATTTCAATCGGTGGCAAAGAGCTTCGTGAGATATATGAAGTAATCAATCACAAAAAGGCCTATGAGTATGTTAAAAAGTGCATAAAAGAAGACAAACTATTAACTGAAAATATAGTAAAAGACCTTCATGCAATCCTTACTGAGAATATAATTGTCGGCGGTATATACAGAAACCAAGAAGTTC
The DNA here is from genome assembly GCA_964537245.1 of uncultured Oscillospiraceae bacterium. Taxonomy (GTDB): domain Bacteria; phylum Bacillota; class Clostridia; order UMGS1840; family UMGS1840; genus UMGS1840. Next base: position 60,500 of record CAZHZL010000005.1, read on the forward strand.
GTATAAGCGGAGCAGGCTTTACACCACCTGCCGGAAATGAAATGTATATTCAAATTAAAGGATTCTATGAAGATATAAAAAATAAGTCTGATTTAAATCCAATAGAGCTTGCAGCATGGACACATGCAGAATTTGTTCGTATTCATCCATTTATAGACGGTAACGGTAGAACAAGCAGACTGCTTATGAATTATCAGTTGATGTCGCAAGGATTTTTACCTGTTTCAGTTGATAAAGAAAAAAGACTCGATTATTATAACGCATTGGAACAGTATGCAGTTAATGACGATTTAAAACCATTTGCAGACTTTATTTCAGAATTGGAAGAAAAGCAGTTAGATGAATATTTAAAACTAATTTCTTAAAATAATTTTTGAGTATTTCACAATCTAACAATATTTTTTCAGCACCTGATAAAATTCCTTAAAAGCCTTGCAACACAAGGATTTACTGCTATTTGTTTGAATCAGTCGTTTCGGTGAAGCGAATGACTGCATAATACATTTTGGCAACACAGAGGGCTGCGATTATATGAAAGGAC